>JAGOKK010000021.1 GCA_017994635.1 Candidatus Cloacimonadota bacterium | reverse complement strand
TATTTATTGCCATGTTGTTCATTCCTTTAGCGTCTCATTTTTAACTATATGGTCAATTCTTTCAAAGACCTTATCTCTGTCAAGAAATACTTTACTTGTATACCCCCATTTTTAATCCAACCTGATTATAAAGAGTCACCGATAATTGCAAATAGCGATCAATGGACAAAATAGATAAGTCGAAGAGACAAAAGAATATCCGAAGAGCATTTGCAGAAGACCAATGGACATTGTTTTAGTAAATTTCCCTGTTTTGATCACCAAAACCTGCAAATTGGACACTATTTTGTCCAAGTGGTAGTTACTATTATCAGCTCCAGAATCAAGAGAATAAACCCGTAATGATATATGCAATATACAAATACGGATTTCGTATGGAAGCAATTGGATTCTTGGATATGTATATGTTTTGGCATTTGCAATTTTCGGTGAGCGGATTTGCAATTTTCGGTGACTCTTTATAACCTATTTGCGAAATAAATTGGGGGAATTGCTTCATGCAAATTGCTCTTGACAGAATCATCAGCGTGGCAGACTTTGCCCAAAATCTGCATCAACTCAATATAAAAAGCAATAGAGGAACTAATGAAAAAGATTATTTGCCTTTCACTTACTCTCCTTTGTGTCGCCCTGGGAGCCATCCCGATCAGTCGCCAACGCGCGGATGCTCTGGCTGAGACCATGCTTGATAGTCGCATGATAAACCAGCATATAGCTCAGGTTCGGGAACTCCGTGATGGAGATAAGAGCCTGGCCTATGTTTACACCTTGCAGCCCACGGGCTATATGGTACTATCGGCTGATGATACTCTACCGCCCCTGATGGCCTATTCGCCAGATTCAGATTATGATCTCAATGCTGTGCATAATCCCTTGAGTGACCTCCTGATCGGTGATCTGAGTGCTCGGCTCAGCCTTGCCGATTCCCGCAATGCTCAAGCCTGGCAGAGGGCGGAGCAGTATCCTCAGAATTGCCTGCCACGCAACGACTATCTGCTTTCTGCACGCTGGAATCAGACTCATCCCTGGAACATGATGTGTCCCATGGATCCTATCACCAATACCCGCAGCGTAGCTGGGTGTCCCGCGATAGCGATGGGTCAGATTCTGGATTATCTGAAGACCCTCAATGGCACACGTCTGGACGATTCGGATGATTATCAGCATAATTATGCGGGGCGAAATTATCGCATCGACGATGATTATGCCGCTCTGCAATTCCCATCTTTCCCTCAGTTGAACGCTTATCTGGATCGCGTCAATCATGATTTTAAGTATGATATTCCGCTTATCGACAGTCTGCAGGCAGCCCTCGTCTTTGCCGCGGGCACAGCCCTGACGCAGATTTATTCTGCTGATGCGTCGGGAACTTTTGCCGTCAGTCAGGCCTTTGAAGCTTATCAACGTTTTGGTTTTGAAAACGCTGTGCTGTTAGGACCTGAAGCCAGCGATATCTATACTCGCATGATCAGCAACATCGCGGATGGCATACCGGTGCATCTGGCGGTGGTTACTCCCGCCTGGGACGCCGGTCACAATGTGGTGGTGGATGGCTACGAAAGCGAGATGTATCACCTCAATTTTGGCTGGGGCGGTCAGTACAACGGATGGTACAATCTGCCTGAGGGCATTCCCTACAATCTGACGGTGATAGAGGGTGCAGTGGTAGATCTGATGCCTCGCGAATACATTTACATGGATCCGCTGCCGGACTACATCACGCAAGGCGCCAGCCTGCCCATCGATATCATCAATCTCAGCAATACAGACCAAATCCTGGAAGAGATCATCTTTGGCGAAGGTTTGGTAGCCGAGGATTGGGAGGTATCGATTGAGCTTCCCGCCACGCTTGAAGCACTGGGATTTATGAGCTTCACTATCACGAATATCATTCCGGTGAGGGAAGTAATCCACACCGTAATCAAGCTGGTATTCTCTGATTTTGTTTACGAGATCCCGCTTGATTTTGATGAGGGCTCCAGCACCTCTGATGAATCCATCACCTCCGCCAGGATCTCTGTGAAGGTGAGCCCCAATCCCTTTTCACAGAGTTGCGAACTCAGCATCTCCGGCAGTAAAGAATTCCCCTCGAAACTGGAAGTATTCAACCTCAGGGGACAAAAAGTACATGAATCCCACGAACTGCGCTGGGAGGGAGAGGATTCCACCGGAAAACCCAGCCCCGCAGGTGTGTACCTGTATCGGGTAAGCGGAAACGGGTTAAACCATGTAGGTAGATTGCTGAAGCGCTGAACTCATTCTATCCCCATTCTTTCGCACAAAGCACCACTAGCTGTACGGCAGTGGTGCTTTCTGTTTCCCCTCGATTCTGTGCTACCATCATATCGGGGAGCTACTTATTTTACGACTATGAATCTGATTGTACCGCGAGGCCCCTCATCTGCAGAGATGCGAGCAAGGTATATCCCGGAAGCATAGTTCTGGAAGCTTTGTACCCATTGTTGCATGTTTTCCAGGATTCGGAATGATTGCACTTTTTGGCCACGAATGTTGTAGATGTCGATGTCCATTGGTGACAGCATCAGATCATATCTATTCTTCAGTGTTAAATTACCATTAGAATAGCTCAATACATGGTTCTGAGGATCTAATGAGCTGCTACCAGGATTCTCCGCTGCATAAAAAGTGTATGTATCGCCTTGTGCGAAATGTGGGATGCTATAGGAGGCGTTCATGTATCTGAAACTGAGATAATCAAGATCGTAGTCAGACGCGTTTTGCAAAACCACTCGATGGATCCCCTTATCGACTCGCTCGCTTGAAACCACTTGGACTTGCTCTACGGCAAGCATCCGGTCAAATATATTCTCCAGGGTATCTATCCACAAACCTCGATGGGTCCTATAATAGTCCAGCATCAATAGCATGTCATCCACTTCATCGAGCACTTCATAATCACCATTCTCCGCGATCTCAAAAAAAGCCTGAATATAGGAATTGCTACTCACGCTAAAGTGAGTATAACTGATGTGTAATCCTCTATCTTCAATCAGCTTATCCAGATTGTCGGCAGTCATCAGATACTTCATCGAGAGTGGAGCAAGAAAATTAGTATAGCCCCAAAATTCCATTCTGGTACGCCCAAAAAACCAGATCGGACGGGTAAGTGCTTTGGCCTCATATACCAGATGTGGCAAGCGCCACACCTCATCATACACATTGAATGGGTTTGTGTATGGGGTGTCTCCCGGCCAGATGTAGTCAATATTGGAGGCATTTATCGCATCTGCCACATAGCTATCGCTTTCAGGATTCAAGCCCTGGTAACAGACGTCTTCAGGATTAGAGGGCACGGCATGGTCGATCCACAAGCGAATATTATAGGGCGCGAGGTCGCTAAGCAGGGCTTGAGAATTGATGCCCGCTGGATCTAGCGAATGAGTGTAGGTGTGATATCCGATGGCATTGCCATGGTCTTTGATGTTTGCCCACATCTCACCCAATAGTTCCTGATTGCAGCCAAACACAGTGCTCGATACAGGGATGTTTCTGGCAAAGAAGCCCTTACTGTAATACTTGGGATTTTCTGGATTGTTGCTACCCTCATACACTGCTTTCAGACTGTTGAGGTTTTCTCCATCTGCGTCATTTGTGATACACAATGCAGCCTTATTATCCGCAGGCCAGCGGTTTATGTCCAGAAGTAACGGTTTTTCCGCGAATAGTAGAAAGCTCCACTCGTGAGAGCTACCACTGGCCTTGTACATCGTGTCCATCATTTGTTCCCAAGTACCGCCTTGTACATATCTGCGAAAAAAATGGCCTTTATAATCATAAAGTACAATCCGGTTGGCTGTTAATCCTTCCACTCCCGCGCATTCATCAAATCCGGAGGCTACAATCCAAAAGTTACCGCCAGGATGAGTGAATTCTACGGCCTTATCCCTGAAGGGAGTGATGGTTACGTTATCCGTGAAATCCCCAGAGTGTATGGCCTTGATCCCTTTCAAATGGGCATTGATGGGGGCATCAGGCGAATCCATGCTCAGATACACATCATGCAAGTACAATTCCTGCTTGCAGGATGCATTAACAGACACCAGCCATGCACTGGCATCATATTGCTCCCGGGGAGAAAACACCACATCCACATCCATCTGAGGAGAGCTGTATGTGATGCTTATAGTCCCAGCTTCAGATTTGCTGGATACCTCAAATATTATCTGACTATAGGTATCTGTGGCAACCCGGGTGTCCGCGTATAGATTGAGATCAAAGCTGATCTCATTGATCTTTACCGTGTTTGCAGCTTCAACGCTAAGCGTTGCAGAACAAAATGCAGAGGTGGCAATCAACAGTGCAACAAACAGAATATTTCGCATGTACACATGTCTCCTTCAGTCTATGGGTAGTGAGTTCTTATCACGGATTTTCGTTTGAAATCCTTTGGGATGCTAGTTTGTATTTGGGCGTACAATCTGTCAATCTCAATTTGAAGTGGCACTCGCTCAATTTTTTTTATTATCCAGCCTAGTTATCAATTGATCACGTCTTGCTTTAATGCTATGCCTTCGTTTATACTGAACGATCACATTTTTTCAGGTATTGAAGACGTTGACAAGGTCTCCATCAGCCCCGGCGTGGCTTTTGGAGGGTGAACTGCGGTTCGCCCTAATACCCAATAAATTCCAGTTTGCCCGACACATACTAATGAAATCGGGTTCGATTGTCCAAGCCTGCGCCAGAAAAAAATTCCTATTCGGTATCCTTTTTCATCACTACCGCGGTTCCGGAGGCGGCTACCATCAGCATACTGCTGCCGATCACCTCATAATCAATATCCACGCCGATCACAGCGTTAGCTCCCAAGCGCATGGCAGCCTGTTTCATCTCTACCAGCGCCTCTTTTCTGCCGTCCTGCAATTTGCTCTCATAAGCACCGCTACGGCCGCCTACGATGTCGGTTATCGAGGCCATCAGATCCCGAACGATGTTCGCGCCCATTATGGTTTCTCCGGTTACGATATCCAAATACTGCTCGATCTTGTATCCCTGTATTACTGATGTGGTGGTTACCAGCATGATTTACTCCATTTTCTTTTCTCGCAAGGATGGCAAAGGCTGTTCAGGCGTCAAGGACAATTTCTGGCTATTCACTACCCAGCTTGATGATTGCTCCTTCCCCCTTGTAGTTTGGACTCCACTTGGAACTCTCTTGAAAGGCTCCCGAACGCGGTTCAGGTGGTGTTCAGGAGAGGTCCGAGTGGAGTCCAAGCAGATAGGGAGCAAGGCTGTAATCTGACTAGGGCTCTTGTATAGCTACTCTATAATGAATTACATTTACAGCTTCAATACTTTCAAGGTGCCACCAGCTTTGCCATTGATGCGCAACTGCAGGATATAGACCCCCGCAGGCAGTTCGCGATTTTGGTCATCGCAGCCTTCCCATGCCAGCACCTGGTCTCCTTTGTCCACAGAGCCGGCATAGAGACGCTTCACCAATTGTCCCTTGAGGTTATAGATCTTTAGCTCCACCTCGCTTTTAGCGGCAAGGGGGTAAGTGATCACTGCCAATTCGCGGAAGGGATTTGGGGAACTGCTCAGCTTGGAACTCGCGACTGCTAAAACTAAAAAATAGTACTTGACGCAGGAAGGGGATCCTGCAGAGTGTCCACAAAATAAACCTTTAATCATAGCCAGTGAGCTTGAAAGGAGAGACCATGAACCCTCAATTTGTTGGACGCAGCGTCTTTGATCTCGACGATTATTCGCGGGAAGAAATCCTCTATATTCTGGAAGCAGCCAAAGGCATGAAAGAGATTAATCTGCGCGAATACAAGAAAATCCCCACACTTCGCGGAAAAACCGTATGTACCCTCTTTGTGGAAAACAGCACTCGTACGCGCATGAGCTTTGAACTGGCCGCCAATCGTCTTTCGGCAGATGTGGTGAGTTTTCAGGCCAGCGTGTCAGCTCTGCAAAAGGGAGAAAGCCTGCAGGACACAGTTTATACTCTGAATGCCATGGGTATTGATCTCTATTGCATCCGTCACAGCAGCCCCGGCAGCCCGCAAATGGTAAACAAGTATTCGGGGAAACCGGTAATCAATGGTGGCGACGGACGGCATGCCCATCCCACTCAAGCACTGCTTGACATCTATTCCATCTGGGAGAAATTGGGCAGCTTGAAAGGGGTAAAGATTACCATTGTTGGTGATATCCTGAATAGCCGTGTGGTACGTTCCAACCTGATTGGCATGCATAAGCTGGGCGCAAAGGTAACTGTTTGCGGTCCCAAAACCCTGATGCCCGGCAACATGGAAAGCGTGTATGGTTGCAAGGTGGAATATGACCTAGCGCGTGCCCTCAGTGGAGCTGATGTAGTAATGGGTCTGCGGATGCAACTGGAACGCATGACCGAAGGTCTGTTCCCCTCTCTGGAGGAATACAGCAAACACTATGTGCTTTCGCGGGAAACCTTGAAATATGCCAAAAAGCACGCACTCATCATGCATCCGGGGCCGATGAACCGTGGCGTGGAAATTCTGCCCGAGATAGCCGACAGCTCGCAAAGCGTTATCGTGGAGCAGGTGGCCAATGGTGTAGCCATCCGCATGGCTCTGATGTTCTTGATCCTGGGCGGGAAAGCCTGATCATGAGGGGGATAAAATGAAGATACTTATTACAAACGCTGAAGCATACATCAATGGAAAACTGGTGAAGAAGGACATCCTGATCGATCGTAAACGCATCGCCAAGATCGAGAGTAAAATCACGGAAAAGGCGGACAAAGTGATCGATGCCAAAGGATGCCAGGTGTTTCCCGGCTTCATCGATCTGCATGCACATCTGAGAGACCCGGGACAAACCTACAAGGAAGATATAGTTAGCGGCACCAAAAGCGCTGCCAAGGGCGGTTTCACAGCGGTATGCGCCATGCCGAATACCGAACCGGTGACCGATAACATCGCCTCAGTGGAGTACATTCAGCTCCGCGCCAAAGAGCACGGTAGCGCCAGAGTATACGTGGTGGGAGCCCTCACCAAACAAAGTAAGGGCGAAGAGATCAGCGAGATGGCAACCATGAAATCCGGTGGCATCGTAGCAGTTTCTGACGATGGGAAATGCGTTCAAAACGCACGTTTGATGCTCTCCTGTTTGCGTTATGCTGCCAATTTTGACATACCTGTGATCGTGCATCCCGAGGATTACGCTCTGGCAGGAAAAGGACAGATCCACGGCGGGAAAGTCTCCACTCAGACGGGGCTCTCCGGCATATCCGGCCTGGCCGAGGAGGTGATCATCGCACGCGACATCATGCTGGCCGAAAGTGCTGGAGCGCGCTTGCACATCGCCCATATCTCCACCGCCAAGTCCTTGGAACTGGTACGAGCGGCCAAGCAAAAGGGCCTGCACATCACTTGCGAAGTAACTCCGCATCACCTTGTACTCACAGAAGAGGCCTGCCTCAGTTTCGATACCAATACCAAGATGAAGCCGCCTCTGCGCGCGGAAAGTGATCGTCTGGCCTGCGTTCAGGCTTTGAACGATGGTCTGATCAATTGCATCGCCACCGACCACGCCCCTCACGCAGATTTTGAAAAGGAACGCGAGTTTGACCATGCCCCCTTTGGCATCATCGGCTTTGAAACAGCTTTTGCAGTGATCTATGAAAGCCTTGTTCTGAAGGGCAAGATGAGTTTGCAGACTCTGGTGGATAGCCTCACTATCCGTCCAGCGCGTGTGTTGAACTTACCCGGCGGCGAGATAAAGACCGGAGCAATGGCCGACCTGACTATCATCGACCTAAAAGGTAAAACACTATTTAACAAAGACAACATTGCCTCGAGGAGTAAAAACAGCCCTTGGCTGGAACGCGAGATGCCCTCAAAAGTGCGTTACACCATCGTAGGCGGAAACATAAGCTATCAGGATGAATAATGAATGCTCAATACCGTCAGCGCTCTATTCAGTTTCGTGAAGAACTGAATGATGATTACTTCATTCTCTGGATCTGGGATGAAGCCCTGGGAGCGGCCGGAAAACCCGGTCAGTTCTATGAGATCCGAGCCCTGGCAGCGCTGCAGAATGCCAATCAGAGCCGCAGCATCCCAAAGCTCTTCAAGCCGATTAGTATTTACGACAATCAGGGAGGCCGCATTGGCTTCATGATCAAGAAAGTGGGGGAGGGCACTACCGCCCTCTCCAAACTGCGCGCGGGTGATATACTGGAATTGGTGGGCCCCTGCGGAAACGGCTTCCCCCTCTTCAGCGGCAAGCATATCCTGCTGCTCTCCGGCGGTGTGGGCTATCCACCTCTGTGGTACTTACAGAAAGTATTGATCAACCACAATCAACTATACTGGGTACATGGCGGCGCATCCAGCGCGGATGTATTCCCCTGTGATGAAATGTGGACTGTGGACGGTTCAATCGGACGCGAGGGACTGGCGACTGCCAATCTGGCGGAGACGATCCGCAATCAGGGAATCGAAGTGATGTATAGCTGCGGACCCTTGCCCATGCTCGCTGCCGCTCACAAGATAGCCAAAACTGAGGGCATCACTCACTATACTTCTCTGGAAGCGTACATGGCCTGCGGAATTGGCGTTTGTCACGGTTGCGCAGTACCGATCGGCACCAAAGACCAATGGGATTATCTCAGGGTATGCAAAGAAGGCCCAGTGTTCGACGCGGAGGAGGTTAGATGGGAACTGATGTAAAAAACCTTTGGGAAAAGCATTGCATTGCCAACGATCTGTTGCAGACCTCCCTGGGTAGATTGTCCATGCGTACGCCCCTGACCGTGGCCTCCGGTACCTTTGATCTGGAGAATCTGGAGTTCTTTGATCCCTCATGTCTGGGCGCATTTGTATGCAAAACCATCACCATGGAGCCCAAGAAAGGCAATGAACCCTGTCGGCTCTTTGAGACAGAGGCAGGCTTGATCAATTCCATCGGACTGCAAAATCCGGGGTTGGGGAGCTTCATAGCCGATAAACTACCCATATATAGGGACACCTTGGAGATCCCACTCATCGTAAGCTTTTCTGGCTCCAGTATAACTGAGTTTTGCCGTATGCTGGAAGCCCTTGAGGCCTGCGAAGGCATCGCGGGCTATGAAGTGAATGTATCCTGCCCCAATGTGGAAAATGAAGGCATTGCCTTTGGCGTTTGTCCAGATACCGTGCATGAGCTCTGCTCAAAGCTAGCGGGGATTACCCAACGTGAATTGATCGTGAAGCTAAGTCCCAACGTCAGCGATATCGCCACTATCGCCGAGGCTGCAGAATCCGGGGGTGCCACGTCCATAGCGCTGATCAATAGCCTCTTTGGTATGGCGATCGATTACAAAACGGGGAAAAGTCGCATAAAGAAAGGAATCGGTGGCTACACCGGCATCGGCATTAAGCCCATAGCTCTGGCTCTTACATACAAAGCTGCCCAGGCTGTGAAGATTCCCATCCTCGCCATGGGGGGGATCTATGATTGGAAGGATGCGCTGGAATTCATCTGGGCTGGCGCTTCAGCAGTAGCAATTGGCACGGCAAATTTCATCAATCCTCTCGCCGCGCCAGAGCTGATCATGGGGCTGGCGGAGCATTTGCTCAAAGAAGATAAATCTATCCAGGATCTAATAGGAGCTTGTCGCAGCTAAGACAACGCGCTGTATAAGCCTCTGATATCCTTCAGTTTGTGCACCTGTGCCGAGGCTTTCAGCTTGGCATAGGCCGATACAAAGATGTTTGTATATCCCAGCTTGCTGGCTTCGCTGATCCGTGCTTCCAGTTGCGATACCGGACGAACCTCTCCATTTAGCCCTACTTCGCCGATGAATACGGAGTTTTCGGGCAAGGGAGTATCCTTCAGTGAGGAGATTATGGCTGCCAGGATCGCCAGATCCAGCGAAGGATCAGCGCTGCGGATGCCTCCGGCCAGATTGATGAAGACGTCATTGCTGCGCAGATACATAGCCAGGTTTTTCTCCAGGATGGCCAGCAGGATCGCCAGCTTCTTCTGTTCCAGACCCACCACCACTCTCTGTGGTGTGCCATAGTTTGATCCCGTGGCCAGACTCTGTACTTCCACGATGAAGCTGCGGCTGCCTTCGATAATGCAGCCGATGGAAGTGCCTACCTGGCTGTGTTCATTACTTAGGAAGATGGCATTGGGGCTTTCCACCTGCATCAGTCCAGTTTGAGTCATCTCAAACAGGCCGATCTCATTAGTGGAACCAAAACGGTTCTTCACAGCCCGCAGAATCTTGTATTGATTGCGCATCTCGCCCTCGAAGTAGAGCACCGTATCTACCATATGTTCCAAGATCTTGGGGCCAGCCACATATCCTTCCTTGGTTACGTGCCCTACCATGAAGACGGGGATACCTGTGCTTTTGGCGCATTTCAGGATGCGATTTGTGCTCTCTCGCAACTGACTTACACTACCGGGGATGGAATCCAGAGAGCCGATTGATATGGATTGGATACTATCCACTATCGCCAGAACTGGCTGCTCTTCCTCTATGGCCTCGATGATATGTTCCGTGTCGTTTGTGCAGAGCAGCAGGATGTTCTCACTGTCTATGCTCAGACGCTTACTCCGCAGATGAATCTGAGCTGCGCTTTCCTCGCCGGAAGCATAGAGCACTTTCCTGCCCATTATGCCCAGCCATTGCGCCAATTGCAGCATCAACGTGGATTTTCCGATTCCTGGTTCACCACCGATGAGGATCAGCATCCCGCTGACGATGCCTCCGCCAAGTACGAGATCCAATTCGGGATTGCCCGTTTGCAGCCGGGCCTCTTCCTTGGTGCTCAGCTTCACGATCTTTTGCGCTTTGGGACGAGGGCCAGCATCGTTCTGCGTGGAGCCTCTCCCCAGCACACGGCTACTTTCCTTCAGGGTTCCCCAGCTTCCGCAATTGGGACACTTACCGCTCCATTTATTGGTTTCGAAACCACAATCTGTGCAAAAGAAACTCACAGCCATCTGACGCTCCTGCATTGGTAATAAAGTCTATGCAGTCATGATTTTTACCCGGCCTGGGATGGCAAGCTATTTTTAGGGGCTTGATTTGTGGTTCGCGGTATCTGGGAGCATATGGAAAACATGTTTATTGAGTGTTCTTCAGTTCCCAGATGCGATCACGCAGTTCGGCAGCGCGTTCAAAATCAAGATTTGCGGCGGCTTTATTCATCTCTTTTGTGAGCAGATCGACGATTTTGGCCATGGTATCCAGCTCCAGATACTGTTCAAACTCTTCTTTCTTAGGCTTGCTGTCCGGCTTTTCGGGTTCAGGCTCGTAGCCTTCAGCGATGGCGGTCGATTGCATGATCTGTTCCATGGTTTTGATGATGGTCTGCGGTGTGATCCCATGCTCTTCGTTGTACGCCAGTTGTTTGGCGCGGCGTCGGTTTGTCTCGGAAATCGTACGTTCGATGGCTTCTGTGATGACATCGGCATAAAAGACCACCTTGCCTTCTACATTTCTGGCAGCGCGTCCTGATATCTGGATCAACGAACGAGATGAGCGCAGGAAACCTGTTTTATCGGCATCAAGAATGGCTACCAGGGATACTTCGGGCAGATCGAGTCCTTCCCGCAAGAGGTTCACGCCCACGAGCACGTCATATTCCCCCAGGCGCAAGTCCCGGATGATCTTGGCGCGCTCGATACTATCGATATCACTGTGCAGATAGCGGGCACGGACACCTGCTTTATCCAGATATGTGGTCAGATCTTCTGCCATGCGTTTGGTGAGGGTCATCACGAGTACCTTATGTCCCTTTTCCACACGTTCTTTGGACTGCGCAATGAGGTCGTCCACCTGATGTTTAATGGGCTTCACTTCGATCTCGGGATCCACCAGACCGGTAGGGCGGATCACTTGTTCCACCACAACGCCGCCAGTCTTGTCGAGTTCATAGTCCGCAGGAGTGGCGGAAACGAAGATTACGCGACGCATGTACGCTTCAAACTCTTCGAAGCGCAAGGGGCGGTTGTCGAAGGCGGAGGGCAATCGGAATCCGTATTCCACGAGGTTTTTCTTTCGAGTGTAATCTCCACCAAACATGCCATGAACCTGAGGGATGCTGACGTGTGACTCGTCGATTACAAAGAGGAAATCCTGGGGAAAATAGTCCAGAAGACAGCTTGGCGGCATGCCGGGCTGGGCTCCGGTAAGGTGCCTCGTGTAGTTTTCGATGCCACTACAATAGCCTAATTCGCGCAGCATTTCAAGATCGAACATCGTGCGTTGTTTCAAGCGGTCAGCTTCCACATAGCGTTGATTGTCCAGATAATATTTCACCCGCTCATTCATCTCAGCTTCAATGCTGTGCGTGGCATCGCGCAATTTATCCTCGCTCATGATAAAATGAATGGCGGGGTAAACCGGATATTCATCCACTGCGCCAAGGCTTTGATAGGAAATGGGATGTAGCTTTTCCAGATTGACGATTTCGTCACCAAAGAATTCCACTCTCAAGCAATGCTCGAGGTAGGCGGGGTAGATATCCACGATGTCGCCCCGAACCCGGAACGCGCCCCGTTCAAAGGCTATATCATTTCTTGCGTAGTGGGCTGCCACCAGTTTCTGCAGGAGGGCATCGCGATCCAGCTTCATCCCCACACTCAGACGGATCAGAGCTTCGCGATACTCTTCCGGTACTCCCAAACCGTATATGCAGGATACTGAAGCCACGATGATCACGTCCCGGCGCTCCATCAGGCTCATTGTGGCGCGCAAACGCAGCTTCTCAATCTGGGCGTTGATGCTGCTATCCTTCTCGATATAGATGTCTTTGCCGGGTATGTAGGCCTCCGGCTGATAATAATCGTAGTAAGAGATAAAGTATTCCACTGCATTGTCAGGGAAAAGCTGTTTGAGCTCGCCATAGAGCTGCGCGGCAAGGGTTTTGTTATGCGAGAGCACCAGGGTGGGGCGATTTATCCGTTCGATCACGTTGGCGATAGTGAAGGTCTTTCCACTGCCAGTGACGCCAAGCAGTACCTGGAAGTTCTTTCCCTGCTGTACACCTTGCACAAGTTCATTGATGGCGGAAGGCTGATCACCACTGGGCTGATACTCGGTCTGGATCTGGAAGCTTTGCATATTCCCCTCGTATAAATTCTTCTTGACTGAAAAGCCAAAGGATTCAGCATGGAAACCACTTAATCGGCAGGGGGTATCCTGTCGAGCAAATAAATCTAATGAGAGTGTAAGAAAATGAACGAGATGGAATTACAGATCAATTTTGAGAACCTTCTAAAGCTTGGTTACGCGGTGATCGATGTGCGATACAAGGATTATGATCTCTGCGGCGATAGCCAGAAACTGGTGATTGCGCGCGTTGATTCTGATCGCGACGAGTTTTACCAGGATATGCTGAAGCTCTATACTGGCATGGAATTCAAGCCCAGTGAGCTTCACGAAATCTGGACCGAGATCCTGCAGCATAAGGTGCGCATGAGCCGCGTTCTGAACCGCGATATCGCCATCAAAGTGGCCGCGCTGGATTATATCGAGACCATTTTCCCCACCAAATGAAAGAACGCACCCTGCTGCTGATTAAACCAAACGCCGTAAGGGCTCGGCATGCGGGTGAGATCATCAGCATTATAGAGAGGGAGGGCTTTGATATCATAGAGGCCATGATCTTTCGTTTTGATTCTGACTTGAGCAGGAGCTTCTATGTGGATCATTTGGGCAAGGAATTCTATCCCCGGCTGGAGGAGTTTATGTGCTCAGGAGTGTCCTGGGCACTGGTTTTGGAAAGGGATAACGCAGTGCACAAGCTGAGGGACTTACTGGGCGACGTAATCCCAGAAAAGCGCCTGCCAGGTACCATTCGTGCTCTTTATGGCGATGGTATCACGGATAATGGTGCGCATGGATCAGATTGCCCCCAGAGCGCGATCCGTGAAATCGGGGTAATCTTTGGTTCCCAATAGCATCACTCTTACGGTACCAGTGCTATCCTCTCAGGAATACCCCGGTAGCGCTTACTTCATTTTCGATATCGATCTGCAAAAGGTGTTTGGTAAAAATGGGCGTGTACCTGTACTTATCAACATCGACGGCCATGCCTTCCGCAGCACCATCGCCAAATATGCTGGTTATCCACCGATGATGGTTTTCAACAATAAGATGCGAGCGGCTACTGGTTATGATGTCGGGGATACTGTTACTATGAGGCTGGATCACGATCTTGAACCGCGTAAAGCCGAGATCCCGGAAGATGTGGATAATGCTGTGAAGGCGGCCGGGCTGCGTGATATGTTGGATCGTCTATCCTATACCCATCAAAAGGAGTATATGGACTGGATTATGGATGCTAAGAAGCCCGAGACGAGGCAACGACGCATCGCCAAGATGCTGGATGAGCTTCAGAAGTCCAACGCAAAGCCCAGGTAGGGTATCTCGTCCAGTATCTCCCGCTTGAACTGCTGGAGATATCGGGGATTCTGTTCGCTAATCTGCCTGTAAAAAACCGTAAACATGATCATCCGGCGATAGTTTATAAACAATTCGATGTCCATAATCTCGCTTTCAGGCAGCTTGTATTCACTTCTGTAGGACTTCATGAAGGGACGCAGGAACAATTCCCTCAGATCGTTTCGCGGTACCCGATGCTTGCTATGGAAACAGGCCCGGGAGTATTCGCTGTAGATGCAAATGGCCACATCGGTAGCGAAGAAATGCAGGCCGGACACGTCGAAATCGAGTAAGCTGAGCCGGGATCCGCTCTGAATGATGTTGTGGGGATGGGGATCATTGTGGATGAAGCCGTGTGTGCTTCTGTCAAAGCTCCGTTCATCCAGCTTTGCGTGAATCTCAAACCAGGCTTGACGCACTTCAGAATCGGGATTCATGTAGCCCAGAGTATCTCTTTCTCTCTTGCGGGATAGTACCTGTCCTTCCAGATCAATGCTTTCGTGCCAGAGGGGGTACTCGGTAGCCAGTTTGTGGCATTTGCCCAGCATCCTTCCCCAGTTTGTATAAAATGAGCTTAAAACCCGTGGATGTAGGTCCGCAAGGGTATGTCCTTCTAACTTTTGCCAAGCATAACAAAGGTAGCAGTGCCCGTCATCGTCCAGGACCTCGACCAGATCATCATTGATGCTGGAGATGGGGCAGAGGCATGGGATGCCATTCTCGCTCAAGTATCGGGCAAAAGCCATGCGATGTTTAGTGGCAGTAAGCGATTGATCATCGGAGGCTAGCATAAACTTCAACATCAAGTTTCGCTGCTGGTGATGATAAATCGTGCCATCAGACCAGTCGTGACCCCCGGCAAAGTACACGGGATCATCGGGGCAGGAAAAGAGTCTGGCAGCTTTACTGATCAGGGTTGGGGAGGGCTTTCTCATGTCTTACATCCCAGGATAAAGTGGCGGAGAGTCAGGGATTCGAACCCTGGGTACCCGTAAAGGTACAACGGTTTTCGAGACCGTCCCGTTCAACCGCTCCGGCAACTCTCCGCATGGTGAATTCAACGTTTATTTCTAAAGAAATCTGTCAAGATCAAAGCACACTGAGCGCTCAGTACCCCGCGTTTGACCTCCGGATGGTGGTTGAAGCTTTTATCCAGTAAAGTATGGTATATGGAGCCAGATGCACCGGCTTTGGGGTCACTACAGCCATAGATCACTCTGCCCACTCTGGAAAGAATGATCATCCCGCTGCACATCAGACAGGGCTCGAGTGTTACATATAACGCGCAGTCTTGCAGATACTTCAATCCCATACTCTGGGCAGTATCCAGGATTAGCTTCTCGGCGTGTCCCAAGGGACTGTTTAATTGTCTGGTGCGGTTATGGTTCTGGACGATCACTGCGCCCTCACGTACCAGGCAAGCGCCCACGGGGATCTCGTCCTCAGTCAGCGCCAGCCGCGCTTCCCCAAGGGCGATGTTCATGAACAGCTCATCGTTCATGGCGTAACGTATATCTGCACTTTAGCCTGGTTCAGCTTGCCATTCATCCACTCTTCAAACCAATTGGGGCTGAGAGTTCTCACGAAATACTCCCGCGTAAGCGCGGAATCCGCGGATCTGCCTTCGGAGGGATAAAGCTTGCGAGGAATAACGATGATGCTCTTATCACCCAGTTTGTCCACCCTGTCTTTCGATCCGGTGAAGGCGTGCAAAATGGCGGTATCTAGCTTATCGCCCTCATAAGTGACTTGAATGCTGCTCTGTGAATACTGCTTTAAAATATAATCGGGATGATTGGCGCTTACAGCCAGATCGGGATGTTCGTGCAGCCACTTTTCCGCATTTTGGGAAGCAATCTGAAGCTGGCGTGTTCTTTGCAACTCCGCTGCAATGCTGTCCCTCAGTTCACTGAAGGGTTGTGCGCGATTTACTTGATTCTCGGTGAGCTGAGCCACAATCCAGCTCCCCGTGACTGGTGAATACACAGGATCGAGGAAGTCACCCTTCTTATATTTTATCAGAGAGGCTTCGATCGTACTAATGACCAGGGGATCGGTAAACCAATTTTCTCCAGGGCGGACTTTATCTGTTTGGTAGAGGTGGGCGTTCAATTCTGTAGCTGCATCTTTCATGCCCAGGCTTCGTGCCAGACTTTGCGCACCCAGGGCGCGGCTGTGTTGCGCGTTTACTGTGGTGGGCGAGATCACGGGGGGAATTTGCAGCATGCGGTAGTTGATCATGGATTTGGTGCGTTGGAGCTTCTCATAGATGAAAAAGCCGTTGTCGTGCCGGATCAGCTTACTCTGCACGTTTTCAGGCAAAGGTTCCAGGATCGCCAGCACCTGGGGATCCACATTCTCCACTCTCACGAAGCCTGATTCGATCACCCGCAGCCCGCTCATATATTCACTGCGTTTGGTTACGGCCGTCGCGAAGCTCATGCCATGGCTGATCTCCTGATAGATGCTATCTGCAACGCTTTGTGTGTACTCAAAATCCTCTCCCTGGAGTACGATGGGGATGCTGAAGTAAGTCACAGAGTAAAGAGGCTCGAGAGCATATTTCTGGATGTTTTGCTGATAGTAATCCTTCAGTTCTGTCTCGCTCAATACAGCAGGTGTGTGGTCGGGATCAAAGACCAGGAGGTCAAAATCCAGCCTTCCGCTGATAATCTCAGCGATTCTGGTGTTGGTCTTTTTGTCCAGCAGTTCATCATCGATGATGCGTGGTTTAAGCTTCTGTAGAGGAATGTAGTCTTCCAAAAAGCGTTTGCGTAATGTGCTCATATTCACGGGTTTATCATGGTTCACGGATTGCAGGTAAAGTTCGCGGTCAAACTTACCGTCGGTCATAAAGACGTCGGAACCGAGGATAAAGGCAGGGATGTTTTTGCTCAGAGTATCGATCACCTCCGCCTCGCTGACGGTGATCCGGTATTTTTTGTAGTATTCATTCAGAATCACGCGCATCGAGAGATTGCGCCAGGTATCCTTGAAGATCAGTTGCTTTTCAGAATCGTCGGGGGGGCGATTGGTAATGCTTCGAAAGTCGATGGTATTGCTCTGCAGGGCACGGATGTATTCAGGATAAGAGATTCTCGTGCCATTGATGATTCCTGCGCTTTCGCCCCGGGGGCCGGAGCATGATACCAGCAGCAAGCTGCTGCAGATGATGGTAAAAAGTAAGCGTTTCATGTTTCTCCCAAGATTTCATTCTGAAGCTCAGAGAGGATTTTCCAGGCCTCGATGGGGCTGAGGGATTCCAGTTCCAGCTCCTTCAGTTTGGTGATGACTCCTTCATGCTCATTGGCTTTATCTATCATCACTTCAAAGATTTCCAATTGCCCCGCGCTTTTACTCAACTTCTTGCGCAATGTAGCGCTGAGTCCCTGGGGGCTGATCTCGTGTTCTTCCAGGTTTTTTAGAATCTCAGAGGCGCGCCGGATTACCCTTTGGGGCACTCCAGCCATCCTGGCCACCTGGATGCCGTAGCTTTGGTCTGCCCCGCCTCGCTCGATCTTTCGCACAAAGATCATATTATCGTTGTAAAGTTTCACTGCCACGTTGTAGTTCTTGATTTCAGGATAGATGTTTTCCAATTCGGTTAGTTCGTGATAGTGCGTGGCAAAAAGGGTTAATGCTCCGATCTGGCGATGGATTTGCTCAATGATTGCCCAGGCCAGGCTGAGGCCGTCAAATGTGGATGTTCCACGTCCGATCTCATCCAGCAGGATCAGAGACTCCGCAGAGGCTGAATTCAGGATATTGGCGGTCTCGATCATTTCCACCAGGAACGTGCTCTGTCCCTGAGCCAGATTGTCCGACGCGCCCACGCGAGTAAAGACGCGGTCAAAGATGGGCAGGCTCATTGCATCCGCGGGAACAAAAGACCCCATTTGTGCCATGATCACCAGTAAGCCCACTTGCCTGAGGTAAGTGGATTTACCGGCCATGTTGGGGCCTGTGATGAGGGCTACAGTGGTTTGCGGGAAGTCCAGCTCGGTGCTGTTTGGGATAAACTCCGCTTCGTCCATCAGCTTCTCAATCACTGGGTGACGTCCTGCCACTATCTTCAGGGTGCGATCATCGCTAAACTCTGGACGGCAATAGCGGTTTTGCCAGGCCAGAAAGGCCAGGGCACTATAGACATCGATCTGAGCGATAGTGTCCGATAGCTGTTGCAATCGAGGTAGTTCCCTTGCCAAATCCTCACGGAGTTCTTTGTACAGCTCGTATTCCAAATTTTTGCTTTTCTCTTCGCTTGAGAGCACTTTCGCCTCAAATTCCTTCAGCCGGGGCGAGATATAGCGCACTGCATTGGCCAGGCTTTGCTTGGCGATGTAGTAATCTGGAACCTTGTTCACATGGGCATTACCGATCTCCAGGTAATAGCCGAAGACTCTATTATAGCCGATCTTGAGTGTAGATATCCCGGTCTTTTGCCGTTCGTCCTCTTCCAGACGGGCAATCCAGGTCTTGGTATCGTGAATAATGTCCAATAGCTCGTCCAGATCGGGATTGTACCCATGACGGATGATGTTCCCTTCTGTGATCGTCGGGGGTGGTGCGTCCTGGATCGCCTTCTCGATCTTGTCGGAAATGTCTTCATATCCACTCAGCCACCTCAGCCAGTCTTCGTACAGAGGGTTTTGCTGCGAGGATAACAGCTTCTTCAAGTCTGCTGCGCTGATCAGATAGCTATTCAGGGCCAGCAACTCTCGGGGATTTATTCTTAGCGAACCCAAACGGGATACGATTCGCGAGATATCGCCGATCTCCTTCAGTTTGCTTCTTGTCTCTTTGAGGTAGGCTGATTGGTCGATGAATGCGGCGATCAGGTTTTGCCGGTCCCGGATGTCTTCCACTCTGATCAGGGGATGTGTGAGCCATTCCGAGAGCAGGCGCGCGCCCATGGGGGTTTCAGTCTGATCGATAACGCTGAGCAGGCTGCCGTGTTTACTCCCATAACGGATACTACGGCTGAGCTCCAGATTGCGACGGCTGATCTCGTCCAGCTGCATGAATTGCGACAGGGTATAGTAGTGCAGGGCTGTGATATGGGTCAGAGGCACTTGATAGAGACTCATCACATAGGCCAGAGCTGCTCCAGCGGCTGTAGCCCCATGTGGTTTGTTGTGAGCCCCAAAGGCTTCCAGACTGCTCACGTCAAAGTGCTTTTTCAGCAGACTGGAAGCTTCTGAAGGTTGAAATTGCCAGTGGTCAAAAATGCTAAGGGTGGGTTCATAATCCAGCTTCAGGGTCTGGATGTATTCCTTGCTGGCCAGGCTGTCGATGATGATCTCAGCAGGACGCATACGCATTATCTCCCCGCTTAGTTCCTCCGGTACCAATTCTGTGAAGCAAAAATCTCCGGTGGATAGATCGAGGCAGGCAAAGCCGTTTTTCCTGCTCTTGTCCCCCAGATACACGCTGCCCAAAAAGACGTGTGCAGAACCTTCCATCAGGTTCTGGTCCAGCACTGCGCCAGGGGTGATGATCTCGGTAACATCCCGCTTAACCAGTCCCACAGCTTTTTTGGGATCCTCCACTTGTTCGCAGATGGCCACTTTCAGTCCGCTCTTGATCAGCTTGTCCAGATAGTTATCCAGCGCATGGTAGGGGAATCCTGCCAAGGGAACGGGATTATCATCGTTCTTATTGCGTGTGGTGAGGGTGATATTCAGGATCTTGGATGCAGTATGCGCATCCTCAAAGAAGGTTTCATAAAAATCCCCCATCCGGAAGAGCACCAACTTGTCTGGATGCTTTTCCTTCACCTCGAAGAACTGACGCAGCATGGGGGTGAGCTTGGTGGTATCCATTTAGTATTGAACGATGAAGCTGTTGATCTCGCTTCTGGCCAGTATGTCTTTGGCTTTGCCGCTTTCCTCTTTGTCTGTGAAAGGTCCTGCCAGTACCACCCAGGTCAATTTATCCTGATGCTTTTCCTCATAATACACTGCAGGTATCCGCATTTCCCGGATGCTAATTACCAGGCGCCTGGCATTGCTCTCCACAGAAAACCTGCCTGATTGAAGATAGAATCCCGTGTTGGGTTTGGCCAGGATCTTGGTGGGGAGGTTTGCGTCGATCTTAAAGGCCTCTACAAAAACTGATGGAGTAGTATCTTGAGTCCCGGCAGATATACTTACCTGAAGGCTGTCGCTCAGATCAATCTCCAGAAGGGTATAAGGATACAAAAAGCTCAGATCCATGGAGGGTCTCCGGCTTCGCAGGGCAAAGATCTGTTCCTCCACCTGGTATGCCACTTGCGAGTATTTATCCAGTTCGTAAGCTTCCCGATACGCAGCGATGGCGTCGCTGAGTTTATCCCGCTTTTCCAGGGTGTAGCCAAGGCGATAGAGATAATATTGGCGGTCATATTTTTTCAGCTTTGTTACCCGTTCCAAAGCCTGCTCTGCCGAACTGTATTTCTTTTGTTCGATGTAAACGTCGCTGATTAGATGCAAGGCATTCTCAGCGAAATCACCTTTTGGGCTCAGGCGTAGATAATTTTCGCTATTTGCCACCGCGCCGCTATAATCATCCATCCCATAAGCCATCACAGCAAGCCAATACATCCTCTGAGGCAGTTCCGGCGTATTGATCTGACGCAGCAAGGTTCCGGCCTCAGGGTAGTTTCGGTCCAGGAGCTGAATCTTTGCTGCTTCCAGAAGTGCCATTTGGCCATATAATGTTTTGGCGTATCGCTCACCAGCGCGCGAAAATAGAGCCAGAGCATCTGCCTTGTCTTTCTTGATCACAGCGCCATAATAGGAGATAAAGGCTCTTTCTTCATCGTTAGATGCTTTGAGCGCTGGCAGATGTTCTGCCAGAATGGCAACATCGCCTTTCTGATAACGGCTCTCCAATTGCTGCAGTTCCTTACGGATCTCGGCTGAAAGTGCCAGAGCACCTATAGATAGGAGGATCAGGAGGATTCTACGCATTTACGGATCAAGCCTCCTTGTAGATTGTGGTGCTCCAGCCGCAAACTATACCGATAGTTTGGCCGTGTGGAGCTTACCACATTATCTTCATTGTCATATATCTGATTTACTATCATAGAGATATCATCCTGAATATTGGGATAGATCACCTCGATCCTATCTCCAGGCTCGATCTTGGCGAGGGCATCGAAGCATACTCTGTCCTCGCTATGTGCAATTATCTTTCCAATATACTCTCTCTTGGAGCTATAACTGCGTTTTTCCTGGCTGATGCCCCAGCCGGGATCGCTGAAATCGTAGAAACCGTCCCAATAGCTGCGATGTGACACATTGTCCAGTTCATGGGTCAGCTTTTGCATCAGTTCCTGGTCCTGCGGATCGGCGTCATGCGCTGCGCGATAGAGGCGAGTGATCTGGGCTACGTAGTACAGGCTTTTCATCCTGCCCTCTATCTTGCCGGCGTCGATGCCAGACGCCTTTAGCTGGTGTACTTTTGGTAATAGACAAAGGTCTGAAGAGCTGAGAATGTAGCTGCCGTGATTGTCTTCCTCCAGGGGGAAGTATTCTCCGGGACGGCTCTCTTCGGAAAGCGCCCAGTTCCAGCGGCAGGGATGAGTGCAGGAGCCGGAATTGGCACTGCGATTGTTCATGTATGCGCTCAGCAGGCAGCGTCCCGAGTAGGCAACGCACATCGCCCCATGGACGAAACATTCCAGCTCCAGCTCGGGCAGAGCTTCCTTGATCTGACAAATGTCCTGGAAACTCAGCTCACGCGCGGGAACAATGCGCTTGGCGCCCAGATCCTGCCAGAATCTGGCCGCTTCCACATTGGTCACATTGGCCTGAGTGCTGATGTGGATGGGTAGTTTACTATGCTGTCTTACGCAGTTGAACACTCCGGGATCTGAAACGATCACACCATCGATCCCAGTTGTATCCAGCCACAATATGAAGTCTTTCAGCTCGCTCAAATCAGCATTCCTGAGATACGCATTCAGAGTGAGATAGAGTTTCGCGCCGTGTTCTTGGCAGTAGGCTGTGGCGAGTATTAGCTCCTCGCGGCTGAGATTGGTGGCGCCGGAACGCAGTCCAAACTCTTTGAACCCCGTATAAACGGCATCAGCACCGTACATGACGGCATACTTGATCTTCTCAAAATCTCCGCCGGGGGCAGTTATTTCCATCAATTGCTCATGGAGTTCAACAGCGAATCGTTGCTTTGCGAGGCCTTCATCTGCTTGCGCAGAGTTTCTATACCCTGGATGGGGCTGATCGTCTTGAGATATTTACGCAGCACATACATGCGGTTTATTTCGTTTTTTGTGAGCAGCAGTTCTTCACGTCTCGTACCCGATTTTACCAGATCGATGGCAGGATACAGACGCATATCGGAGATACTGCGATCCAGCACCAATTCCATATTTCCCGTACCTTTGAATTCTTCAAAGATCACCTGATCCATCTTGGATCCGGTGTCGATCAAGGCAGTGGCGATGATGGTGAGGCTGCCTGCTTCTTCGGTATTACGGGCGGCACCAAAGAACTTTTTGGGTTTGATCAGGCCGTTGGCGTCGATACCACCGGAGAGCACCTTGCCACTGGATGGGGTGATATTGTTGTACGCCCTGGCCAGCCGTGTGATGCTATCTAGCACAATCACCACATCCTGTCCCAGCTCTACCATGCGCTTGGATTTCTCCAGGATGATCTCGGCCACATTGGTGTGATTCTTTGGGGATTCATCAAATGTGGATGAGATCACTTCGCTATTTCCGGGTACAAGTACTTTCTTCATCTCGGTTACTTCTTCGGGGCGCTCATCTACAAGCAGCACGATCAGATACACTTCGGGGTGATTGCTCAGAATAGCATTGGCGATATCCTGTAGCAGAGTGGTCTTACCCGTTCTGGGGGCAGCCACGATCAATCCGCGCTGACCCTTGCCTACGGGGGTAAAAAGGTTGATGATACGAGTGCTGTAGTTATCGGAATCAAATTCCAGATTGATCCGTTCGGTTGGGTAGTAAGGGGTAAGTTCGTCAAAGGTACGCAAGTCTTGCAAGCTGCTAGGGGACATATAGTTCACCGATTCCACCCGCAGCAGGGCGTAATACTTTTCGCCTTCTTTGGGGGAACGCACGGGACCGGAAACCATGTGCCCGTTCTTCAGGCCAAAGCGTCGGATCTGAGTAAGCGATACATACACATCGTCGCGGCCAGGAAGATAACTATTGATGGGGAAACGCAGGAAGCCAAAGCCGTCTTCCATTATCTCCAAACAGCCCGTCACGAAAGCCAGACCTTCCTGCGCTGCCTGAAACTCTAACATTTTGAAAATCAGCTCATTGCCTTTATATTGAGAGTAACTTGGTATGCCCATTTTTTTAGCCAGCTTGCTCAGCTGGGTTTGTGTCATTTTAAACAGATCGTCTTCTATTTGCATCCTATCTCCTTTATTTGTGACCGATGATCAATATCCGGGAAGCACCAGCGTAGCCCACATCTTCGATACGTTTGATAAGGGCTTCGCCTTCCATTTTCAAGGTATTACTATCGGGCAAAGTTTCGATTCTTTTTATGGTATCCTGGCAGTTCCGTTGCAGAGCAGCGCAGGATTTGGCATTCTTGGGATCATCTACAGTAAGGTAAAAATCCACTGTCTTTACTCTTTTCAGCTTCAGTTTCTTGACCATCGCCAATATCTCATCCTTGCCAAAGGTAGCCCCATGATGCACTCCGCAGAGCGTATCCACTTTGGCAACCCAGTGATGCATCAGGATATGAGTCTTTTGCGGTTCGCTTTGCTCGCCGTCGGAATACATCTCCGTGAGGATGAATGCCCCCCCCGGCTTCAAGACTCTCAGCATCTCTGCTAAAACCTTGTCCAGATTCTCAAAGTGATGCAGTGAGTTAGAGACACAGACTGTATCGAAATGACCGTCTTCATAGGCCAATTCTTCCAGGTTCATGCGGTATATCTCAACGTCATTCTCGGGGAAGAGGGCTGATGCGTATTCCACGCTGCGTTCGGAATTGTCTACTCCGATGATCTGGACGTAACTCTTCAGGTTCTGCTTCAGCACGTTGATGAATTCCCCTCTGCCGGTGGCAGCATCCAATACGATGCCTCCGTCGATCTGGCTCAGGATTTTTAATGCGTCTTTCACGGTTCTAACCTCGCTTGTGATTATAGTGGCTCCGGCTACACAATGCCTTTAGCTGCTTTACAAAGAGAACAATATATGATTCGTTCCAAAGACAAGCCAAGCTTTTTCGCTCCCTGTATTTTCGTCAAGAGAAATTATGACCGTCACTCACTCGTTGTTGCTATAAAGTCTCACCGAGAATTGCAAATCGTATCAACAAAAATTGCAAAGGGGGGGAAGGCTCTTTCTAAGCCATTAGAAAGCAGTCAGTATAATCTGATGCCCTGAGGGTGAGACTGAACAAGAAATCTCGGAGATCATGCAGGACGATCCCCAATACATCACTCCTGATCTTCTTGGCAAGACCAGCGATCTTACATAATATGACCGGGTCGGAGAGCGTATCATTATCATCAGACATAAAGCTGCACGAGAGGAGAGACTATACTTAACAGATTGTAATAAAGCAAATTACCCCCACCCCCCATAATTCAGGCATTCCCCCAGAAAATCGGATGTGGAGAACTCTATAAGACTATAATAGAATAATATAAACTATCTAATTGTCCATGTATTTGATTTGCCAAAATTCCTTGGTATAGGCTATTTGTATGATCGAAAATATGCAAACTTCGAAAACTACCCCTCTTAAGCCGCAAGAGAACGCGATATAGGATCTTTAATGGGGTATAGCCGAGCTTTTGTATTACGAGCACCGAGATCGCCCCTTAATCGCAGAATCTACCCCTGTGGATAAGTATTTTGGGGGGACAAAATATAGTTTAAACAATTGAAAGAAAGTGCTTTACAAAATAGGCGGTGGCTCAATCTTTGAATTACCAAAAGCAAAAAAGGAGCCCACCACCATGAACGAACAACAGAATCAAACCCGCTGTTTCGTACAAGCAAAATTGTCAGATTTCAGCAACAGAACTAGCCAAGGTTATCATAAACCAGTGAGAGGTTTCTTCAAAGATATGCTGATGGGGATCTGCGGCACAGGGGAGCCATCACTTCATCACATAGCTAAGTTTATCCAGGATGACACCAGTACCAAAAAGACCAGTGAACGCTTATACCGTAACATACGAAGAGAAAACCTGGCAGAAGATATTGAGGACATTCTGACTGACTTGATCCGTCCACAGGTAACAGATGATACTTTGTTTATTGTGGATGATAGTGACATTGCCAAACCATATGCGAAGAGCATGGAAGGGTGTGGAAAGGTTCATAATGGCAGTGAGTCCAAGTCAACGAATGGCTATTTGCTGATGAATATATTCGCCTTGCTTGCCAAACAAGATGGCTATAACTTGTTGCCGGCAAGCAGCATTCTGTTTGCACCAACTATTGAGCTGGATTCGGCTAAGCAAGTTCTGCAAGACAAGATTGTTGGCCAGCAAATAGCCTTCCGTAACAAGGGCACCTATGTTTTTGATCGTGGTTATGACGATCGCAAATTGATCGGCTTCCTGGTCAATAATGGGGTTCCATTCGTTATCCGAGGCATGGGAAATAGAGCTATCAAGGAGGGCATAGTAGAGAAGAACTTCAAAGAAGAAGTTGAAAAAATGAAGTTCGCCTATAAACTTCCCGGATTACGTAAGGATGAAGCATTGCTTTGTGCAACACGAAGAATTGGTGTACGCACTGATGATCATCCGAGTAAAAAATCAAATAGCGTTGAGATAAGCCTTGTTGTTGTGCGCAAGTACCGCAAAGGCTCCCGCAAAGGCAAGGACTTTTATCTGCTATGTGATTTCGATGATCCCAACATGCCAGAGAAGGACGTAATTGCCAGAGCTATTGATACCTACAGACGCCGCTGGGCTGTGGAAGAAGTACATCGTCAGGTAAAACAAAGTATGAAATGGGAAGGTATGCGCCTGAAAAGCTATCGGGGAATGAAGAACCTAAATGCCTTTATGGCCCTAGCCGTTTACTTCATCTACAAGCTCAAAGACCACATCCATATTTTGGCTATCGGATTTCCCAAACTGATTATCTATAAAAAGTCCGATCAATACAAGGTCATGGAGTTCTGCTACTACAGAATATGCGATGTTGTTATCACATGCTTAATGCTTATCGTGC
>JAGOKK010000111.1 GCA_017994635.1 Candidatus Cloacimonadota bacterium | reverse complement strand
ATCCACTTTGAAATGACATAATCTATTCCCAGCCCGCCACCCTGTAAGTATGGGGCGTTGCCCCATGCCCCATTTGATTATGTCATTTCACAGTAAACTTGGTATTATTCACTTGAGGAGTGCTGAACAAAAGGGAAAGGGTCAGAAATGCCATATCTGGCGGTATAGCACTTACCATGAGATATCGGTCTATCTTGATTTCCCTGCAGCACACTGGAGCAGGATCAAATGCACTAACTCACTGGAGCGCTTGAATGAATAACTCAGGCTTTTGAGAAATGCATCCGAATTTTCATTGAAGAGAAGTATGCTTTGGGCTTGCATACCATCGGACTTGGACATTTGAAGCTATCAGTGATCTGATTTTATGTTTTCACGACACATTACAAATGTATGGCTAGTTATGTCCTTTGCAGGCTCTCTATTCTCCTAACTCTGAGCACAGGTCCATTCATGCATGGCCTTACGCACCGCCTTCACCATTTCATCCGGCATAATAGGTTTGTTCAGAATGTATCTCACTCGGATGCTTTCAGCCCTATGCTGCAGATTAGCATCCAGGAATCCGGTGTAAAGGATCACAGGTACTTCCCTGGCGTTTAGTGCCTCGGTGGCAAGCTTGATCCCATCCATGGTTGGCATATTGATGTCTGCGATGATGAGATCGAAGCTTTCGGGGCTTTTGGTAAAGGCTTCCAGGGCGTGTGCGGGATCGGTGAATGATTGCACTGTATATCCCCCGGTCTTCAGCGATTGACTGAAGATATCTGCCAGAGCCAGTTCATCATCCACAATCAATACACTTGCCGGGATGAAGGGGAATACTTCTGCCTTGGGGGCGGGGGCTTTGACCCTGGTAGATTCCACAGCAGGGATATAGATGTTGAAAGTGCTGCCATCGCCCAGATTACTGCAAACCGTGATGAAACCGCGATATCCATTCACTATACCGTGAACGATGGAGAGTCCCAATCCGGTTCCCTCGCCGCTGGCTTTTGTGCTGAAATAGGGATCAAAGATGCGGGAGATGAGCTCTGGCGCGATGCCGCTGCCGGTGTCGCTAACACAAAGGTGCAGATAGGGGCTTTCCAGCAGAACCTTGGGATCGATCCCGATCAGTTCGAATCCGGCTTTCTCTTCCAGAGAGATTTTTAAGGTACCGCCATCTGGTTGCATGGCATGGAATGCATTGGTGGCCAGATTTAGCATTACTTGTTGCATTTCGGTGCAATCCACACGGGCATAGCTGTGGCTGTTGATCTCCGTCTGGATGGATACTTTTGCCGGGATTATGGCGCGGATCATGGGCAGGGTGTCTTCGATGACATCTGCCATTACCACTTCTTCCACATCTTGCTCGCCTTTATGGGTAAAAGTGAGTATCTTGCTGATCAGACTCTTGGCGCGCAGACAGGCTTTCAGCGCTTCATCAAGATCATTCTGCGCTTCGGCGTTTTCCTCAATTTTCCCAGCAGAAAGTGCCACATATCCGGCGATGATGGTAATGATGTTGTTAAAGTCGTGAGCGATGCCTCCAGCCATGGTGCCGATGGATTCCATCTTTTGGGATTGGCGAAGCTGTATTTCCAACTCCTTCATGTCGCTGAGATCCCGTGAACTGAAGACCAGCTTCAAGGGCTTGTTATCGTCATCCATGATCACCGAGGCACTCACCAGAGCAGGAACTTCCTCCCCCAGTGAATTTAGTAGGCTCACTTCCTGATTGCGTACGTAAAGCCCTTTGAAGAGATCCTGGAACATATTTCTCAAGTGTTTGCGATCCGCTCGGATCACTGAATTTTCCAGCTTCATAGAGCCCGATATCAGGCGTTGAAGATTGCTTTCACCCAGCATGCGCAGGGCTTCGTCGTTCACACTGAGGATGTGTCCATCCAGATCGGTTACGACGATTGCCTCGGGGATGGTGAGCAGGATCTTCCTGGTTTGTTCTTCGATCTCCCGAATACGGGCTTCAGTGCGTGCGCGCTCCTTGATCTCCTCGATCAGTTTATCCTGCTGCGCAAAGAAGCGCTCGATCAACTGAGCCACATCGGCAAATTCGTTTCCATTGTCGGTGAGTTCATTGATCACTGCAGGATCGCTATTTTTAAGACTTTGTGAGATCAATCCCAGAGGCGAGCTGATCCATTGCTGGATCAGGAAAAATTGGATCATCAAAAAGATGAAGATAAAGCCCATGGTACCAAAGAGGATCAGATTGCCCAGGCTTCGCAGACGCTGCAGGAAAGGATTTGAGCTTTCAAAGATCAGCCAGGCGGCGGTCTCATTGCGGTTATTTATAAGCGGTTTGACAATGCGAGTGTTGTATTTCTCATTCACCATTTCATCACCGGGGCGTTGCCTGGTGATCTGGACGCTGTATTTCAAACTCTCGGATAGCTCCTTCAGGTATGGGTAATCTAACACTTTGGCGACCAGGATGAATCCAGCGGGACTGCTCTGGCGTTTGGGATCACCGGTGGGGTGGATGGAAGAGACCGTACAAAAAACAGTATTTTGATGGAATGCGTCGTAGAAAGCTCTTACTCCACCCTCCCTGAGAGTATCCGCGATCACCTTTTCCATAGTGTATTCCGAAAAGCCGGGATTACCTTCGTCGGTTTGGCTGTACATCTTTTCCCCAGCGGCGTTATACACCTGCAGCAGAGTATATCCAAAGACGCTGTTAATAGTTTGCAGATTGTCTGCTGCCCAACCGTTATCGCCATAATAGGCGATGTCGGTCAGCTCATCGGATATCGCATAATCCTCAGTTAGTTTTAACTGAGCGTTTCCACTCTGGTCCATGATGGCGTCGATGGTTATTTTACGCTGAGCCAGGTCACTTTCGTTGTAAACGCGCAGTTCCTCACGTTTGATGTAGTAAAAGAGGTAGAAGAACGCGCCGAAGACAAACGCGATCACGATGAAGAGCAGTAATAGACGGGTCGAGATACGCATACAGACCTCCTGTTATCCCCGGATCAGGGATTTACTCCTTTGTTCGAATCTCTGCTTTCCAGCAAACGGTTGAGAGCAGAATCCACGATCTCTGCCTTAATGGTGATAATTAGTTCCCGTTCTTTACGATCCACGGAGTTGTAACCAGTAAGATAACGTATACCAAAAACCCACCAGGGGAGGTCCTTCAGAATGGGAATGCCGCTGCGAACGGTTACTTCATCGGTATCAAAAAGTCCTGCGATCACCGTCTCTTCATGATCGTACATCACCAGTTCAGTGGATGATGTGCTTTTGGTGATCACAGTAGATACTTCAGAGGGCTGTCCGCTGGAGCGTTCGATGGAGAGTTCCATCATGATGATGTCTTCTCCGTCCACTTCCACTACCACTGGCGTTACATCCATAATGATACCGGTGGAGAAGAAGGTATCCAGGGTGTTTCCTGCTTCATCAGCGGTTTTGATTGAGATATCCTGACCCACCTGGATGCGTCCTGTTTTCCCGCTGGCCACCAGGATGCTCGGTTCGGCCAGAATGCTGCCTTTCTGATTGTTTTCGATGGTTCGGATCAGGGTGTTTACCTCCACGTTATAATTTCCCACGTGGGCGTTGCCAGATCCGCTAAGTGTAAGAGGGGAAGTAAGCTGTGAAGCTCCAGCAAATCCGGCATCTACCTTCACTTTACCATTCAGGACTGTGGACCAATCTATACCCAGGTTTTTGAGGTAACTGCGGTCGGCCAGCATGGCTATTGCTTTGATGCGCACCTGTTTGGCCATTGCTTCTTCCAATTGTTTTCTGGCATCTGGATCCATCTTTTCCAAGGCATCATCAGTGGGAGCTTCAGGCTTTGCATCGGCAATGTCTCTGAGGGCAAGATATCCTACGCCTTCTTCCACATATAGGCTATTTTGCAGGGCTATGAGATCCAGGGCTTTTCGCCATTCCATTTCGCGGATGGGCACGTTGATGTTGCCGTTGTAGCTGGAGAGATTGATCAGCTTCTTGCCGCTTTCTTCCTCGCTGAAGTGTTCCAAAATCCTCACGGCACTGTTGATATGGGTTTGTTCGATCATGCTTACTTTTTCTGGTGCGTAAGCTACCTTGGCCTGGGCAAACAGCATTGTACTGCCCAGCAGACTAAGGCAAAGCAGGACTACGATATTTCTATACATCACTACCTCAATTCTCATTGATCAAATTTAAAATCTGGTTTTCCTCAAATCCGTACTTATAAATCTTAAAGACCACCGCGTTATCACGGGAGTTGATCCGGTAGAGGTAACCCCATTGCACTCTGTCACCTTCGCTAAGGATCTTGATGATGCCCCTGCTATCACGTACGAAAGCCCGTTTATCGCTGATTGCGATTAACACGGAATTATCTACATTCACCAGGCTTGGGTCTACATCCTCTTCGCCCTGAATGGTTTCAGTGTAACGGGGGCGGAATAGATCATAAGAATGTACGCTTTTCTTCACTTCTTTATATGAGACTGCGTCCTGAGTGAGGCCACCGGTCTTGAAATGGGTCCGAAACAACATGGAAAAGTCGATGGAATCACTCAAGGCGTTCTCCGCAGAGATGGATATATCTTCAATGGTCAGCACCGGGCGTTGATATTCCAGCATTTTTGTGAAGTGTACCAGGTCCATATAACCAGCACGTCCGGAGATCACATATTCATTGAAATTTCCCTCGGACTTATCGGACATACCAAAATCGTATTCCACATCACGTCCCAGCCAGTTTAACACTCGTAGCAAGTAGTCATATGTGTTTATGGAGTCATCCTCTTTAAAGAAGACCTTGCCCTGCGAGCTTGCCACCGCCATCAGTCTGGCGTGTTCCAGCTCCAGGGAGTCGCGTCCAGCCACGAGTCTGTTCAATTGGGTTATCTGCTGGCTCAGTTCTTTGGTCTCGGCTTGTCTGGCTTCCAGTCTTTTCTTGGCAGAGTTTAACATTATGAAGGCCAAAAGGCCGCTAAGTACCAGCAAACTGGAGAGCACCAATGTGTTGCGGGCGGAGTTTGTCATCTCGTATACTCTCCTTCTATGGTTTTTTGATCCACGGCGGCTTGTTTTGCAGCCTGAGTGCCAGGATGCTGAGCTTTCAGGTCTTCATACTTCTGCTTGAAGCTGTTTTCCGCCATGGCAAAGCTCAAGCGTGCATCTAGCAGCTTGCTGTGAGGCAGGTAGGTATTTGCCACAGCCAGATTGGGCTTTAGGGTTTCACGCGCCAGACGGTATTCCAGATCCATATAGAGCCTGTATGCCACCCACCAGCGTACCAATCCGGCGAGTTCACTACTGGGGTATTTCTCCAGGATCATGTGCCCAGTAAAGCGATACTCCAATTGGTTCCCCTTTTCAATGGCGTCCACAAAGCGAAGATACATCTCTTGCATCTCTGGGTCATAGGTCATTTCATCACCTGCCGGACCTGGAGTATATTCATTTTTGATATAGGGCAATACCGCGTAGCGATAGCTCTTTTTCCCGTTACCGTTCGTCGTTTTCTTGGTCACTTGTTTCTTGGGGACATATTTGCGATATGTTCTGGGGCTGGAGGTCGATGTCATCAGAGTATCTGGGGGTACGAAATCCTCAAGGAGGATATCTTCC
>JAGOKK010000110.1 GCA_017994635.1 Candidatus Cloacimonadota bacterium | reverse complement strand
CGCTCCAGTTATTGCCGTTGTCTTCTGTGTAGGAGATGTAGATCTCCGGCACTTGGGAAAACTCAGCATACTCGGGATCGCTATTTACGTTCGCTTCCAGGGCTCTGCGGCTATCCTGCCAGACAGCTACCATCATTCCTTCATCATTGGCTTCGGAAATCTTGATGTTGTTGTAATGGAACATCATGGCGTCGGTGTGCAAAGTCTCATCCCAGTGGGGGAAGGGCCATAACAATTGCGGATTCAGATACTGGTTATTGTCGTCAGCAGTGTAATACTCCGGTTCGCCCCAGGGAGCTTCTACGTCCCATGGAGTCCAGGCTTGGTTGTGGGTATCGCTGGGGTCTTTGATGGGGTAGATCTCTGAGATGGTGAAATCTTCTGTGGTGGTATCAAAGATCATGGATTTCACTACCTGAAAATCTGCCCAGTATCCACCGCCAGTGGTGCTTACAGCCCACAGACCGGGGAAGATGATCCTGCCATTATTGTCGGTCACGGCATTCAAGTGGCTGGAATTTGCCAGCGCCCACACCATTTCGTCATCGGGATATGGTACACTGCCATCACCCACGAAATAGCCGGTACCGCCGGGAGTTCCGGCAGGATTCCAGGTCGGGATGTGGCTCCATTCTGAGATGCGGATCCAGGTTCCTTCACCATAGTTATCACACTTGAAGATATCCACATCCTGCTCCGAGATATGGGTGGTTCCATCCGCTTCAGTGGCAAAGTGATAACCGGCATAATACAGATTTCCCAGATCATCCGCTGTGATGGCATGGAAGGGGCGGCGCCAGGTGGCGTCATGATTCCATTGATCCATTTCGGGGATGCTGGTATGGTTCCAACCCAGGGGTATAGCGCTTTCGATCATGGTACCATTGAAATCCGCGTAAGCGATAAAGACGTTTTCGCTGGGACCGTAAGTATGAGATGCATAGTTACGCATCACCACATAAATTCTGCTCATTCCTGTCACCGGAGAAGGACCAATCTGCGCGGTGGGCCAGATGAACTCGTTGTCTGTGGTGGGATCCCCTACAGGGGGGGTAACTGTGTATGGATTACTGGCGATCTCCTGGATCTCATTGAAGAGTCCGGACGTTCCCCCCAGAAAGGCATCAGAAGTAATCAGTGTCTCCAGATTCGCATCGGCATCAAAATTGGCATGCCAGGCGTAAAACGGTTTGGAAGATACTGGATCCACTGCGAGAGTGGAAAATCCTTCATGATTCGTCGTGGGTGTGATTTCGTTGTTGCCGATCAGGTTGCCACTGGCATCCAGATGAGCATAAAACACTCGTCGGGTACCGGTGGGGGTTCGTCTGCCATGATAAGTGATGAAATAGCCGGGATACTGGGTATCTGGGATCACTCGAATGGGAATCCCGTTGTAACTTCCGATCATGTAGTCGTAATAATTCTCCATCAAGGATGTGGGGGGCTTGGTGAATGTATAGGCCGGAGCCTCACGCGGTGGTGAGATGGGGCGACCCTTTACTTCCATCTGAAGAGCAGTCTTCTCCCATGAGGGCTGCATAGCTTCAGCATAAGCAAAGCCTATCACGCAGGAAAGGCTTAAGACGAGTAACACGAATTTTTTCATCGTTCCTCCAGTAATGTCTTATCTCTTGGTCCTTCGCAGCTTTTATTTGTCATAGCCGATGGCTAATCATTTTACCTCAGTAGGCATACAACACATAATAAAGAACTGGGCAATGATGTCAATATAAAATTCACCCATCACCTTCCAAAGTCCCCCTCCAAACGCCGATAAAGCAGATCCAGAGGAGAATACATATCACACGAATCACGCGGATATCACTCCCTGGTACTGGTGGCAAGGAGCATCGATTACCCTGTATATCCACGTGAAAGCGGAGCTCAATTGCCCAGATCATCAATCGCATAGAGCAAATCTCCCCTTGCCCCCTCTTGTGACGCAGACTCCACATAAACCCCACCTGAACCCCACCCGAACCGGATTCAGGAGGAGTTCAGGAAGGGTTCGTGTGGAGTTCGTGCTGATAGTGAGCACAAGTGAGCCTGGATGTAGTGACACAAACAAACTCCCCGATCTACGCAAAGCCCTCCGGGCTGATGGAGACTCTATCAACCTCTTCAATACATTCATAAGCATGATCGTTCAGTACAAAACGAAGACATAGCATCGAAGCCAGACGTGATCAATGGCAATAGAAAATAGGACTGAATTAAAAAATGGGGGAATGCAGAAACAGGTTGACAAAAAACGTCACATCTGATCCCTAATACCAGATTAACGATAAAGGATATAAGATGGCGCGGCTTTTTAGCAAGGATTACCATGAGCTATCCAATAGCTGGTACTTCAATCACGCGGTGATTCCCCTGGGCAAGGGGGATCTCTGGTATTGGCTGGCAGGAGATGAAGCGGGCAGATTTCAGATGCGTTTTTTCCCCTCGCAGGACAAGACAGAGTATTTCAGTGCCTGGGTGGAGGTTCTATACGATCCCGCATCCGAGCGGGTGGTCAGCCATAAATGCGCTGAATGCAGCAGCGATGAGGGTTGCCGTCATTATCTATCCTTGCTGCGCTATGCCTACCTCAATCTTTCTACAGATATCTTCGATTCCCAACCGGTGAAGACCTGCGATGGCAATGCTCTGCGCGGTTCGGCCATGTGGTTGGATCTGGCGCATGAGGCATACCTAAGCGTTGAGGGCATATACGATCCCGCTAGCGACAAGATCCGCGTACATCACGATGCTTACCGCGATCTGGATATGCCATCACTAATAAAAATGCTAAAGGGTCAGGAGATTGACGCATCGGAATTGAAGGCGAATTATGGCGTTTTGGACGATTATGAGCTCAATTTTTTTGCCTTTCTAAACGACATTCGGGCTGCTTACTCTGCCAAAGGTGCATTCTGGTCTATCTACAAGAAGGATTTTCCCGCTGCGTTGGCTTTGATGGAGCATCTATCTGGCCGGTTGATCATCCATGAAACGGGGGAGACTCTGCAATTTGCAGCACAGCCATATCCTCTGGCCCTGCGTGTGGAGAAAGCGGGCAGGATCAATTACTCATTATCGCCAGTATTGGTGGATGAATTGTCGGTATGGTACAGCGGTTATCCGAGCTGGCTCTTTTTTCGTAACAAGGTGCACAAGGTCTATCTGCCGCTGCGGACCGAAGTAGTGGATCGTATTCTAAGCCATGATATGCTGCTCAGCGAACAGGATCTGGTGTATTACCGCAGCATTGTACACAGTGAATTGGCCCGCAAGGATATTTATCTGGATTTTGACCCTGGGATCAATCTGCCCCGCATTATCGACAGCGTGCCCAAATGCCGTCTGCAAATCAGAACCATGGGAGAGCAGATCATGATCGAGGGATTCTTGCTTTACGACTGTATTCATGAGATTCCCATGTCGCTGCTGCGATTTGGTAAACCACTGGTCTATAGTCATTATGACAGCCATGACTCTGAAGAACAGGCCTGGTTTTACATCCCGCATCAGATCTTCAGCCGGGTGCGGATCTTGCTGGATCAGCTTCCGCCAGTGCAGATTGATATGTGGGAACAGAATGCCCAATTGGTCTTCCCGGAGAGCTCGTTTCAGGATCTGCAGAGCGTGATCTTCAAGCTCAATGATGCGGAGTGGGAGATCGACATCGCTGATGAACTCAGCCGCAGCTTTATCACCAAGATCCCTCTGGAAGTGGAAATACGGGCTGTCCGCAACGACGAGATAGACTGGTTTAGCTATGCGGTCAGCTATCAGGCGAAGGATCTGCGCTTTACTCATGAAGAACTGATGAAATACTTCCGCTCTTCTGATCAGCTCTTGCACACCGTGGATGGGCGCATCTTTTTCATCAGTAATCCGGAGATCATCGAGGAAGTAGAACGGCTGATCGGAGGCAGCGAGGAAAGCGGCGATGAGGTGTATCGAGCCCGAGTGATCAATCTGCCCTACTACCAGAGACTACGCGAGGAGAATCCCGCGCTGCGCATGATGGGCGATGAGTATCTGGAAACGATGTTCCGGGATCTTAAACAGCGGCAATTGGAACGGAAACAGGAATTGCCTTACTTTTTGCAGACCGTGCTCAGGGGTTATCAAAAAGCCGGCGTAGCCTGGATCAGCATGCTGGCTCACTACCATCTGAACGGTATTCTGGCCGATGAGATGGGATTGGGAAAGACCATTCAAGCCCTCACTCTGATTCTCAGCGCTCCGCCTGAAACCACCAGCATGGTGATCTGCCCCAAGACCTTGCTCTACAATTGGGCAGCGGAGATCGAGAAGTTTCATACCAATATCCCCTTTGCCATCGTGGAAGGTAGCAAAGCCGAACGCATCATGCTACTGCAAAGCGCCAATATCCGGCTGTTTATCATCAGCTACTCCATGGTGCTAAGCGATCTGAATACTCTCAAAGAGATGGATTTCCAATGGATCGTGCTCGATGAAGCGCAGAACATCAAAAACGTCTCCGCCCAACGCACTTCCGCCATCAAAAAGCTCAAATCGCGACACCGTCTGGCTTTGTCGGGAACTCCGATCGAAAATAGGATTACCGAACTCTGGAGCATCATGGATTTCCTCAATCCCGGCTATCTGGGCAATCTGAAACGCTTCAAGACCAATTTCCTGAGCTCGGAGGATGAGCATCAGGCCCAGCAGGGATTGCATCGCGCGGTATCGCCCTTCCTGCTGCGCAGGGTAAAGAAAGAAGTGCTGATGGAACTGCCCGACAAGCAGGAACAGGTCTCCTGGTGCAAGATGAGCCTCCTGCAAGAAAAGCTCTACCTGCAGATCATCGACACAGTACAAAAAAAGCTGCTGCCCGACAATCCTGAGCAGATGACTTATGTCCATATCCTGGCAGCGCTTACCAAACTGCGTCAGGTGTGCAATCATCCGCATCTGGCCAATAGTGATATCCTGCCTGATTTGGAGATCTCCGCCAAACTGGAGATGCTGGTGGAACTGGTGCAGGATGCCATTGCCGGTGGGCATAAAGTGCTGGTATTCTCTCAGTTTGTGCAGATGCTCACCATCATGAAGCGTACCTTTAACGCGCTGGATATTCCCTATAGCTATCTGGACGGGCACACCAAGGATCGTCAGACTCCGATCAATGATTTCGAGACCAACGACAATATCCGCCTATTCCTGATCAGCCTCAAAACCGGCGGTACTGGCTTGAATCTCACCGCAGCAGACACCGTGATCCTCTACGATCCCTGGTGGAATCCCATGGTGGAAAATCAAGCCATCGACCGCACCCACCGCATGGGCCAAACTCGCAAGGTACAGGTATTCCGGCTTATCACCAAGAACACCGTGGAAGAAAAAATACTCAGCCTGCAAAAGAGCAAGATCGAGCTCTTCAACGAAGTGATCGAAGGCGGCTCAACCATGCTGAAATCCATGAATATCGAGGAATTGAAAGGACTGTTTAGCTATTGAGATAAGCCAGTACAGACCCTTGATGCAGCTCCAGATGGGCTCATGGGGGTGGTAACAATCAGGGCACGCGGATTACGCGGATCACACGGATTTGATAAACAAAGCTACCTTAGAAATTGTATAATAAATGGGGCTTGGGGCAGTGCCCTAAACAAACAAGGTGGTGGGCTGGGATTGT
>JAGOKK010000109.1 GCA_017994635.1 Candidatus Cloacimonadota bacterium | reverse complement strand
ATATACTTGTTAAACACATCTCAAACACATCCCAAGCCACGCTTAAGATGTATATGGGATGATCTATGTGGTGTAGCTGGGATAAGGGGCAGAGAACTGGACTTACGCTCACTGATGGGGACTGGAAATTGGGGTACGCAGAATACGCTATTTCACAGATTTGAAGGAATCATAGGGGGATGAGGTGATAGAACTCTGATCACCTTGATCTATATGATTTGGTAATAGAAGCTCCCAATGGGACGCAGGCTGTTGACGAAGTCCACATACCCGCGGATTGTGCCCGTATGTTTCAGTGGGGATTAATCCCGGAGGGGTGATAACTCGGTTCAATATTGATAAGGATTACTTAACTTTATCATTAGTCTCGGCCCCTTGTGGGCTATATTATCATAGCACACACCTGTAGGTGCTTTCCTGCGGTTCACCCTCGCTATGAATAGTGTCGCCCTCCGGGCTGCTTAAGACTTCATCAACGTTAAAATTACCTGCATAAGTATGATCGCTAAGTACAAACTAAGGTATAGCATCGAAGCAAGACGTGATAAATGGCAATTGAAAACAAGACTGGATTCAACAATGGGGGAATGCCAAGCCCGAAATATCTTGACAAAGACTTCCCAGACTTGGCAAGTGGATTTAGCCAGAGAGAAGTTGTTTCATGGCTGTAGAGAAGACCGCCAAAACAAGGAGTAGTAATGATAAATGAAAAACTAATACCCTACCTGGTTTCGTCTATTCAGGAATATTGGGATCTCCCGGCATTCACGGATTATCCGGGTGATGCACTCTCTTATGCAGATGTAGGGCGCAGGATCATGTGGATGCACCGTCTGTTTAGTGCTTCTGGCATGGAAAAAGGATCAAAGATCGCTCTTGCTGGTAAGAATGGCAGTAACTGGGCGATTACCTGGCTGTCCACCGTGATGTACGGAGCCACTATCGTACCCATACTGGCCAATTTTTCTCCTGAAGATACTCAACACATCATCAATCACAGCGATGTAGAATTGCTCTTTATCTCCCGCGACAAGTATGACTCATTGGATTGCGAGGAATTGCGTAAGATTCGCTACGTGTTTTCTCTGGATGATTTCAGCCTGTTGTACAGTGCTGGTAAGTCGCCAAAGCTGAGTATCAAGTCTTTTGCCGAGAGTGAGGACTTAAAAAGCTTGCCCAAAAGCGGCATCGTGGCAGAAGACAAATGCGACAATGAAGAAATTGCCTCGTTGATCTACACCAGCGGTACCACGGGATTTTCCAAAGGCGTGATGCTGCCTCATCGCAGCCTTTTAGCCAATCTGATCGTGGCGCGTGAAGATTTGCTGTTTACTGTGGGCGCCAAGGTATTGGCATTTTTGCCCCTGGCGCATGCCTACGCGGCCAGTTTCGACCTGCTCTATCCATTTACCAGAGGCAATCACATCAACTTCCTGGATCGCATTCCTGCCCCCAAGATTCTACTGGCAGCTTTGAAAGATTTACGTCCCGAGATCGTGCTCACGGTACCGCTATTGATCGAAAAGATATACAAAAAGCAGCTTCAGCCCACCATTGAGACCAAGAAGATGCAGATCCTGCTGAAGATCCCCGGGCTGAACAAGATCATCCTGAAAAAGATACACGATAAGCTGATGGCGGCCTTCGGGGGAAACATCCGTGAATTGATCACGGGGGGAGCGCCAATGAACGCGGAAGTGGAACTCTTTATGAAGAAGATCAAATTCCCCTTCACCATCGGTTATGGCATGACCGAATGCGGTCCCCTGATTTCTTACGCAAATTGGCAGCATCACCGCTTTGAATCCAGCGGGAGAAAAGTGAAGTTTATGGAGATAAAGATCAATTCTCCACAGCCACAAAAGATCCCTGGCGAGATCATGCTTCGTGGTGAACAGATTTTTAAAGGCTACTACAAGTTTGAAGATGCCACCAAAGAGGTATTGCGCGATGGCTGGCTCTATACTGGCGATATCGGAACCATGGATGAAGCGGGTTTTGTGTTTATTCGCGGACGTAGCAAAAACATGATTTTGGGTCCCAGTGGTGAGAATATATATCCCGAACTGGTGGAGCAAAAGATGAACAATATGCCATTTGTGGGCGAAGTATTGGTGTTGGAACGCGATCGTCAGCTTCACGCCATGATCTATCCCGATTTTGAAGCATTGGACGCGGAACACATCGATGATAAAGCTATACCAGCTATAATGGAAGAAAATCGCCAGGAAGTGAATAAAAGCCTGGCTGATTTCAGTCGCATCGTAAAGGTACACATTGTTAGCGAACCTTTTCAGAAAACGCCTACGCAGAAGATTAAGCGTTACTTATATAGTTAAGAAGATAAAACTCATGTCAGAGATTATCGGGAAAATGGGGAAGGTGACAGACCGTAATGAAAGCACAGCCTGAAGCCGCAGAGCAGCGATACTTCGCCATGGTGGCGGGTTCCCTGGAAAAGTATGCTCGTGAAGAGCTGGTAGGTTTTGGCGCGCGGATCATCCAGGAAGTGCCTCGTGGTCTTCATTTCAGCTGTGCCATTGGCACCCTCTACCGGATATTGTACTGCTCGCGTATGGTGCAAAGAGTGCTTTTACCTTTACTTGTATTTGACTGTCATAGCGAGAAGTATCTCTACAATCAGGCGCGTAAGAATATCGCCTGGACCTCACTCTTTGATCTCGGTGAGACCTTTTCCATTGATTGCAACCTGCATAACTCCTTTACCCGCCACTCCCTGTATGCATCACAGGTATTGAAAGATGCGATATGTGACAGCTTCCGGGAACGCTATGACGCGCGTCCGTCATACAGTAACAAGGCTGCCAATATCGTCTTTAACCTTCATATCATGAATAACCGCGCTACCATCGCCCTGGACATTCTGGGCATCAGTATGCATCAACGGGGTTACCGCATATCGAGCGTGGAAGCTCCTCTGCAAGAGACCTTGGCGGCTGTGATTGTGAGGATAGTAGATTGGAACGGGGAGGAGAGCTTTCTGGATCCCATGTGCGGTAGCGGAACCATCCTGGCCGAAGCCCTGATGCGGCATTGTGATATCCCCGCCGGATACCTGAGAAACAACGATCGGATAAGGCACCTGCCTGAATATCGTGATGAGGATTGGAAGAATACACTGGAGATAGAAAACGCCAAAATCAAGCCTTTGGGTAAAGGGAGAATGGCAGGTTCGGACATAAATCCCCTGGCTGTGGAAGCTGCTCGAGAGAATCTGGCGAGATTGCCGGGAGGGGCGAATGTGGAGCTAAAACCTATGCCATTTCAAAAGATACATGCCCAGCCTGGCAGGACAGTGGTCACCAATCCGCCCTATGGCGTCAGGCTCGAAAGAGGGTTGGGTGTGCAACAAGTATACCGGGAACTCGGCGACTTTTTGAAGCAGAAATGCCCGGATAGTAGTGCATACATCCTTTGTGGAGATAGGGATTTGGTGAAGGAATTGCGCTTGCGTGCCCACTGGACCAAGAGCCTGAAAAACGCAGATCTTGACACAAAGCTGGCTAAGATTATCGTACGCCCCAAGATGGAATACAAAAACAATAGGGACATACAGGAGTGAATTATGAGGACAACGATGTGTATCGTGGCAGTTCTTGCTATGTTGCTGATCCTGGGAAGCTGTAAAGCCAGGCCAGAGGAGATGAAGATTCTTACTGAAAACTATCCTCCACTCAGCTACATGGATAATGGTGAAGTAACCGGGTATGGGACAGCAGTCGTCCAGGCGATGCAACAAGAGCTGAAGACCGATTTCCCCATCCAGATGATGCAATGGAGTGAGGCTTACTCAATCGCACTAAGTGAGGCTAATGTAATTCTGTTTACCATGGATAAAACTCCTGAGCGGGAACAGTACTTCCACTTTATTGGACCTCTGGGTTCCAGTGTTGCCAGCCTGTACGCTCACAAGAACAATATGGTGGAACTGGAAGATTTGAATTCTGCAAAAGCTGTCGGCGGGATCGCCACCACTTCAAAGTGGTACACGGAACAACACCTCATTAAGAGCGGCTTTGTGAACCTGATAAGTAAAGCCGATCCCCTGGATACAGTGAGACTATTGGCCAATCAAGAAGCAGATCTGGGTGTATTTACCGATGTTACCTTTCCAGAGTTATGCCGTGAAGCTGGCGTGAATATCAGTAACTTTATGCCGGTGTGGCCGTTGATATCATCGGAATACTACATCGCTGTATCCAAGGCCACATCTGAAGAAACTCTGAAACTATGGCAGGATGCTTTTACCGCCATCCAGGCCAAAGGAACATTGGATCAGCTACGCACCACTTGGTTTCAAAATAGATAATCACATTTGATGGCATCCAGTTTACTGCTTCTGCTCACTGCAGCGCTGTGGGGCTTTGCGTTCGTGGCGCAACGTCAGGGTATGCAGAGCCTGGATGCCTTCAGTTTCAATGCTCTTCGCTTTGCCTTGGGGGCACTCTTCGTACGGGGGATCTTTTTCCGAAATTTCCAAGTGATCCGCCCCTATCCATGGAAATTGGGCGTAGTGCTCTTTGTGGCAGCAAGTCTGCAGCAATTTGGCATCATCTATACTACTGCGGGTAACGCTGGGTTCATTACCGGGCTCTATGTGCTTTTTGTCCCGCTTCTGGGTCATCTGAAAGGGCAAAAGAACGGACGGGTACTGTGGCTGGCGATCGTTTTGGCACTCTGCGGGATGTATCTCATGAATCTAAACAGCGATCTGAGGATGAACCTGGGCAATCTCCTGGTGTTGATCTCCTCGCTGTTTTGGGCGCTGCATGTGCAACTGGTGGATAGCTACAGCAAGCTTTATCCAGCATCCAGCCTGGCTGTGGCACAGTTTTCTCTCTGCGGGCTCCTGTCGGCATTTGGAGCACTTTTATGGCTGGCTTTTGAGCCTCCGATCAGCTTTAGCAGGTATTGGAATGGAGTAAGCGATGCACTTGTCCCATTGCTGTATGGGGGCTTGATCAGTGTGGGCGTGGCATATACTTTGCAAGTGTATGCTCAGAGAAGGGCGCACCCCGCCCAGGCTGCAGTAATCATGTGTCTGGAAGGGGTTTTCGCATTAATAGGTGGCTATTTGATCTTGAATGAACGCTTGGGTCTCCGGTCGCTCATCGGGGCAGGGCTGCTCTTTTCGGCAACCTTGATCCTCAGCATTCCCAAAAAAACTATTGACAGAAAAGAGCCCTTCAATTTCGGTGTGCGGACTTAGTATTTGAACAAGGATACATAAATGATTTTATACACAATAGCCCTGATCATTCATGCGATAATCTGTATCGCGCTGGTTCTGGTGATCCTCGCCCAAACCTCCAAAGGCGGTTTGGATGCCAATCTTGGTGGAGCTGCCATGAACGTCTTTGGCGGCAGCGGAGCTTCTCAGATGCTCAAGAAATGGACCCAGATTTTGGCCATTATTTTCGCGGCATCATGCATTCTTCTGGCCTTTTTGGTCAAAGATGTGAGAAATAGCGGCCTCAGTGGTGTGCAAGAGCGTCAAAGCAAGATTGCTGATACAGAGCAACCGGCAGAGCCTGCTCCAGCGAGCACTCCAGCACCGGCAGAAACTCCCGTTCAGGGTCAGTAAATACATTGGCAGAAGTGGTGGAATGGGCAGACACGCAAGACTAAGGATCTTGTGCCTGTAACGGGTGTGCGGGTTCGAGTCCCGCCTTCTG
>JAGOKK010000108.1 GCA_017994635.1 Candidatus Cloacimonadota bacterium | reverse complement strand
GGGGATTGAACTCCATAACCTTATCTGGGTTAATTCAACAGATTTCTTTATTTAGATCACCAAAACCTGCATATCGGGCAATTTCTGTCCATTGCTTGTAACAATTATCGGCTTCAAAGCCAAGAAAATGTATCTGTAATGGTGTGTGCAATCTACCAGTATCGATATCGTAAGAAAGCATTTTGAGCCTTGGATTTAGATCTGTTCAGGCATTTGCAGATTTCGGTGAGCGGAATTGCAGATTTCACTGACTCTTTATACTGTCTGATGAAGCTTAGGGATCTGGATGCCTGTCTTAGATAATCAAGCTAAGATTCTCATTGACAGTCAGAACAGGTCTGGAAACTTTGCTTATCTGAACAACAATGGAGATAGTGATGCCGAGAAAGCTGATCCTGCTCATCCTGCTGGTATGCGGGATAACACTTTACGCAGACGACTTGGACGAGAAAGTGCGTCAGCTTCAGCGTCTGCAATCCGAATTGGAAGCCGCGCAGCAGAAAGCAGCGCAAACATCAGCAAAGAAAAAACAGACTGAAAGCGAGATCAAAAGAACTTCCTCCCTGAAACGGATTACCGATGGAAATCTAAAGAAATACCAGGCAAAGGAGAGAGTGCTCCGTGACTCCCTATCACAAGTAGAGCAACGCCTGGTAATGGCGGAAGAGCGCTTGGGGTCCTTGCATTTTGCTCAGAATCAGGAACTCAACATACTGATGCGCGTGGATAGGAGCTTCAAGCCTCAGAGCATCAACCATCGCGATCATCGCATGCTAAAGCGACTGATCGAGCAGAATAGTCGTTCCATCAACATTGTGGATGGCTTCAAAGCTTCCCTGGAATCCACCAAAGAGCTTACCAGACGCGAAGCAGCTCACGTAAATCGTTCATTACGAAACGAAGACAGGAAAAGCAGAGATTACAACAAGAAAATACAGAACTTGAATACTCAGACCAGGAAACTGACCAATGAAGAGAAAGCACTGCAGACCAAAATCAATAAACTGAAGACGGACGCTGCAGCGCTGGAAGGCCTGATTAACCGTTTGATGGCAGATACTGGCCGAACTCCATCCTCCTATCAATTTACCAAGATAAAGATACATTGGCCTGTGAGAGGCAAGATCATCAGAAACTTCGGACAGGAGACAAGATCATACGGCACCAGCGTAGTAAGTAATGGCATTGATATCGCAGTGAAAGAAGGCACCTCTGTGGTGGCTGTGGACGATGGCGAAGTTATCTTCTCCGATCGCTATGGCGGACAGGGGAAACTGATCATTATAGATCACAAAAACGGATACTTCAGTCTTTACGCCTACAATAGCGATCTCGTGGCAGCCAAGGGCGCAAAGGTAAAACGTGGACAGGTGATAGCCAGGAGCGGGATGACCGGTTCTGCTAGTGAACCCTCCCTGCATTTTGAATTGCGCAAGGATGGGAAGGCAATCAATCCCGTCCCATACTTTGAATGATAGGATACCAAATATGGAAACTTTGAAGAATCCCTCGCCCAGAAAGCTAGCTGCATATCTGGCTAAGCACGATCTACACTCTGCCACCATCCTGCATTATACCGGAAACATGTGGGGAATAGGTGCCATGCTGATGGCTAAAGAAGCGATAGTCCGGATCAATAACCTCAAGCAGCGTGACAAAGCTGGAATGATAGTCTTGATCCCCGATCAGGACTGGTTTGAAGAAAACGAGATCGTAGTTCCTGATCGCATCCAAGCCCTCATGCATCAATACTATCCCGGAAATCTGAGTATTGCATTTAAGGTTAGCGATCCCCGGTTTGAAGATATCAGCGTCAAAAGCAAGGTAGCCTTCCGCGTACCCACCGATCCGATATTGCGTGCTTTTCTGGCAGTAAAGAGACAGGCTATGGTGAGTACAAGTATCAATTACTCCAATCTTCCACCCGAGAATGATCTCAAGCGAATCTTGAAGGTATATGGATCGTGGTTTGATCTAGCGCTGATCCCCCATCACCAAGCCATTGGCACAAACCTGGAAATCTCCACTCTGGTGGAACACGGCATAAACGAAGTGAGCGGCTTGGAAGATCTGAAGTGTCTGAGGGAGGGATCAATTCCATTCTATGAAGTGAAGAAGAGCTTCAATCTGCCGCAGGTGATGTTTGTATGCACTGCTAATATCTGCCGTAGTCCGATCGCGGAGCATCTCTTCCGCAGGATGGTACATAGTGCTGGACTGAGTATCTCCGTGGACAGCAGCGGTCTTTTGGAAGGCGGACACATGATCTCTCTATCCTCGATGCAGCTATTGGTAGAATCAGGAATCAAGGATGCTGCGGAGCATGTCTCCAAGAAAATCACTCCGCAGATGGTATCAGCCTCCCGTTTTGTACTGACCATGGAAGAGCGGCAACGTGATTTTCTTAAAAAGCAAAACCCAGACAGCGCGAGTAAGATAAAGACATTAAATGAGATCACTGGTATCGATGGCGATATCGCCGATCCCTTTGGTAGCGACATCGAGAACTACAGAAAGACATATACGATCATCGAAGAAAGACTAATCACGCTGCTGACCATGATCAAGGATAATGTAATCAAGATATAAGGAATAATAATGAGCAATCCCCCCATTAGTGAGCAGATAATCGCCGAACACGGCATCTCGAAGGACGAATACACCTATATCATAGAGATATTAGGGCGTCATCCAAACCTGGTGGAACTCGGAATCTTTAGCGTAATGTGGAGCGAACACGCCAGCTATAAGAACAGCGTAAAGCTGCTGAAAACCCTTCCCAAGGAAGGTGAGATGATGCTGGCCAAAGCGGGTGAGGAGAATGCTGGGGTCGTAGATATCGGTGAGGGCAAGGCCATCAGTTTCAAGATCGAAAGCCACAATCATCCCTCTGCGTTGGAGCCCTATCATGGGGCGGCAACTGGAGTTGGAGGAATTCTACGCGATATCTTCACCATGGGGGCACGTCCCATCGCTGCGTTAAACTCACTGCGCTTTGGCAATCCTGACAATGCACAGGTGAAACACCTGTTAGCGGAAGTGGTACATGGAATCGCCGATTACGGCAATTGCTTCGGAGTACCCACTGTGGGTGGCGAAGTATATTTTGAGGATAGCTACGAGGGCAATCCTCTGGTGAATGCCATGGCTATTGGACTCCTTGAACACAAGCACCTGGCCAAGTCTGCCGCATCAGGCCCTGGCAACGCAGTGATCATCGTAGGTGCCAAAACTGGTCGCGACGGGATACATGGGGCTACCTTCGCATCTATCGAGCTTTCCGAGGAATCCGAAGAAAAGCGTACTGCAGTACAGGTAGGCGATCCTTTCTATGAAAAACTGTTGCTGGAAGCTACTCTGGAAATCATCCATGCAGGACTGGTGGTTGGTATCCAGGATATGGGTGCCGCAGGACTCACTTGTTCCAGCTCGGAAATGGCTGGCAAAGGCGAGGTAGGCATCGAGATCGATGTTGCCAAAGTGCCGCAGCGTGAAAGCGGAATGAACACTTACGAGATCATGCTTTCAGAATCTCAGGAACGCATGCTGGTGATCGTGAAACCAGAGAATATTGACAAAGTTTTAGCTGTGTTTGCGAAATGGGATCTAGATTCAGTGGTGATCGGACGGGTGACCGACGACAAGATGCTCAGAGTATACAACGGAGATAAACTGGAAGCAGAAATTCCAGCAGAAACTCTGATCCTGGGTGGGAAAGCACCAGTCTATACCCGCGAGACGAGGCGTCCCGAGTATTTAGATGAATTGCAGGCTAGCAGTTTTAACGATCTGAAGACAGATATGCATCCATACGAAATACTGCGCAAGCTATTGGCTTCACCAAACATCGCTTCCAAGCATCCCATTTTCCAGCAATATGATCACATGGTGCAGATCGGAACCACTGTGGAACCAGGTAGTGATGCAGCCGTCATCCGCATTGGCGGAACCGATAAAGCCATCGCCGCGGCCACAGATTGTAATGGCAGGTATTGCTATTTGAATCCTTATGAAGGTGCAAAAGCAGCAGTCGCTGAGGCGGCCAGAAACGTGGTCTGCAGCGGCGCGAAGCCCATTGCTATCACCAATTGCCTGAATTTTGGCAATCCTTATAAGCCGGAAGTGTACTACGGATTTGCAGAATGTATCCGGGGCATGGGCGACGCCTGTAGAGCATTTGATACCCCTGTCACCGGTGGTAATGTAAGCTTCTACAATGAGAATCCCGAAGGGGCGATCTATCCCACACCCGTCATTGGGATGCTGGGCTTGATGCAGGATTATCGTTTGGCAACTACGCAATTCTTCCAAAATGACGGGGATGTGGTACTGCTGTTAGGTTCAAAAGAAGCTACCATTGGGGCATCTGAATATCTGAAAACCATTCATGGTAAAATCTGTGGCAGGCCGCCAGTGATAGATCTGGAAAAGGAGAAACACCTGCAAGAGCTGGTACTTGAACTCATTGAACATGGCATGTTAAACAGTGCTCATGATGTCAGCGATGGCGGTCTGGCGGTTGCTCTGGCAGAATGCTGTTTCAATCCCGATAGACGTTTTGGCGTGAAGGTTAAGCTCGATCACGAAGGGGATAGAGAAATTCTCTGGTTTGGAGAGGCTGGTGCCAGGATAGTTGTTTCTGCGCAGAATGGATGGCTGGAAGCAATTCAAGCTATCGCACAGAAACACCAGTTTGAGATCCATCAGATCGGTGTGGTTACTTCTCGCCAGGTCTTTCACTTGGAATCATACATAGAATGTTGCGCGGAGGAGCTGTACGGCGTCTTTCACGAGGCGATAAAACTCTAGTAAAATGGAGGAGGAGATGAGAATGAACATTTTCTTCGGTAACTTGTTTTGGGGGATCCTATTGATCCTCTGGGGCGCTTCATTGATTCTGAAGACCTTTAATATCCACATGCCGCTGGCCAAGATATTCTTAGCGGTGGTAATCATCCTTTTTGGGATCAAGTTGCTTTTGGGAGATAAGGTTAGCTGGTTTCACAGCTCCGGGAGCTATAAACGTGGCTCATCATATGTTCGTAGCAACAACTCTGGGGAATACACCTTTGTTTTCTCTGGGGGAACTATCGATCTCACAGATATAAAGCCCAATCAGAACGATCTGGAGATCACGGTAGTTTTTGGCAGTGCAGAAGTATTGCTACCGGATAATGTGAATTTCGACATTGATCCCACCAGTGTTTTCGGATCCACATCGTTGCCAGATCGCGGAAAGACGAAAAGTATGCCTGGACGAACGGTAAGGATAGAATCCAATGCGATATTTGGCCGTATAGAATACACAAGCAAGCACATTGATACTCCGCCGGATAGATTGGCAGAAGAAGTGAAGCCAGGAGATTTCTAGAGCCTCATAAGCCCAAGATGAAGAAATACTTAATCCTGACAGGATTTATCCTGCTCATTGGTCTGTGTTCCGCCAAGGGAGTTGGCTATGCTCTTTCTGGTGGCGGAGCTCGAGGTTTTGCCCATATCGGGGTATTGAAAGTGCTGGAGGAAGAAGGCCTAAAGCCGGACTACATCTCCGGAACCAGCATTGGAGCCATCATCGGAGCTTTATATGCCATGGGTTATAATGCTGCTCAGATCGAATCTTTGTCCTTGGAAATTGATTGGAAACAGATCTTTAATTCCAGACACTCCCGAAAAGACCTTTACATCGGTCAAAAGCGCTGGGCACCTTACGGGAACATCACTTTTGAACTGAAGGACAATTTCTCACCCCGTTTGCCGTCCGGAGTGTATAACGTAAACAACGTAAATCTGAAGCTGTTTGAGCTCTATGCCGCTGCTTCGACTGTGAAGGATTTTCGTGACTTACAGATTCCATTTTCATGCATCGCAACGAATCTGGTGACTGGGAAGCCAAAGGTCTTTACCGAAGGATCAATAATGCAGGCATTAAGGGCATCGATGTCCATCCCCA
>JAGOKK010000020.1 GCA_017994635.1 Candidatus Cloacimonadota bacterium | reverse complement strand
GATCAGCCAGTTCTACAGTATTGCTCTGAAACCATCCTGTAGCCAACCCCCCAGCGCTGGCTATCGCGTCCAATACCCTCATTTTCCCCTTGATCTCGATCATTCCGGGATAAGTTACTTTACCCAGGATGGTGATCGTAGCGCTAGTGGATTCGAAGGGAATGATTGAGATGATTGGGTTTCGGACAAAGGCAGACATCTTTTCTTCCATAAGCGCTTTTGCTTCTGGAACGGTAAGACCGCCCACCTGAACTTCGCCAATAAGATGGAAGGAAAGAGTACCATCCTGCTTTACCAATACCGCATCTGACATCAGTTCAAACTCGTCATAAACGAATATCTTCATCTTGTCACCAGGTCCCAGAGTGTACGGAGGCATATCCATATCGTTCAGGCGAATCAGCTCTTCTATGGTTTCCTGAGTAGTCTGAGTGGCGAGATGTGTCTCTTCCAGGTATTCCGGCAGGGCATCAAGATTCTCTTCCACATACTTGTTTGCTTGGTTTCGGGAACATGACGACAGCACCAGGAAAACAAGACAAACAAGCAGAGAGATAGGTGAGGTGCGTAGCAAGCTAGTATTTATCTTGAAAGTAGTCTTTGTGAACATAGTTCAATACTCCGTAGATCTTCTGGAACTTACGCTCTTGCAGGAAGCTGACCAATCTGATCAGGCTATTGCGATTGCTTCTCTCAAAGCGAGCAACCACCAATAAGAGATCCGAGGCAAGGGCGATACTACTGAATAGCTGAATGTTGTATGAGAACTCGAAAAGCTCCCAAAAGATGAAGTCATAATCATCCAATTTGCTGATGAATAGATGTACACGCTCGGTGTCTAATACTGTGGTAAAGGTATCATCACCAGCGTGAAAATAGGCATGATGAACCAATCTATGGCGAGTGTCGATCATAAAAGAATCAGATTTCTCGAAAAGGAAATCATTGATCACAAACAATTCATTACCTTCTGGGAGAGTCTTTACTGTGTCTATGAACAGCACTTTTCGTTCTTTCTGGCAGATAATCTGGATCAATTCGTTGGCAATGAAACTCTTGCCAGTTTCCTGAACGTCATTGCCAAGGGTAATAACTGGTTTAGGTAGTCCAGCCGTACCACGTTGGATGTTATCCAGCATAACCTGTAGATTTCGATAGAACACTTGCGTGGCGACGCTGTTCTCATCCGGAAGACTGGCTATTAGCGGTATTCGGATGGCTTCGGTGAAGTCTTTTTCAGACTTTGTGGCTGGGCTGAGAAGCTCTTTAACGATCAGATAGCTGGCACCGAAGACAAAGATGATTATTCCCGTAAGCAGGACTATTAGCTTTCTACGCCCGCTTTCTGGATGACGCGGCGCTCTGGCTGATTCCAATATTTCTATATCACTGACGTTTGACTGCATGGCCATCTTGGCTTCTGCCAAACGCCCCTCCACCAGTTTCAGGACGTCCTTATTGGTTTCCAATTGCCGTTCTATCTCAAAGAACTCTTTTTGAATACTGGTCAGATTTTCCAATGAGGTGCGAATAACGGCAATCTGATTCTCAAACTCAGCGTTTTTCTTGAGGGCGGCTTCTTTCTCCGCCAGGAATCGGGCTTTATCAATGGAATACACTTCCTTGAGGGCACTGGGTCCCCAAGTAACTACATTGGGGATGTCTCTATTCTCTTTCTGTTCAATCTGGGCTTGAAGTTCGCCTATCTCTGCTCGGAGCTTGATCACCTTGGGATTATCGTCCGTGTAGCGCGCGAGCATGGTCTCGAGTTCCTTTTCCAATTCCAAAAGCTTGTTTTCATCGGTCAGGTTGTAGGTCCAGTTCATCACGACTTCTTCGGGAACTTCATCAATATTGTTTTGCATCTCATCGATCTTGGTTTCCATCTCTTTGATCATCAGTGCGTTTTCAGCCATATCGATTTCGATGGTCTTGAGTAATTCGAAGCGGCTCTGAGTTTCGTGAGGAATGGAGATAACTCCATATTTGGCACGATGGGCTTCAAACTTCATACTCAATTCGTCGATAGTATCCAAGCGCATTTTCTGCTGTTCGAGATAGTAGTTATATATCTTTAGAGTAGCGGAGTTCTGTAGCTTGGTATTGTTGAATATGAAGCTTTCTGCTGTGGCATTGGCAATGTTAGCCGCCATCTCAGGATCGCTCCATCTGGCCGAAAAGCGCAGGACACTGGATCTGTTTCCTCTTTGCACGTCGATGGTGCGAAACAGGGTCTCAGGAGAGATATTCAGCTCCAGCTTCTCGATCACATCCGTCAGGACATCACGAGTGCGCACAGTCTCCAGAATGGTGTTGATATCGAAGCTTTGGTATAGATAAGGCATATCAGCCGGGGTTGACATGTTCTTGGGCGCGCGGATTACATAGCAATCGGCTTTCCAGGTGGGGGTAATCTTGATCAATGCCCAAAGAGCTGCTATTGCCATGGCGATGACGGTGATTACGAGCAAATTCTTTAGCTTCTTACTCAGTGCTTTAAAGAGCACTTGAACATCGATTACCACAAATGGATAAACAGGCTTTTCTTCCGGATAGTTCTTCTCACTCAGCAAGCTCAGACTCCATTGTTTTTCTAATATCTGTGATGGATTGGATTTCTTTGGGGATGGTTTTGTTGGAAAGCATCACCGCGTATGAATGAATTCCCCCAGGATGATATCCATGCATACCATCGACGGGCTTGCGCCCCATGTAGCTGGGATTCAACAGTACCCCCTCATTCATAAGGTAGTATATTTGCCCAAAGCGGTCATGAGGGAATCCTACCCTCAGGGCTTTCATCGATTCCTGATCCACAATACTGCCGCATTTGACGGTTTCCAAGGCTTCGATGATCTTGTGTCTGGCTCTCTCGTTAAAGAACCAAAAACGTGCCATGGTAGAATCATAAAAGGCAATGTAGTCTTTACCATACACTAGCTTCAAGGCATCAATCGCCGGCATCAGATCGCAGGAGGAATGCACTGGGGCCATTCCATGATCAGAGATTACGTATAGGCTGACATCATCATACACTTTTTCTGCAAAGCGATGAAGATCCTTGATCTTAACCTCCAGTTCACGCAGTTTGTCCTCAGTTTCTACGGAGAAGGGACCGTGAAGATGCATTACACCGTCGAGTTTGGGGAGGTACACGTAACAAAACTTTACTTTTGCTTCGCTAATCACCTGCTTATTCGCCAGCAGGATTTGGTCTTCACTATCACGCCAGTTTGAACAATAGTACGGTACACCCCTCTTCACACACCAGTCAAATATGGTGTCAGTGGCCAGTATACCGCCAGGCACAAAGTAATCTCGCTTTTCAAGATAGTCGAAGTAGGGCAGATGCTGAAAGGGCACTGAATACAGCTCAAAGTATCCTGTCCAGCCGTTGATCCTTTTGATCAACTTGCTCAGATAGTGTCGCACCCGCCAGCGGTCAAACAGAACCGGAGGTAATACAGACAGATACCGCAATAGCTTGAATGGGGATTCCTGGGGATTGTATATGAAGGAAGACCAATGTGTATGCTCATCGGGATACCTGCCAGTCAGGATCGACGGGTCTGCTGCAGATGAAAAACCAAAGGTGGTTTCCAATCTTCTGGAGTTCAGGTTCAAGTCAGCAAGGAATCCGTACTTCTGGTAGATCTCCCATCCCAGGGCGTCTATAAATACGTACAGGGCAAGTTTCTTCATTAGTTATACCTTTGCCACAAGGAAATATAGCGTTTTTCCAGGCTGTCTCGGTCGATATCACCCTGTACGCCCAGCATCCTGGCTACGCTTTCATTAGTCATTTCAGCGCCAAAGAGTAGCCAGGGGAGTGTATAAAACAGTCTGTAACGGGGGTATTTGATGTATTCCGTCATATTGGCTGGAGTGATCCCGCAGTCGCGAAGATTTAAGGCGAAATTCTTGGCAAGGGACATCACTGAATTCTGTTGGTCTTTGTGACTGGACAGCAGGTTTTGGTATGACTTCAGGTCAAGTTTGGGGACACCGAAATACTTTGCCCAACATGCATAGTAAACTTGCTCAAAGGTATCAATCGCCATTTGCAGACGATCGTTTATGGGTTTGGGAATGGGCTCGATGTAGTATGGACGGAGCTTGAAGAGCATGGCTTCCTGCATCAAGTCCGGCAATCTGGCATCGTTACAATACTCAGCAACCGGGGCTTCTTTGATCAGTTCCATGCGTCGGTTCACCGACCAGTGATACTTGCCTTCGGTGATCAGGATGGCTTCCGCCACCGCTTGATACGCTTTGTGAATGTTCCGATTGATAAAATCGCAATGCTCGCTAAGCACATCGTGCAATAGGTGGGATCGCGCAAAGTATAGACCTATACCACGGTTTAACAAAAGCTTCAATGCTTCATTGATGCCCAGGTCTTTGGCTTCCCAGCGTGGCAGGTTTTGCAATACATGCTTGTTTCCCCAGATCACTTTGTGTCCATAGAGCAGATCATACCACATCAGCGTGAGCGGTGTTTTGGCAAGGGAATTCACAGGTTTGAGATCAGAGAAATCCACTTCGATGTCGTATTTGTCGCATAGTTCATAATGCAGGTTTTTTAACGTTCTGTCGATATGAGCGTTTTTCCATGGGGGCATATCTTTTGATATCACGAAGAAATCAAGATCGTTATAAAGCTTTTCCTCATTGTCTACATTCAGCACTCCGCCTTCGTTCCTGCCATATCCCCCGCCCAGTACCAGAGCGATTAATTCATCGCGGGAGAACAGTGCGTCAAAGCGAACTGCTATGTCCTTCAGACTTTCATCGATGTAGCGGTTGAATCCTTCACTGCCGTAAGGTGCGTATTTAATCATAATTTATTACTCAATTGTGCCCATCTGTGCCGAGCCCCTTAAACAATCTGCCGAAGAGGGTTGCGAACAGTATCTTAATGTTTAACATGGTAGATATCTTGTCAATGTATTCCAGCTCATAAAAGCTGTCCACGCCGGGATTGTGCGATGCCACACTCTCCGATAGGGAGAAAACACCGGGATTGTAAACGGGGAGGTCTCCGATAAGTTTCCGGTTTTTAACTGAGTTAACAAACAGGCGATTGCCGACCAAATACAACTCCCCAGAAAATGCCGCCCTGAAGAGCAGGTCGTACTTGTCCAGGCAAAAGCGGATCATAAGACGTCCCCACCATGATTTTGCCACCAGGCGGCTATCGGTATACCGCCGGGTATTCATGTTTTTGCTTAAAAGCCTCTCAGTGCGCAGCTCTTTGCTTACCACGCTGAAGGGGAGGTACAGCAAAAGCCAGGGCACCGTTTGGATGGTAAAAAGACACAATGCGAAAACTCTTTGAACTAAACGGTTCAGATATGATGTGACGATACCCAATTCCACCTGGGATACCAATACCTTATCCACTATGTGAATGCATTCTCCCGATAAAGCAGAAATGAGATGTCCCTTGTAAACTATCTTGTGATCCAAATCCAGATCACGGCCTACATAAGTGTTATCATATACGATGCTATCGTTCACGCAGGTGTTTTCATCGATGATCACGTTGTTTCCAATGATGCTATTGGGGCCGATCAAGGTCTCGCGTTGGAATCGGCAGTTATTGCCAATCATTATGGGCGGATACAATTCGCAGCTGTGGGGGTATACTACATTGAGACCCAAAAAAGTGTCCTTCTCATTTGTGTAGCCAGGCAGGACATAGTTTTTATTCCATGTCTTCAGGATGTCCATGCTGAGCTCATAATAGTCTTTGATAGATGTAATGTCCTTGATTTCAAGGCAATCCGGTGTACTGTCTTGCTTGATATCAGCCTTGCCCAGTTTTTCTCCCGCTGTGAGATAGATCATGCGTTTGCTATTACCGCAGCAAAACCCCTGATCTTGCTTGAAATGGTCTACCAGATGTTTGCTGTCATATGAGGCAAAGAAAAAACCGTCCCATAACAGGAGTGCTGTATCCTTGCAAAAAGACATATTCTTCAGATACACGTTCTTCAGGCTATCGCCTGGGCGGGCCAGCGCATAAGATATCTTGCAGCCCCACTTGCTCCCAACTCCGAGGGAGTGTTCGATTTCTTTGGTGGAATCATCCGATACTATGCGAACTTCGTTGAAACCGAGCAGAGTTACCATGTCCAATATATACTCAAGCAAGGGTTTATTCACGATCTTCAGCAGGAAGGGATCCACATCGGGAAAATAGTCTTTCAACCATCCTGCCTCGTCAGTTCTAGCATATATCAAGCATCGCATCGGTTAATCTCCTCGCCCCATCAATCTCCCATAGCCTCATCAAAACTGAGTATGGCTGCTTCCAGATCATCGAAGATGTGGAATATCTTATGTGCCCTGGTGATATCAAACACCATGCGGGGTTTCTCCTGCAGATTGGCAATGTGAATATCGCCACCCCCTTGAGACGCAGATTTCAAGCAGGCCACTATGGTGCCGAGGCCGGTGCTATCCACAAACTCACATAGCGCCATATCAAAGACGAAGTTTACCGCTTTGTCGGCTACAGAATTGTACAACGTGCGTAATTCCGGCGCGTGATAGGCATCCAGTCTTCCCTTCACCTCGATAACTCCCACCTTGTGTTCCTGTTTAAAGTTTAGTTCCATAATGTCTCCTCGTGGCCTTCATCTGCTTGGCATACTCCATGGCTCCCGCTGAATATAGGCATCAATATGCGCCTTTACCGCTAATGACCGCGGGAATGGTCTTCAGCAATATGATAATGTCTTTTTTGATGCCCTGATTGCGTATATACTGCATATCCAGTTGCACCTGTTGCTGGAATGGGATATCGCTACGACCTTTGATCTGCCACAGGCAGGTAATGCCTGGCTTCACATGCAGCCGTTTACGATCTTCCAATGTGTATTGGAGCACTTCCTGTGGCAGGGGCGGTCTAGGCCCCACCAGGCTCATATCTCCCTTCAAAACGTTGATCAGTTGGGGCAGTTCATCTATGCTAAAGCGACGGATAAAACGTCCCACTCTGGTCACTCTGGGGTCATTCTTCATTTTGAAGATCACCCCGCCTGCAGATTCATTCTGCTCCAAAAGAGCATCCTTAAATCTGTCTGCGTTCACGTACATGGAGCGAAACTTGATAAAGCCGAAATAAGCTCCATTCAAGCCCACCCTGTCTGCCACATAAAAGATCGGACCAGGATCGCTCAGATAGATCAAGATGGCAGTCACCAGAAACACCGGAGAAAGAATGGTTATCAACAGCAGAGAACCAACAATGTCGATAAAAGCCTTTACAAACTTGGCAAAGGCTACCGTCCATTCCCATACCGAGAATTTCAGCTGCATTCTCAGTTTGCTGTGTTTCTTTCCCATGCTCAAGAGACGCTCTATCTCGCGCGCTCTTGTGCTTCTGCCATGACCTTTGGAACTTAGCATCGATGTCTTAAATCAACGGCGCTCAAAGCCACCAAAATTACGGTTCAACTTCCACCTGAAAACCCGGTAGAGAAATACCGGATTCCCAATTATATATCTTTTCCACATACGTTTGGGTTCCTTCATTAACCTAAAAACCCACTCCATACCTATCTGCCGCATCCAATATGGTGCCCGGGCAATCCTGCCCGAATAAAAATCAAACAATCCGCCCACACCCATCAGCACGTGAGCCTCTATCTTTTCGGCGTTTTTGCGGATGAACTTTTCCTGCAAAGGAGCCCCAAAGGCCACTAGCAGAATATCCGGCCGGGAGTCATTGATCTCCCCAATCACAAACTCACTATCTTTATCATGGTCAAAATAGCCACTTCTAAATCCGCAGATATTTAGCTGCGGGTATTTGTGGATCAGTTTCGTTTTCATCGTTTCTGCTACGCCTTCAGCGGCGCCCAAGAGATACATTGAGTATCCTTTTTTTGCAGCCATATCGCATAGCAGGGGGAGCATATCAGTGCCATTTACATTATCGCGGACAGGCTTCCCAAGTATCTTCCCGGCGAGTTTGATCCCAATCCCGTCGGGAAACAAGTCTTTGCTATCCCTTAAAATGGCATGGTAATCCTTGTCAACAAAAACTTTATTCAGGCAATCAGCATTGACGAAGAACACTTCTTTTTGCTTACGAGTACTGATGGCCTTCTCCACTATGTTCATGGCTTCAGCCATGCTGAGATTGGATAGCTTTACACCAAAGATATCCAGACTGTCTGCTGGATGATCCCCTCTGAAGTGTCTCTGGTTGATCATATCCTCCAGATTCTGGATGAAAGATTCTTTGAATGCTCTACGGGTATACCGCGTTTGGATTAGCGCGTATCCTTCCGCTGCATAACGATTCCGGGCGGCGGGATCATCTATCAGTCTCCGGATGGCTCCAGCGAGCATGGATGTATCCCCTTCCTTTACAGCCAAACCGTTCATTTTGTGCTTTAGCCATTCAGTGATGCCACCCACTGCAAAGCCAATCACGGGAATATGATAAGCAAAGGCTTCTAATCCAACCAAACCAAAAGGCTCCTGCCATCGAGAAGGGACTATAGCCATGTCAGCCTGCCGATAGTACTCTCCAATATCCGCAGTGAAACCCCGGAACGTAATCTTGTCTGAGATACCTTCATGCTTAGCTATATCTTTCAGGAAGGCTTCGTCGTTTCCTCTTCCCACGATCGTACAATGGAACGGTCTACCCAGCTTTGCCAGTGCCCTTAGTAGCAGATCCACCCCTTTCCCGCGGATCAATTGCCCCACAAACAGCAATTGAGGGATGTCGGCTGGAGGTTTTTGGTGAACCGCTGGCACATCCTGATAGGGGACTAGCAGCTTGATCCTATCTCTTGACCAACCGTTTTGGATCAGGTTATCACGCATAAAGCCCGAGAGGACAAAACTGATGTCACACATGGCGGCTTCACGTTTCAATCTTGCCGGCTCCATAATGCTACTAAACGTGTAATTACCCACACTGTTACGATGGACGGGGCTGCAGAGAAAGCAAGTCAACGGGTGGTGGGGGAAGTGGCAATTTATCCTTTTGAAAGGGAAGTATTTATGCTTGCGTGGACAGTAATAATCATGATCATGAACAACCAGGGCTGTAGGGAATGCCTGGCAAAGCTCCCTGATCCACGTGCTGTTTGAGCATTTATGGATACACACTGCGTCGATACCTTCGGCTTGATAATGCCCGATCAGGCTCGCCAGCGATGATCCTTTGAACACGATGATCTCGCGGAAGGCATCGTCAAAGGAAGCATCTGGCGTATCTCCCTGTTCAAAGAGGCCGTATACCTGCCACTTCATTTCCGTCATCATCGTTGCCATCTTTATCATCATGCGTTCCACACCGCCGATGAACCCACGTTGAGTGTTCACCATCAGTATTGTGCGTATCGATGTATCAGCCATATATCATAGTCACTTAATCAGTCTATTGTAAACCGTATTGTAGAGATTGATAAGGTAATCATATGTGTACATTTGATATACTAGATCTTTTCCATGCTTTGCCATATCTGCCAGATTTCTTCGTTCGTTGTATGCCAGACGCATTTTATAGGCGCATTCAGCTACAGATTCTGAACGGAAAAGATAACCATTTATGCCTTCTTCCACCAAATTGGGATCCACCACATCACTTTGCAGGACGGGAGTATCGCTAGCCCAGCTTTCCACCACCACCGCGCCGGAATTCATGAAGCGAACTGGTATCACGTGGATATCGCTGTACCTCAACCAGGCCAGAACCTCCTCGCGTTCTACCATGCCAGTGAAATGAACACGCTCACGATATGGGCTATCATAGACTAAGGTGCACAGCGTTTCAAAAAACTCAGGCTCATAATCCTGACGACCCACCAGAACAAGATGTGCTTCCGGCATATCATCGGCAGCTTGCATAAAGGCTTCCAGCGCGATATCTTGTCCCTTAATGTGGGACACTCTACCCAGGCAGAGCAACACAAAAGCATCCTGGGGAAAGCTCTCCATCAATGCTGGACGGGAAAGATTTGCCTGGTACTCGTCCGGAAGAATTGGTACCGGAGAATAGCTCACTTTCTCATTGTACTGCTTCAGGAAATTGAGCTCTTTGTATGCGATGGCAAATGCGTGATTCATGCCCTTCAGGACAGGAAGCTGGTAGAATTTTGGGCGCACGCTTCTCAGGATGTCGGGCTCGATCGTCCCCTCTTGTCTGATGTGTTCTGCGTAATCAATGAAATCAAAGAAACACATGATATAGGGCGTACCTTTCAGTTTCGCGATCCACCAGGCCAGGATGTTATTGTAGTTCAGTGCTGGAAAGCATTGGATAATGTCATAGTGATTCACTAGCAGTTGCAAGGCCAGGGACGGGCAAAATGTCTTGCTCTTTAGCTTTGGGAATGTGTTACCCGGCTGGATGACATCATTTAGCCGACGCACTTTTACTCCCTTGATGGTCTCTTTCTTAGCCCCCTTTATGCGTTGGGGGCAAAACACAGTAACATCATGCTCTTTGGCCAGAAGTGTGGCTTGCATGAAGATGTTAGTTTCTGCGCCACCTACTTCCGGGAAAAATCTATTGGTGATGATGGCTATTCTTTTCCGGGAAGTTCCATTGTGAGGTTTTAGTGCCATCAAAGTATCTGTGAAACGTTGTCCCACTATGGATGCAGAATAGCGTTCAGTAGCGGATTTGTAGAGGTTATTACCCAAGCTTTGTCGCTTCTCTGCGTTTTCTGCCAGGCCTAGAATGGCCTGGGCAAAATCTGGAGCATTATTGGCTATCATCACTTCATTATCGCTGAAATCCAAACCTTCTGCCCCGATTCTGGTGCTGATGACGGCGGTTTTAGTTTCTGCTGCTTCCAGTATTCTGGTTCTGGTACCCGAAGCTACCCTGATGGGCAAAACTACAAACATAGCATTGGCTATTTCCGATCGGATATCCTCCACGGGTCCTACGATATCCACATTCGCATCGGCATATTTCTGCAAACGAGCCGGAGGATTCTTTCCGACGATCTTCAGCCGGATTAGCTTATCCCGTAGCATACCGCTAATGGCAGGATAAATATCCTGCATTAGATAATCCACAGCGTCGGTATTGGCGATTGAGTTTAATGTCCCGAAAAAGAGAATGTATGATTCATTCCTGCTTTTATGGGCTGGAGTGGCATACTCTGGCATTATATTGGGAAAGACGTAAGCCCGGCTTTCATCCAACCCATAATTGGCCATTGCCATATCCCGCTCCAGAACGTTAGTGAAGAAAAAATGAAAAGGTCTGGAAAAGGCCATTGCTTCGAATCTCTTCAGCTTCATCATTTCTATGAGGTGATAACGGTTCTTCAGGCATCTCTCCCTGGACCAGGACAGCTCCGCGATCCGGGAAAAGAGCATATCTACATCTATGGCGATACTTGCGCGGGGCAATACATCAGCGGCGATCGTTGCCAAAGAGAAAGTACTCAGAAATCTGAATACAACAGTGTCGTAATTGCCATTGGCAAGGATATCGTGATACTTGCGAAGCTGGTTGGGATGAAAGCTGTGAATGGCATGTGCGTGGAAGATCGAAGGTGCATTACTGGCAATGGTATGGACGTTCTGATATCCCTCATGCTTGGGAACTGGATTTGTGCGGTAGGCTTCCGTCTTGATCAGTAGTAGATCCGCATCAAACCTGCGATGTAATTCAGACCAGATGAAACTGCTGCGATTTGTATCACCTCCGGCAATGTGTGCAAAGGGCACGTCGACATATAGCAGCTTCATCATCCCACCTTTGATTAGTATATTCTGAAATTTCAAGTTTGGTGTATTTGTGTTTGCTGTCAAGTAAATCTTCCTTTTGGCATTCCCCCATTTTTTTAATCCAGCCTTATTTGCTATTGCCAAAGATCAAGTCTTTCATTGCAGCTATACCTTCGTATGTACTGAATGATCATGCTTATGCAAGTATTTATGACGTTGATGAAGTCTATAGCAGCCCGGAGGGCGATACTATTCATAGATAGACACCTGACGGAACTGAATGGACTGATCTATCTCACTATCTCACGCGGATTACACGGATGACGCGGATTGAGAAGAGAATCGGCTGTACATGGAAGATGGAGACCTGACTGAAGTGACAGAACTGACTCTCCTGATAATTGACAATTGAAGATGCAGCACACCACTACCAAAGCCCCTCACTATGAATAGTGTCGACCCTGTCGGGCGCCCCTGTCGGGGCATTAGATGGTAAACCGTATTTCTCCCCCATTACCAGCACGAACTCCACACGAACCCTTCTTGAACTCCACCTGAATCCAGTTCAGGTGGCGTTCAAGTGGATTTCAAGATGAGTTCGAGGTAGCAATGGGTATGCGAAAGAGCTGTTTTGGCCTTGTTATGGGCATGACAAGCGCTTGATCAAGAACCTTAGAGGAGACAAGGAGTGAGAGGAGAGCAATCTTAATATTTCCTTGACTCAATTTTCGCTTATCATATCATGGAATTATGGAGTATTTATGCTCTTCGGGAGGAATCCTGAGCTTAAAATAAGACGAATGGGAGAGTTATTCGACATGAGCAAAGTATTGAGAATAGGGAGATCAGTACTAACTCAGCAGATCTTTGCTATACTTCTGCTGAGCATGCTTTTAGCTGCTCCCGATCTGTACGCTGAGACCCAACTAAGGTTGGGGGTTTTGGGACATCAGGGCGAGGATCGTTGTCGGAAAGAATGGCAGGCCACTATAGATTATCTAAATGAGAATATCCAGCAGTCTGTCAGCTTAGTTCCCCTTTCATTTCAGAATGTTACAGCGGCGGTGGAAAATAGGGAAGTAGATTTTCTGATCACCAATCCCGCCATCTTTGCTCAATTGGAAAAAGAGTACAGTCTGAAATCAATCGCCACACTTATAGATCAATACAATTACTTTACTTACGGTAGTGTAATCTTCTGCCGGGCAGACAATATGGCGATAAGGGATATCGAAGATATCAAAGGTAAGCGTCTCATTGCTGTGACAGACAATTCCTTCGGCGGGTGGATCATGGCTCATCGGGAGCTCGTGAAACACAAAGTGCGCATTCCTGAAGAACTTAAGCACTTTACATTTGGTGGAACTCATGATAAGGTCATTCTATCGGTAAAAAACAAACTATCGGATGTGGGTGTCGTGCGATCCGGTATCCTGGAAGCTATGATCAATGACGGGCAGATTTCGGTAAACGAATTCAGAGTATTGAATATGCAGCCCAGGTATCAAGAAAATCCGCTGATGCGCTCTACTGAGCTTTATCCCCAGTGGCCGCTAGTTAAGCTGTCTCATGTGGAAGATCAAACGGCGCATAAGCTGGCTGCTGCTTTGATAGCTACACCCCAAAACCATCCCTCACTGCTGGCCGCTAAGATAGGGGGGTGGACCATTCCCAGAGAATATCAGAGCGTTCACGATTGTCTGAAAGAACTGCATATAAGACCCTATGACAATATTACTTACTACACTCTGAGAGACTTGTTGGATCGTTACCTGTTTTGGATCATCATCACTTTTATCCTCTTTATCGGTCTCATCATATTCCTGGTCTACACGCGTAGATTGAACCGCGAACTGATCAGTCGCAATAAAGTGATGCTGGAGAGCAGAGAGAAGTATCGCCAGCTATACGAGCAGAATAGAACCCTTACAGAAAACCTGAATATCGGGATATCCATCATCAGTCCAAACATGGAGGTGCTCCATGCCAATCATCAGATGCACATCTGGTTCCCACATAGCATAAACTCTGTAAACGATCCATGTTTCACTGTGTTTGAATCGGGAGACTCATCCGGTGTTTGTGAGATTTGTCCCGTAAAGAGAACCTTGCAGGATGGTAGTATTCATCGCTACGTGAGGGAGTTTGACGTAAACGGCGAGAAATTGTATTATAAAATTGAATCTGTTCCGATCCTTGACAACAACTCAAAGATCACAGCGGTGTTGGAGATTGTAGAAGACATCACTTACAGCAAGAGGCGGGAACTGGAATTACGCGCCGCCAAGGAACAAGCGGAAGCCGCAAGCAAGGCTAAGAGTGAGTTTCTGGCGAATATGAGTCACGAGATCCGTACCCCGCTAAATGGAGTGATAGGTTTTAGTGAATTGCTTTACGATACACCGCTGAACTTCACTCAAAAGCAGTATCTGGAGAATGCCATCAGCTCTGCTCATAGCCTTTTGGGTGTGATTAACGATGTACTCGACTTTTCCAAAATCGAAGCCGGGAAGCTGGAATTGGACGTAGTAGAAACCGACGTTTGGGATCTGGTAGAACAAGCGGCCGATATCGTCAAATACTCAGCGGCCAAAAAGAAGATCGAATTGCTGCTGGATGTACAACCCGATATTCCTCCCTACATACAAACTGATCCCATACGCTTGAAACAGGTACTGGTAAACTTGCTCAGTAATGCTGTGAAATTTACCGATAGCGGGGAAGTGCAGTTGAAGCTGGATTGTAAAGTGAAAGATGAGAACTCCGCCCGCTTCAGCTTTTCGATTAGCGATACGGGTATCGGCATCAGCAGCGAGCAACAGGACAAGCTGTTCAAGGCTTTTACTCAAGCTGATAGCACCACTACGAGACGCTTCGGAGGAACTGGATTGGGGCTGGTAATCTCAAACCTGATCGTGGAAAAGATGGGCAGCTCCATTATCTTGGATAGTGAGCCAGGAATCGGCTCTACATTTAGCTTTGAGCTGCTCTTACTCTACCGAAGAGGTAAGGCCATCACTGTTCAGGATCTGGAGGGTAAGAGAGTCCTCTTCGTAGACGATAACGAAAAAAACCGGATGATCATGGAGAAAACACTAAGGCATTGGTCGATGCTTCCCATGTGCGCCGAAGGCTCTCAGCAAGTGCTAAATATGCTTAATCATGACGACCTGTACGACCTTATTATTATCGATTACTATATGCCCGATATTACAGGAGATATCCTGGTGAGTAAGATTTGCAAGCACTATTCGGATAAAGGCATGGATCGTCCGCCCATTATCATGTACTCATCAGCGGATGACGGCATGACAGCGAGCAGGCTGAAAGAGATCGGTTTACGCTATCGTCTGATCAAGCCGGTGAAGCGCAGTGAGCTTTTGCTGCGTATTCGCGAAGTCTTCAATGGGCAGATTGAGGATGATGAGAAGCTCACCGAGGCGGAACCGGTAACTCAGCCGCTGGTGACAGAAGATAAGTCCCATGGCACACCACCGCTAATCCTTGTGGCGGAGGATAATAAGCTGAATATGATCCTTATCTGCGAAGTCCTAAAACGGATTTATCCCAAGATAAGCATCATAGAAGCGGCGAACGGAAAGCAAGCCTTGGAAAAGTATCAGTCTAGTAAGCCAGATGTGATTCTGATGGATGTGCAAATGCCTGAAATGGACGGCCTTAGCGCTAGCAGAGTGATTCGTGAAATGGAACAGGCTGATCCCATACTTGGGCATATGCCCATTATCGCGTTGACTGCAGGGGTAACCAAAGGCGAGCGTGAAACCTGTCTCGAAGCTGGAATGGACGATTATCTCAGTAAACCAGTGGCGCAAGACCGCCTGGAACAAATGCTTTACACTTTTCTCAGCGCTTCCGAAGTAAAGACAACGCTCCCCACTCAGGTATGTCATGACCCTGACAATGAGCATTTCCAGTGCGAGAAGCTGATGAAACGTATATTCAATGATCGTGAACTGATGAGGGATCTCATCGTTACCGCTGAGGATCAGATATCAAAGAGCATTGAAGCTCTTGATGAGGCAATCAGTAGTAAAATGCTGTCGCAAATCCAGTTTCATGCACACAGCATCAAGGGTACCTCGCTGAATATGAATCTTCCCACTCTGGCAGATTTGATGAAGAAACTGGAACACGCTGCCGAACAGGAAAGTGCTGATGCACAAAGCCTTTTCCTGGAGGCAAAACAAGAATATCAGACCGTATTACAGCTATGGAGTAATTATAAATGAGGAAACCACATCTCTCAGCCCTGTTACCGTTTTGCCTGCTTTGCTGCTACTCGCTGCTCTTTGCCCAGGAAGGTCCAGCTTACAAGGGGACCAAAGAGCTTTACGAGAAACAATACACCGTCACTCAAAAACACGGGAAGAATGTGACGACCCTTTCAGCCACGCTATCAGGCGAATATGACGCGGAAGGGAACCTGATTTACGCGCAGAAGCAAAAAGGTAACAAAACATATATGGGCTACATTCGTAAGAATATATCTTCCAATCCGCCCACCGTCGAGACTGTGGAGTACAACCATATGAATCAGATTGGTGTGCGTAAACTGGAAACCACTGATCCCCAAACTGGAGACAGCACGATAATCGAGTATGATGCCAAAGGCAAGATCCTGGCAAAGACCAGTATCCGTCACCACCAGGATTCTCTCTGGACCATGGAGTACAACCAGGTAGGCTATATCTCACGTTACTATCAAAGCGTGATGGATAGTACAAACAAGATATCAGAGCGTCTGGTGTATGACTACGCGGACGAATTGAAAGAGTTACATACCTATCTTTATGACTCGTCGGACCTACTCACCGCCATTGTTGCTTTCAATCCGGAACACGAGGTCATCAGCATTACCGAATATGTATACGACGATCACGGCAACTGCACAGAGGAAAAACACTACCTAGACGAAGATACCATCACAAGTAGCATTCAGTATCAATATGACGGCAAGAACAGGATAATCCTGCGCTCCGAATACAGGTGGAATCCTCGCTTTGGCACCTATCCACAACTACAAAGAATGCTTGAATACAGCTACAAATAGGCTCGATCCATCCCCTCCAGTTTTGGTACCTTTGATGCGTGATCTGTATGTGCGCAGGACTATATCTGCATCGTAATACTCAGGCTGAAATCCCTGCCGGGGGCGGGGTAGCCGTATTCGCTTTGATAATTCTCGTCCATGAGGTTTTCTAGCTTTAGTTTCAGTTCCAGATGCTTCCACTGTCTTGCCAGCTCCAGATCTTGCGTGTGATAGGCTCTTAATGAGTGGAAGTTGCCCATATCGTCCTGAGAATCCCGCTTGCCCCGCCAAGACACGCTGTGAGCAAGATGAACGCCATAGGGCAGGATGTGACTCCAACGGAAATCGAAGCTATTGGGTGGACTGTCGCTAAGCTTGTAATCACTCTTTGAGCTATAGGCAAGATAGCAGTAATTTGCCTCGAGATTGGTATGCTGAAAGATTTGGACGGCCAGACTGGCCTCGGTGCCGTAGGATTGTACATCAAAGAGGTTTTGATATTGTTCGGTACTTGCGTCGATCAAGCGCTTGTCGATTAGCTTGGTAACGTCATTGTAGTAAATTGATACATCGCTAACCAAGTTCAACAAACCACCCCAGTTCCGATTGTGATTTACTTCATACTTCAGGGCACGGGAAGGCTTCAGATCAGGATTGCCGTTTTCGGCAGAGAAGAGCTGACGCATCGTGGGCAGACTACTGTTCTGGCCTATGGACAGCGCTAGCTTTCCGATGTATTTGGGGCTCCAATAGATGCCCACAGAGGGTTCGGGTAGATACTCCGGTCTCTTGTTCCGGCTGTGAAAGATGCTGCTGAGCCCCAGGCTGGTGCTAAGTTCCAGATTGTGCAGAAGTTCTTTGCCATATTGAATGTAGGCGCTATTTACCGCAGCCCAGTTATCAGTCCATTCCAGATAACTTCCAGTATCCTTGCGTTCAGTATGACGATACTCACTCCTAAATCCGGCTTGCAATTTATCACCGATTCTCAGGCTGGGATTGATTCCCAGATTGTATGAATTCATGCGCGAACTAATGTCCAGGCTTTGATGGTCCGGATCACGATAACGCTCATAAGTATCACCAGCCGCGTCGTAATACAGATGAGTAGTCACTCGGCAATTTTCAGAGGAGTAGAAATCCCCGCCGAGGCTGGCGTAGGAACGGTAATAATCCTTGTATGAACGGTAATCTCTGCCATAGATGGAAGAAGGAATGTCCTTTTGGGGGATATGAGAGTAGCCCCAGCTTAGCCCCAATTCGTGCAGATCAGCCACTTTAAGATCAAGCTTGGTGTCCATGTGCCAGGCTCTATACCGGAAATGATCACGCACAGCTCCGTTTTCAAACACCGTGGGCTCAAACTTTTCGGAGAGCATGAAGCCAGGTTTGTCCTCTCTAGTGAGGCTTAGATTGTACGCTATGCTCCCAAAATCATGCGCGGATGATATACGCTGGGTATTGCGTAGATTGCGTGAAAAAGTGCTATTCAGCTTCAGGAAGCTATCTCCTGGTTTACTGATCAGATTTACCACGCCGCCCATGCTTCCACTGCCAAATTGAGCGGAGGCGGGGCCTTTGATCACGGCTATGTCCTGCACATCCGAGAGAATGATCTTGGAAAGATCTACATTACCAAAGTATCCAGAAGTAAGTGGCCGTCCATCGATCATGACTAATGCGTCATTCTTGCGAAATCCCCTGATCTTGAGATTGCTCTCATCCTTTGTCCCCAGGCTGATATGCAGGCCAGGGGAAGAGTGCAGCGCTTCATACACCGTCTTATCGGCATCGCTAACCCTTAGTAGTTTGATGGAAGAGATGGCAGATTCAGCAGCGTTTGCCACTACTCTGATGGTACTCAATCGATAAGTCTTCAGGCTGTCGGGAGAAGGGGATACACAAAAGATCAGCATGGGACATAAACCCATGCTGATCAACAGGATGTGTTTAAACATGGTTTAGTAATCTACGAGTTCTGTACGCTCGAATGCTGAGAAGCTCTCCGGTAGGGCAATCTCCAAATCTGGAGTAGCCGCATTCAAATATGTGATGGTTCCGGGGGTTCCATTCACTCGGACAGATGCAAGTTTCTTGAATTTCTTCAGTCCACCTGCCATGTCATCGTTGAAAGTGGGGAAGGTGCTTACTTCGCTTTGCAGCAGGTAGTACCCATCTTGAATCTGTTCCAGAGTGTAGTCCTTGCTGTAGCCGTCACCAGCAAGCAGGGTGACACCTGTGACATTACTAAAATGCGCAATGAGATCGGATAGCTTGATTGAGGCTTCTTGCTCGCCATCCCAGTTTTCGATCTGGTGTGTGGTCAAGCCCCCTAATTCAAAATAGACGCCGACACCGGTGGTATCAGCTACTTCGACCTTGCGGTACAGATTGAACTTGGTGGCGTCTTTCACTCTGAATGCGCCGGGTAGTTCAGAGTTATTAAACCAGGTTCTACGGTTGTCGTCGGGAACAATGTATCCGGTTTTTAAGACTTCCCATTTCAGATCCCAACCGGCGTTGCTGCTGTTTCGGGGACTGAATCCATCGGATGCTACGATTTCATAATTGTACAAACCCCGAAAATCGTCTCCTTCATCAGGCTCTGGGTCAGTGATCAGGTTTACGGCTACTTTGTTTACAAACTGTTCCAGGATGTAGCCATAGATCTTGGGATCAGTACCGTTGTCTTTTTCGCTGCAGGCTGTAAACACCAGCAACATGCTGAGTAAGAGTAGCGAGAAAATAGCTTTCGTCACTTTGAGTATACCTCCATATGATTTATGTTGTATTGGAGGCTGGCGAGTTTATTTACGCCAAGCCTTTCCAAACGGGAGGCATGGAGGTTTCCCTTCCATACCCATTGGCGTTCACGCATGCCAATGAATAGTTTAGCAATGAACGCTCGGCTTGAGATTCAAAGAAATAAAACCTCATAGCTTGTCAACCTCCTTTTCTCCCCACACAGAATATACTTACTAACATGCTGTACAGAATAATGCCTGGCCTCTCGTATCTGGAAGGCATATCAAGGTCATGCCAAACACATGCCAAAGCGTCGCTTGGGATGTGTTTGAGAGGTTCACAGCAAAAGGCCAAGCTTCAAGATGGTGCCAAGAGGCCAAGTCACGTTTTGATTGACATATTTCCGCCCTGCTATTTTGATGATTAAAAGGGAAATATCCGATGCCAATTCCCTGAGAACGCAAACACTTCGGCATCGCTAAGGATGAAACATGCTCGAGAAGATTCTCAAGAAACTATTCGGTGATAAATCCAGCCAGGATCTCAAGCTTTATGAACCACTGGTTCCGGAAATAAATACCATTTATCAAGAACTCGCCCAGTATGAAGATGATCAGTTGCGCCAACGGATCCAGGAAATCAAAGCAGAAATAGCCAGTAAACTAGAAGCTAAGCGACAGGAACTGGAAGAATTACGCCAAGCATTCAGGAATGTGAATGAAGATAGTGAACGTAATCGCATAGATAATCAGATAGATACGACCAAGAAAGAACTTAAACAGCTTACCAAGGATGTACTGGACGATTATCTTCCTGAAGTATTTGCGATCGTGAAAGATACCTGTAGGCGCATGGTGGGGACCGAGTTTATGGTCAGGGAACACTCTCAAAAATGGAATATGGTTCCCTTCGATGTTCAGCTTATCGGCGGCATGGCTCTGCATGATGGTAAGATTGCAGAAATGGCTACCGGTGAGGGTAAAACCCTGGTGGCAACTCTTCCGCTCTTTCTGAATGCTCTGGTGGGGCGTGGTGCACATCTGGTGACTGTGAACGACTATCTAGCAAGTCGTGACGCGGAATGGATGAGTCCGATCTTTCAATTTCATGGCATGAGGGTAGGCTGCATCACTACTGGCATGGATTTTGAGGCCAGAAGGGAAGCTTATGCGGCGGATGTGACATACGGTATGAACAGCGAATTCGGTTTCGACTATCTGCGCGACAATATGGCTGTATCGCCCTCGCAATTGGTTCAGAGAGACTTTTACTATGCTATAGTGGACGAGGTGGACAGCATCCTTATAGATGAAGCCAGAACTCCGCTCATCATCAGCGGCCCCATCGCCAAGGATAAGAACTTTTATCCGGAATTACGTCCGGCCATTGCCGCGGTAGTTCAAGCCCAGAATGCGCTGATCAATCGCTACTTATCAGAGATACGTGACGAGATTAGAGCAGATGGCAGCGAATCTACCGAATCTCTTTTGGCCAAAAACCTTCTTCTGATCAAGCGGGGAGCTCCCAAGAACAAGGCTTATGGCAAGTTGATGCAGGAAGCTTCACTCAAGCGACTAGTGCAGGATACTGAAGGTATCTATCTGCGTGATAAAAAGATGCACGAATTGGACGATAATCTCTTCTTTGTAGTGGAAGAACGCCAAAATAGCGTGGATCTCTGCGATAAAGGGCGCGAAATGCTCAGCCGCAGAGAATCAGACCTCTTTATCGTACGCACTTTGGATGAGATCATTAGCGAGATTGATGCCAAAGAGAATATCGATGAGATTGAGCGCGCGAGATTGAAAGAAGATGCCACAGAAAGGTTTATGGACAAGAGTGAGAAACTGCATAATATCAATCAGTTGCTCAAGGCTTTCACGCTCTTTGAAAACAATCAGGAATACGTTGTGATCGATAACAAGGTGATCATCGTGGATGAATTTACCGGACGCCAGATGCCCGGACGGCGCTTTTCGGATGGATTGCACCAAGCTCTTGAGGCTAAAGAGAATGTCGCTATCGAAGCCGGAACGCAAACTTTTGCCACCATCACCCTGCAAAACTACTTCCGCATGTTTGAGAAACTGGCTGGCATGACGGGTACCGCAATCACCGAAGAATCAGAATTTATGGAGATCTACAAGCTTCCCGTAATGGCTATCCCCACAAATGTCCCGATCACCAGAATCGATCACGATGATGATATTTACCTGACCAAGAATGAGAAGTATCAAGCCATAATAAATGAGATCATTTATTGGCACAAACAGCAGAAACCAGTTCTCGTAGGTACTGTAAGCGTGGAAGTATCCGAGATACTATCTCGTCTCTTGCGCAGGCACGGCATCGCTCATAATGTGCTAAATGCCCGCCAACATCAACGTGAAGCGGAGATCATCACCGGAGCAGGTGCCCCCGGAGCGGTGACCATCGCCACCAATATGGCGGGGCGTGGTACGGATATCAAACTGGGACGGGGAGTGGTTACCAATGAAGTGGCCTCTTATATCGGTCTCAATAAGGATCGCAATAGTGAATTCCCCTACGGTTTACCCCTGGATGGCTTGCATGTGATCGGCAGTGAACGGCATGAGTCACGCCGGATTGATCGTCAGCTCAGAGGTCGCGCAGGACGCCAGGGAGACCCTGGCACATCACGTTTTTATCTCTCGATGGAAGATGATCTAATGCGTCTCTTTGGTTCGGATCGCATGGCACCGATGATGCAAAAGATGGGCTTGAAACAGGGTGAAGCGATTAGGCACCCCTGGATGACCAAAGCAGTGGAAAAAGCGCAAACCAGAGTGGAAGAGCACAACTTTGAGATTAGAAAAAACCTGATCAAATACGACGAGGTGATGAATCAACAGCGCGAAGTGATATATAGCTATCGCCGTAGCGTTCTTAAGGGTTACAATCTGCAGGCCGAGATCATGGAAATGATCGAAGAGAGCATCAATAATCTAGTGAATGAAGTCATCGCCGAGGGCAGCTATCCCGAAGATTGGAATCTGGACCGTGTTTGTGCATATTTCAGAAGCTGGAACATCATCATAAAGACCGAGGATATCGATAGCGACCACCTAAACCGAGATCTTTTGATCAATACTCTCTTTGAGATCGCGAGAAATGCATATAGCAGGCGGGAAGAGCAAATGGGCTCTGATGCCCTGCGGGAAATCGAGCGCAGAGTACTGCTGGAAGTGGTGGATAATGAATGGCGCGATCATCTTCACGAGATGGATCTTTTGAAAGAGGGAGTTTATCTGCGTTCCTATGCAAACAAGGATCCGCTCATTGAGTACAAGAAAGAAAGCTATACCCTGTTTGAAGGCTTGATTACCCGGATCCAGGAAAGCGTGAGCAAGAGAGTGTTTACCACATACCTGGTCAGTCGGCAGCAAATGCAGGACATGATGAAAGGCGCAGTGGTAAGTCACCAGGAAGTAAATAGCTTCGCATCTGGAGAGCAATTTGAGACTTCTGCCACCTCCGCTCCAAACTTTAGCGCTCCATCCGCTGCGGGTTCTGAGCTTAAACCACGCCCGGTACGAGTGGAAGAGAAAGTGGGTAGAAATGATCCCTGTCCTTGCGGATCGGGAAAGAAATACAAGAAATGCTGCGGCATTCATGAAAGCGATGATTGAGGTATTGTAAAGAATGGCAAAAGGACTGATAGTAGTAGAATCTCCGGCTAAGGCACATACGATTAGCAAGTTTTTGAAGAACCAATTTAGCGTGAAAGCTTCCATGGGACACGTTAGGGATCTGCCAGACCATGATCTGGGTGTGAACGTGGAGAAGAACTTCGCTCCCAGCTATGTGACAGATAAAAAGAAGAGCAAGATAATATCTGAACTAAAAGAAGCGGCAAAAGCGGCGGATGCCATCTACCTGGCGAGCGATCATGATCGCGAGGGAGAAGCCATCGCCTGGCATCTGAGCAAAGTATTGGAAAAAGAGATTAAGGGAAAGCCGATCTATCGCATTGTCTTCAATGAGATCACTGCCAGAGCGATCAGTTCTGCCATCCAAAATCCCGGTGAGATCGATATGCCCAAAGTGGATGCCCAACAAGCCCGCCGGATTCTAGACCGTGTGGTGGGATATAGCATTTCTCCGCTGCTGTGGAAGGTGATAGCCAAAGACCTCTCCGCGGGACGCGTGCAATCTGTGGCCCTACGCTTGATCTGCGAGAGAGAAGCTGAGATCCTGGCATTTGAACCTAATGAATATTGGAAGCTGGAAGCAGACTTCTGGAAAGATAAATTGCCCAAGTTTAAAGCTTCGTTGGAGAAGTATGACGGCAAGAAGATTGAGCTTGCCAACGAGGAACAGAGCAAGAAACTGATCGAGGAACTAAAGCATCAGGCAGCCCGGCTGACCAGCGTGAAGCGTAGCACTCGTAGCGTGGAAGCTCCCGCTCCCTTTATCACCAGTACTTTACAGCAGGAAGCCTCCAAACTGCTTTCATACCAAGCACAGCGAACCATGAGTATCGCTCAGGCCTTGTATGAAGGCATCGACCTGGGTGGAGAAAGCACCGGTCTGATTACCTACATGCGTACCGATAGCACTCGAATCGCCGATGAAGCAGTAGCCTCGTGCAAGGAAATGATTACCCAACGTTTTGGCGCAGAATACGTGAATCCTGTAACCCGAGTGTACAAGAACAAACAGAGCGCCCAGGACGCCCACGAAGCCATTCGTCCCACGGATCCCATGCGCACTCCCGAGAGTCTTGAGGCCTATCTTAGTAAAGAGCAATTGAAGCTTTATACCATCATCTGGCAGCGTTTCATCGCCACTCAGATGAAGAGCGTGAAAGTTCAGGCCACTACTGCCAGGATCGAGATCGGTAAAGCAGAGTTTAGTGCCACTGGGAACAACATCACAGACGAGGGATTCCTGAAATGCTATCCCCATGTAAACATCCCCTTGGGAGTAAAGATAAGTCCAGACTATCGCAATGATGACGAACTGGAGCATACCGACTTGCTGGGTTCACAGCATTTTACTACTCCTCCGGCTCGTTATACCGAAGCATCCCTGATCAAGGAATTGGAAGCCAGAGGCATTGGCCGACCTTCCACCTACGCTGCCATCCTGGGCACGATCCGCAACCGCAAGTACGTAGTTTTGGAAAAGAAAAGCTTTATCCCTACTCCGCTTGGGAACGACGTGAACGGTTTTCTGGTTCAGAAGTTTGACGATCTTTTCAATGTTAAATTCACTGCCAGTATGGAAGATAAGCTGGATGAAGTGGAATATGGAAAAGTGATCTGGCACGAATTGGTGAAGAGCTACTACGACGAGATGCAGGGTTTGATAGCTAAAGTGGACGTAAAAAAAGAAAAGAAAGCCATGATCCAGGAAACTGGAATCAAGTGTGATCTGTGCCAGACGGGGGAGATGGTGATAAAGCGCAGCCGTAGCGGGGAGTTTCTATCTTGTAACCGCTATCCCGAATGCAAGAACAGCAAGAGCTTCAAACGCGGTACAGATGGCCAGATCGAAATCGTAGTACCGACCAAATTGAACGAAGCCTGTCCAGAATGCGGCAGCCCTCTAGTGGAGCGAAACGGGAAGTATGGAGCATTTATCGCATGTTCCACCTATCCCAAGTGCAAGTATTCACGTCCCAAAAGCCTTGGCATCACCTGTCCTGAGTGCGGGAAAGGCCAGGTCGTAGCGCGGCGTAGCAAAAAGGGGAGTCCCTTCTATTCCTGCACTCGCTATCCGGAATGTAAATGGATTTCTAACGACAAACCTGTTCCCAGTCCCTGTCCAAACTGTGGCCATCCCTATGTGGTGGAAAAGTATAATAAGGACAAAGGGAACTTTCAGCAATGTCCCAAGTGTAAGCACATACTGGACTAAGGAATTGCCATGCATCTGAGCGACGGGATCAAGAGCGCATTATCCAGCATCACTTCTCACAAACTGCGCAGTGTACTCACCACCACAGGCATCGTGATTGGTGTGATGGCCGTCGTAACCATGTTTTCCAGTGTATATGCCCTCAAAGCCTTGATTAATAAGAATATGGAGGGCATGGGTTGGAACAATTCGTTCCTTATTTATCCCGGAGAGGGGTATCAAAGAGGCGCAGATAACAGTAAAAGTGTGCAGCGTAAGGCCAAACAAAGCGTGAGCCCACTGGGCATAGATGACTATATGGCTCTGAAGGACAATCTGGATTATAAAAGTATCTACGCGATGGTCGAAAACACCAGCCTCTTTCGGATTAGCAACAAAGACCACTATGTAAATGTTCGTGCCACAGATAACGGATTCTTCGATGTAAAAAACTACCCCATAGCCAAGGGATCACTCTTCAATAGGATGGAATCGGAAGCAGGGCAACCCGTGGTGGTGCTAGGGCACCTCTTTGCTGAAGAATACTTCCCTAGTCAAAACCCAGTAGGGAAATCCCTGGTTTTGGGCAATCATCGCTTCAAGGTGATTGGGATCCTGGGAGCTGATGTCCTAAATACCAGCGCTGGAGTAAACTTCAATACCTGGGAACGCCAGGAGGATCTGCGCGCTGTGTACATTCCCCTGCGTTATGGGGTATACTATATGGGCTCAAGCAAAGTGATCAACACTATCTATGTGCAGGCCAACAGTCCTGAGCATTATGCCCGCCTCAAGGCTCATGCCCGGCAGTTGCTTTTATCAAGACACAATATGTACCCAAATTTCAATGTGGCAGATGTGGGATCATTTATGTTGAGTATTACCGATGAGATCGATAAGCAGATGAAGAAATGGAATATCACGCTTTCTGTGATTGCCTCAATCTCCCTTCTCGTTGGGGGGATAGGGCTGTTTTCCACGCTACTGATCTCCATCCAGGAACGTATGACCGAGATAGGAATCCGAAAAAGTATCGGCGCTACAGATCATGATATCTTTTTCTATTTTATCATGGAAGCTCTCACCCTGGCAATATTCGGTGCGACGATCGGGATTCTGATTGCCTGGGGACTGGTGACAGCGATGGGTAAGGCGCTTCACTTTCCCCTTTATCTACCATTGGCAGGAGTAGTACTGGGTCTTGCGTTTTCCTCCGTCATTGGCTTCGTATCAGGATTGTATCCAGCCCTCAAAGCGGCTCAGATAGATCCTATAAAAGCCATTTACTATCACGATTGAAGCTTCAGTTATCCAGCTGAACGCTGATCCCTTCGGGGTATTTGTCAGAAATGAGAAAAGTGAGGGTTTGGCTTATCACGCGTTCCACGCGCTTCATCCCCAATTTCGGAGCGATACTGTAGTAACCGTTTAGCTTACACTTCACCCTGCGCTTGGCGTGAGGACCTGGGAGGTGTTCCAGTTTAAGAATCTGGATTTGATTGATCTCATGTACATCAGCATCCAGAGGGATGCCTATTGCTTTCATGTCCACTTGGGTCTTGACATAGTGCAATATCGCCTGGGATACCTTCGAATCTAGTGCTGTAGGGGGTTCCTTTTTGAAGCTTGGCAAACCCTGAGTGTAGAGAATGGTAGCCAGAAGAACAATCGCACTAATCCATAATAGTCTCTTTAACATAGATGAATAACACTACTCCCTGTAATTTTGATGACGTGATATAGTAAGGGCAATCTGCGCAGTAGCCAGATTCAGTCAAGAACAAAATCCTTCCCGCATTTGACAGGATGCTGTATCTGATTAAACTATACGAGAATAAACCAAAGGATTATACGATGAAAAAGATTATCATTACCGCTATGCTCGTGCTGATACTGAGCCTGGCGGCAGCACATCCGGCAGCTAAAGTGAACGGGCGTTATGACTCGAAGACACAGCTCTTTTATCTGAGCTTTCAGCATGGCGTTCGAGACGCGGCTGATCACTACATTGGTAAGGTGAATCTTTGGGTAAATGGCAAAGCAGTACTGACTCAATTGCTCTACCTGCAGGAAAATGACAAGGGTGGCAATCTGGTGTATAAGATACCTTCACTAAAGCCCGGAGATCAGATCCTGGTGAAAACCGAGTGCAATAAAGGCGGAGTCAAGACATACAAACTAACTCTTTAGTGTATAGCTATGTGTCAATCGTTCGGTTCTGCCCGACTCTTGTGTGTAGGCTGCTCCTCCTCTCTTCGGACTCCAGATCAGTAATAGTCAAGCCCAGATCAAGCCTTAACAATTCAGGCATGATCCGGGCTTGATTAAGGAAGTAATAAACTCCGTCAAAGAAGGGGGGTGAAACACACAGGTCAATGAACGCCCCGGGACACAATTCTCGCTCGTTTGAATATCCCCGTGAGATTTCTCTATACGGGATACCTCACTTATTTAATTCTTTGCCGGCAATTTGCCACATTGCCCTGAGAAAAAGTGTTGATTTGGAGTGCAATCCATACCATCTCAACAATAAATGAGGCCAAGCAGAGAGCATCTCATTCGATATTATTCAGATATCGCAAAAAAAGTTTTGGCATATGTGAAAATTACGTTATAGTGTAGAAAGAGGTTGTTGATTTGTGAAACCGAATATAGTAGTATTTAGCACTCCGACCTGCTCGTGGTGCCGCAAGGTCAAGGATTACATGAAGGCCAATGGCTTTACATATAAAGATGTAGATGTATCTCGCGATAGTCGTGCTCTGGCTGATATGATAAAGAAGACAGGTCAGCAGGGGGTGCCCCAGACTTGGATAAATAGTCAGGCAATCGTGGGATTTGACAAAGCTAAACTAGACAGATTGTTAGGTATAACCAAATAAAGATCAGGAGAAGAAAAATGACAAATCACGCACAAAAACTGCAAGAGCTGATCACCCGTTTACAGGTTGTTCTAAGCGAAATCGACTATACCCAGAAGGCTTGTCTACAAGCCGGTCGCATGGAATGCATGCTGTTGAATCATCTGTATCAGACCAAGACCCCGGCCAATATGAATGAACTGGCCAGAGTGTTGAACGTCTCTCACAGCCGTGTCACTCGCATTATGGACAATCTGGTAAACAAGCAACTCGTTACTCGCAGACCCTCTGAGGATGACAGAAGATGCTGGTTTGCCCTCATTACCGAAAAGGGCATGAAACTCGCTGAAAACAGCCAGAGAACAGTACTCGATCAGCAGGAAAGCATCGTTTCCAAGATCCCCAAGAAAGATCTGGATGAAGTGGTGAAAGCTATTAAAACCTACGTGGAAAAGTACGAAGAAATCTTAAAAGAAGCCTACATCGAAATCTAGCATGTCTACTACAGTAAGCACCAAGTGGGCCGGGAACATGACTTTTGATGCCCTGGTAACGGGGCATCACATAGTGATGGATCTGGCAAAAGAATCCGGAGGCGATGATGCTGGTCCGCGCCCCAAAGCCATGCTCCTGGCATCTCTGATGGGTTGCTCTGGAATGGATATTGTGTCTATCTTGAAAAAGATGAAGGTAGAAAG
>JAGOKK010000107.1 GCA_017994635.1 Candidatus Cloacimonadota bacterium | reverse complement strand
AAGGTTCATATGTTGCGTTAGTTACGCCATTTAGAAATGGTGGAATCGATTGGACTGCTTTAGAGGGACTGATTCAGTTTCATCTGGACGAAGGAACGAACGGTATCCTTCTGCTTGGGACTACGGCTGAGACTGCCGGAATGGCATCCGACGAGAAAGATGCCCTGCTGCGTTTTGCCATCAATAAAATCAATAGACAGGTGCCGGTGATGATCGGGACCGGAACGAATAATCTCTCCCAGACTCTGGTAAATACCCAAAAGGCCAGGGATCTGGGTGCGGATTCGGCCTTGGTGATCACTCCTTACTATATCAAACCAACCCAGAAAGGGATGATCGAATATTTCCAGACCGTTGCCGGGAAAGTGGATATACCGATCGTGATTTACAACGTGCCTGGACGCACCGGAGTGAATATGACTGCCGCCACGACCGTGAAGCTGGCCGAAAGCTGCCCCAATATCGTGGGCATCAAAGAAGCCAGCGGGAACCTGGTGCAAGCCACACAGATTATCCGCGATGCCAAAGCGGGCTTCAGTGTGATGTGCGGAGAGGACGCCCTGAATATGCCCCTGATGGCCATCGGCGCCAAAGGGACCATTTCCGTGACCGCGAATGTGGCCCCGCGGCTGATGAGTGAGCATATCGCCTCCTGTCTTGCCGGGGACTATGCCACCGCATCCAAACAGCACTTGCATCTGGCCCGGCTGAACGATCTGATGTTCATCGAAACCAATCCCATCCCCGCCAAGGAAGCGCTCTGCATGATGGGAAAAATCGCGTTGGAGTTCCGCAGCCCGATCTGCCCGCTACTGGACGCAAACCGTGAAATCCTGCGTAAAGGACTGCAGGATTACAAGCTAATCTAATTACGAATACGAAGGATATACGAACTAATGAAAAAGGCTAAAACAGTCCACGGCTTTGAATTGATCGAAAGCCGGGAAATCAAGGAAGTGAAGATCACAGCGCACCGCTATCACCATCACAAGAGCGGTGCCGAACTGATGTATCTGGAAAGTGAGGATAGCAACAAGGTATTTAACATAGCATTCAAGACCATCCCCGAGGACGACACCGGTTGCCCCCATATCCTGGAACACTCAGTACTGAACGGATCGCGCAATTACCCTGCAAAGAACACCTTTATGGAGCTGGTGAAGGGTAGCCTGAATACCTTCATCAACGCCATGACCTCTTCCGACTGGACATCATATCCCATAGCCTCCACGAACGACAAGGATTTTATTAATCTGATGAAGGTGTATCTGGATGCCGTACTCTTCCCCAAAATATATGAAGATTCGCGCATTTTGGATCAGGAAGGCTGGCATTACGAGCTCTTTGGCGAGGATCAAGAGATCAAGTACCGTGGAGTGGTTTACAATGAGATGAAAGGCGCTTTCTCATCCGTGGACAGCGTAGTACAGCGCTTTTGCACTCATGCGCAATTCCCTGATACGCCTTACGGCTTTGAAAGTGGTGGCGATCCTGAGGCTATTCCGCAACTGACGAACGAGAAGTTCCTGGCCTTTCATAGTAAATATTACCATCCCTCAAACAGCAAAATCGCCCTCTATGGTAATCTCGATATCGACGCTGCGCTAAAGATCATCGACGAAGAGTACCTTAGCCATTTTGAAGATCCTGGCATCCGTCATGAATTCCCCCTGCAAAAGCCTTTTTCCAAGGTAAAGAAGATCAGTCACGAGTATCCCCTGGGTGACGATCTGCAACCAGAGGGACAGTATTACCTGGCGCTAAACTACAGCTGGGGCAAAGTGAGCGATGACTATCTGGTACCCAAAGTACAGCTCCTGGCGGATCTTTTGATGCGCTCTGCAGCATCCCCGCTAAAGACGGCTATTCGCAATTCTGGCATGTGTCAGGATTCCCAGATATATCTGAATGATGACATTCTGCAGCCCACTATCAGCATCGTATGCAAGCAGGTGAAGCAGGATAATCTGGAGAAATTGAGCAAATTGATCAAGGATGAGCTCAAACGCATCGTCAAGGAAGGCTTTGACAAGAAACTGGTGGAAGCCTGCATCAATTCCAGAGAGTTTTTCCTGCGGGAAGCTCAATTGCAGCGCCTCCCCAAAGGGCTGTTCTATGTGCTGACCTGCCTGGGCTTGTGGAACCATGGTGGAGATCCGATCAGTAGTATGGCCTTTGAAGCATACCTTTCAGAACTGCGCAAGGGACTGAGCGAACCGCTATTTGAAAACCTGATAAAAGCCTTTATCCTGGATAATAAACACGCCTCAGAAATCCATTTCGTGCCAGTACCAGGACTGATCGCCAAGCAAGAAGCCGCAGTCTACGACAAGCTAAGCAAGTATAAAGCCTCCTTAAAGAAAACCGAGATCAAAGCTCTGATCAAACGCAACGAGGAGCTTACTACCTGGCAGGAGAGTCCAGATTCACAGGAAGACCTGTTGAAGATACCGCTTCTAAAACTGAGCGACGTAAATAAAAAAGCTCCTGAAATCCCCACTGTGGTGGAGCAATACAAGGAATTCACCTTGCTGAAGCATCCGGTAAATACCAATGGCATCGTGTATTTCCGACAGTATTTCGATCTGAGCCACGCCAATCAGGACGATCTGCCCTGGATCGAGGTTTATACCCAGCTTTTGGGCTTGGTTGACAGCACAAACTACAGCTACGGCGATCTCTCAAACGAGATTCAAAGCCATACCGGTGGCATTTCTCTAAACCTGGAGGTGATGAACAGCTATCAAACTCCCGATGACATCATTCCCAAGCTGGTCCTCATCGGAAAAACGATCGCCGCGAAGACCGATAAACTGATGGATCTGGCCGCGGAATATGCCCTGAACGCTGTTTTTGACGATCATGCCAGGCTAAAGACCTTGATCCGCGAGATGAAGGCACGCAGTGAAGCCATGATCATTCAAGGTGGAGTATCTGTAGCCATTAAGCGTATGTTTGCACCTTATTCCCAGCTTCACGATTGGCAGGATCGGGTGAGTGGCCTCGGCTTCCATCACTTCCTGATTGAGTTGGAAAGCAAGCTGGATAGCGAGATTGAGGACATTGCCGAAGAATTGAAATGGGTACAATCCCACTTCCTAGGCATGAATGGATCCATCGTCAGCATCACCGCCACCGAAGAGCTGATCCCCGGTGTGATCAGCGCCCTGCCATCACTGATGGGCAAGCTCTCCACCGATGCCCATGAAACGGCAGAAATCAGCTTTGAGACCAAGAATCTCAATGAAGGCATTGCCGCACCAGTGAAGGTGCAGTATGTGGTAAAAGGTGGCAATTTCTTCCGCAAGGGTTACCCCTATTCCGGTAAGCTGAGAGTGCTCTCAAACATCCTCAGCAACGACTTCCTGTACAAGGAATTACGCGTGAAAGGTGGAGCTTATGGCGGCGGCGCAGGCTTCACGATGGACGGATACCAGTATTTCTATTCATACCGGGATCCCAACCTGAAGGAAAGCTTGGATGTGTATAACGAGGTGGCGGATTTTATCCGCAGTATGGACTACAACTCCCGCGATATGGATAAGTTTATCCTGGGCGAAGTATCCAATCTGGACTATCCCAAAACGCCTGAGTATCAAGGCGTACAGGGAGATCTGGACTTTATGACCGGCTTCACTCAGGCCGATCGGCAGCAGATCCGCGATGAAGTGTTGGATACCAAGCTGGAAGATCTGCGCCAATATGCCGATATGATCCAGGCAATCATGGAAAAGAACCACTTCGCAGTGTTTGGCAACGAAGCGACCATCCGCGCCAATGCAGATATCTTCGACATCATCACCCCCGTCTTTAGAAAGTGAAGCAAAAAGATAAGAAGCAACACACTAAATATAATGGCAGGCTACGCAACATCAGCCTGCCCGATCTTGAGGTATTGGACGACCGACGGGAGTCTGCCGCATATAAAACGTCCAGAACCTCCACCAAGCTGGAACACAGCTACAAGAACGACTCGGAGCTGAAGCTGGCGCGAGTGATGGAAGTGATGAGCAATTATCAATGCCGTATCGCGTTGGAGCAAGACACGGTGACCGCCAGCATCAGCGGACGTTTGAAACAATTTCTGTACCGTAGCCACGGGCTATTGGCGGTGGGTGACCTGGTGGAAGTGGATATCGCCCCGGCACCGGACTATCGCGTGGAAAAACTGGTTCCCCGAGAGAACAGCCTGATCAGATATGGCTCGGGTACCTTTCAAAAGGACATCGTGATCGCTGCCAATATCGATCTCCTGGTGATCACGACCTCCTGGCTGATGCCAAGATTCAAGCCCGGACTGGTAGATCGCTATCTGATCCTGGCAGCCAAGCACAAGATTGCCCCCCTCATTGTGGTAAACAAGATTGACCTCTGCGAGGATTTTGATGAGCTGGAAGAAAGCCTGGCCTATTACCGGCAGATCGGCTGTGACATCATCCTCAGTTCCACAGTGAGCGGGCAGGGGATAGAAGAATTGAGAGACTATCTAAGGGACAAGGATTCGGTGTTCTCTGGGCACTCCGGAGCAGGGAAGAGTTCGCTGATCAATTGTCTGGAGCCAGGAATAGAGCTGTTGACCGCTGAAGTAAGCGACTTTAACGAAAAAGGCAAGCATACTACCACTCAGGCAGTACTGCTGCCGTGGAGCTTTGGCGGACACTTGCTGGATACTCCGGGCATCAAGACTATCTCCCTGCATCAAGACGACGTGAAGATCATTCCCAAGCTATATCCGGGCTTTGATCAATACTATCCTCTTTGCAAGTTTCGCGATTGCAGCCACATGGAAGAGATCGGCTGCGCCGTTTTGGAAGCTTTGGAAAGAGGGGAAATCGATCCCGAACGTTATGAATCATACCGCTGGATCATGCAATCACCATGACGAACTTTGCCGTATATATCAATCCCGGCTTTGCCGATAAACAAAGCATCTTTGAGCTGCTGATCAATCTGCAGGAGGAGGATCGCATCCTCAATCCCAAGGGCAAGGAGATCAGGTTTTACGGAGACGCCGATCAGAAGGACATCCTTCAGCCCCCCGTGAAAGTGCTCGATTTCACCGCCGGGAAGCCCTTGCCCAGGATCCACAGCATCCTGGTGTTTGGCGGCGATGGAACCATCTTGAAAGCAAAAGAACTTGCGTTGAAGACATCTGCACCGATTCTGGGGATAAATCTGGGTTATCTTGGCTTTTTGTCCGAAAGTACTCTGCCGGAAATCAGAGCCTCCATCCGCGACCTAGTGGCAGGGAAGTACCAGATCCTCAGCCGCATGCTGATCCAATGCAGTGTGAAAAGAAATGGAAAGATAATCCTGCAAGAGGAAGCTTTGAACGATGCGGTGATCTACAAAGGTGAAAATCCAGGACTGATCGGTGTGCGGATCTTTGCCAACGGCCGTTATGTATTCGATACACGCTGCGATGGAGTGGTTACTTGTACTCCCACCGGATCCACAGCTTATTCACTGGCTGCCGGTGGCCCCATCCTGGCTCCGCACATGGCAGCCATGGTGATCACTCCGCTCAATCCGCATCTCCTGACGATCCGCCCCATGGTCTTTGCCGCCAGTGATCGCCTGCTACTCAGGGTTCATGGCCTGTCTCAACCAGCCTGGCTGCAGGTGGATGGAGCAAACAGTCTTGCTTTGGCCGATCGCGATGAATTGATGGTGAGCGCGTCCAAGCGTCAGGTGAAATTCATCAAGCTTAGTAAACGCACCTTTTACCGCATCCTGCGCAACAAGATGCACCTGGGTAAGTGATGCTATCCGAAATCTACATCAAAAACTACATCCTTGTGCCGGAATTGCGTTTGCAATTTGACCCCGGACTAACTGTAATCACTGGTGAAACGGGCGCGGGAAAATCCATCCTCGTGGGTTCCGTGGCACTCATCCTGGGTGACAGTGCCAATACTCTGGAAGCCTACGATCCCGCAAAGCCCATCTATCTGGAAAGCAGCTTCATCCCCCCGCAGAGTG
>JAGOKK010000019.1 GCA_017994635.1 Candidatus Cloacimonadota bacterium | reverse complement strand
TTGTCCCACTGCAGATCCTCCATTGTACACCAGCCCATGCCCTGGATGAAAGCCCCCGTCACTTGTCCCAGATCGATTTCATCATGCAAGCTATGGCCGTTTTCATGGACAATGTGAGTGCTGATCAGGCGATGCTCTCCCCTGAGCAGATCCACTTCCACCTGCGCGATGGCCGCGCCATAAACATAGTAATGGAAAGGTCTGCCGGTACCCAAATCACGATCGAAATGGATATCCGGAGTTTTGTAATAACCGAAGGCACCCAGGGGAATTTGCGCGAGGTGAGCGGAACGGATCAGATCCTGGAAACTGATGCGTTGATCAGGGGCGGAGGCATCGAACACATGATTGTCGGCAAAGACGGGATTATCACAGTCAATAGCGTACTTTTCCCTTAGTAACGCCTTTGCCAGCGGGAGCAGATTTTCCTTGATCTTCTGCGCGGCAATCCTGGCAGCATTACCATTGATGTCGCTGCCTGTGGAAGCCGCTGTGGGAGATGCGTTTCCACTGCGTTGAGTATTAGAGCTTTCCACTCTGATCCTGGCGACATCGATCCCCAAAACTCGGGACACCACGATCGCCACTTTTGAACACAGCTCCTGCCCCATTTCCACTCCACCGGTGGATACCGACACGCTACCGTCGATATAGACCCAGATCAGCGCTGAACCCTGATTTAAAAAGGCTGTAGTAAAGGAGATGCCAAACTTTACCGGCATAATCCCCAGCCCCCGTTTGAAGTGGGATTGAGCATGGTTATAGGCCGCCACTTCCTGTTTCAAAGCCTCATAACCGGCGTTTAGCGCCACTTTCTCCAGCACTTTAACGGCCGAAGCTTCCGTGATCGTTTGACCGTAGGGCGCTATATCACCGCTACGATAGGAATTGCGTTTTCTGATCTCAAGGGGATCGATCCCCAGTGTTTCTGCGATCCTCTGGATGGCGGATTCGATGGTGAATATACCCTGAGGGCCGCCAAAGCCTCTGAACGCCGTATTGGGCGGCAGATTGGTGCGGCAGGCTCTGCCCCGGATGCGGACATTGGGAATGTAATAGATATTCTCTGCATGAAACATCGCGCGTTCCAAAATGGCGATGGAGAGATCAGTATAGGCCCCGCCATTGCACATCAAATCTATATCCCAGCCCTGAATCCTGCCAGATTGATCATAAGCGATCTGCCAATGGCTAAGGAATGGATGTCGTTTACCCGTGGCGCGCATATCCTCATCGCGAGTCAAGATGATCTGCACCGGACGCTTTGTCAGATGCGCGGCCAAAGCTGCCATGCATCCCCAGATCGTTGCCGCACGTTCTTTACCTCCAAATGCTCCGCCCAATCGAGGCACTTCCACCACTATCCTGTGCGCCTCGATTCCCAGTACTTTAGACGCAATTTCCTGCACTTCCATGGTGCTCTGTGTGGCGCACAAGAGGTGGATTTGCTCGTGATCATAAGGGATAGCGCGCACTCTCTGGCTCTCCATGTAGAAGTGTTCCTGCCCGCCGGTATAGCTACTGCCTTTCAGGGTAAACTTACTCTCTCTGATGGCCTTATCTACATCCCCACGTTCAATCTTACGCTCCGGGATGTACCATTCCTGCTTTTGATCCGCTTCCGGGATATCCAGAATGGCCGGCAATTCCTCGTATTTCACCTGTATCCTGCCCGCAGCAAGCTCTGCGATGGATTCATCCTCCGCCAGCACCATCGCCAGCGGTTGGTGATGGTACATGATCGTGTCAGTGGGAAACAGCGGCTCGTCGTGCACTATATGCCCGATCATGTTTTCTCCGGGAATGTCTTTGGCGCTGATGACGGCATGCACACCGGGAGTGCTCTCTGCTCCGGTCAGATCCAATCCGATCAATCTGGCATGCGCCACGGGGGCAAAACAGAACTTCACATACAGCATCCCTGTAGGCGCAGCTTCATCGCCGATAAAGCGGGATTTTCCCCGTACATGCAGCTTCCCGTTGATGTGCCATGGCAGCCTTTTCATCGTAGCTCCTTCAAGTATTGCAGTACGTGGTTCACTATCATGGTCTTACGATACTCCGCGCTCCCTCGCACATCGGAAAGCGGTTCATACTCCCCTGCCACAGTGTCGGCAATCAGCTTGGCATCCTGGGGCTCTGTTGCAGTAAGCATATTGGCGAATGTCTCGCTGAAAACTGGTGTCGCCGCTACTCCGCCAAAAGCGAGCATGGCTGCAGTGACAAGACCTTGGGGATCCCTCTCGATCTTCACGGCCGAAGCCACTGCCGAGATATCCACTGCTTTACGTTTCGAGCTCTTGAGGGCGCGGATGATGGCTGATCCCGGTTGCGGCGGGATGATGACCTCCGATATATATTCTCCCGGCACTAGCGCAGTTTTGCGGTATCCAGTGAAGAATTCCCGGATTGGCACAGCTCTTTTACCAGAGGCCGAATCCAACTCCAGAGTAGCCCCATAGACCATCAGGAGGGGCAGTGAATCGCCGATCGGTGAGGCATTGGCGATGTTACCAGCCAGAGTGCCAAAATTGCGGATCTGCGTGGAAGCCACCAGTCTGAAGAGGTCTGTCAAAGCCGGATAGTCGCTGCGGATAATCCCTGAATCCATGATTCTGCTATAGGTAACGCCAGCGCCGATATGTACCCCGTCCGGGCGCAGGTATATCTTCTGCAGTTCCTGGATGTCGGCGATGTCGATTAAAGCGGCAAAATGCCTGCGCGTGATATTTACCTGTACCATCACATCTGTCCCGCCGGCGATGATGGCAGCTTCAGGATGCGCTGCCAGCAGGGCTTTCAGCATCTGTACATCTGTGGCCTTATAGTAGTTTTCGATGAGGTAATTGCTGTCTGAACTGCGTTTGATGGTCTGAAGGGCTTGATCGAATTTAAAGATTTCGCTTTCGGTATCCCTGCACCACCGGGGTACGATGCTTTGCGGATCATGGGTGGCGGAAATCTCTAAAGCGGCTTCGAGGATGGATTGGTAACCCGTGCAGCGGCAGAGGTTTCCTTCCAGCGCAGCCATGATCGTCTCCTTGGAGGGATGCTTTTGTGAGGCAAAAAGGGCAAACATACTCATCACGAAGCCCGGTGTGCAGTAACCGCACTGGCTGGCATGATGATCTAGAATAGCTCGTTGGATTGGGTGAAGTTCATTGTCGTCGCCCAGACCTTCGATGGTGATCAAATGCTTGCCATGCAGCCTGGCAGCGGGATAAAGACAGGAGTTTACCGCTTCATATACGATGTTGCCGTCTCTCAGAGACCCGATCACCACAGTGCATGCCCCGCAATCCCCTTCGTTGCAACTGCATTTTGTACCCCATAGACGCAGTTCCTTGTTGATCAGATCCAGTGTGCTCAATCCCGGGGCGAGATCCCGGTATTCTGCTTTCCCATTCAGGAAAAAAACTATGCGGATATACTCATGGATGCCGCGATTTATCAGGTCTTTATCCATATTTTTTACCTCAGAGGCAAGCTCTAAAGACCTACCGCATTTTGTAAAGCGATTTTTGTATGGCATTCCCTCCATTTTAGCACAGCCGGAGTCTATTTGTTCGCTCTGGTATTTCCAATATGTCCGGGCTGTACCTCCGCTATTGCCGTCTGATATCACATACTCATCTCAAACACATCTTATACACAAGCCAAACCACGCTCAGGATGTGTTTGGGATGACTATAGACTCAGGAGGCAGTGAAAGGCAGGGTGGGATGGCTGCTTTCTGCTATTACCTCATCCGGGATAGAGCCAATCAGCCTGGCTGCTCGAAACGTGTACTCAATTCCTGCTTTGTGTCCTCATAGAGTTTTAGCAGGATCGGGATGCTGTAGCTGAGGTTTTTACTGGTGATATCCTCAAAGAGATTCTCTATCTGAAGCACCACTTCCTTGGGAAAATCACGATGAATGTAGCGATAACCAAAATCAGCCTTGTGGGGCCTGTATTTCAGATTGAGCAGCGGGATCAGGCAACGATGGATGAAGCTCTGGTAGAGGCTGATGCAATCTATCATGATCCCCCGTTTCATGGCTTTACCCAGCTCGATGCTCAGCACAAAATCGATCCCGGTTACACTCTGCCAAACCCTTCGGGCGATGGTATTCAATTCCTGCTCCGGCGTACTGGTAGCTGCGAAAATGCGCTGCGGATCGTAATACACTCTGGCTGTGCCGTGACGATCGCGTTCGGTAAGCTTATTGGGATTATCCTTTGCCACCGTGGCCAGATCGCAATAAAAGAACTCCGGGCTGTCCTTTAACTGATAAAAACACTGGCTCATGCCATGCCAGGTAGGCTCGGGAACCCGATATCTGCGGACAATCCCGTGTGAATAATCCAGAAGCTGATCCAGCCCCTCAAAGATTTCGTCTCCGGCCTTTTGCTCTGTTACCGTAATCAGATCCAGATCCGACCACTCATCTTCAAAACCGGTGGCGGCAGATCCGCCTTCCCAGATCGCCAATACTTCCTCGCGACTCCTCAAAAAATCGCAGATCTCCAGGGTCAGATTCTTCTTGTACTCGTTCATTCGTGCTCCTTGTCGGGATTCCAGGCATATAGCTTCATGTCTATAGTCATTTTATGATCCACCTTCACACCCTCGGAGCGAAGCAGACTTTTCTGCTGTTCAGCTCCGCCGCCCATTTTCAGGGCAATGGCCCCATTTGCCTTCACCACTCTGTGCCAGGGCAGGGCATAGTCTTTGCTACAGCTATGCAGCACTCTAACCACCTGCCGCGCTCCGTTTGGGCATCCCGCCAGACGTGCTATCTGGGAATAAGATGCTACATTGGCATGCGGTATGGCCTGAATGATTTCGATGATGCGCCGGGTAAGTTCTGTGATCGCCATTATTTGTTCTTCTTGCGTTTTGCAGGTGGTTTGATCTCGGGTTCGATGAGGCGGATAAGTTCGCAGAGGCGCTCGCTATCCTCCCATTCATCTTCCGGGATCAAAAAATGGTCTTTGGCTCCGGGATAGGGAGGGGCATATTCCGGATCACCCAGGAAGGTCTTCCCGGCAGCGATGGGCTTCACAAAGAGCTGATCGTCGCAGACCATTGCCACCACCTTGTCCCTGTAATAAATGCCATATTCTCCGAAGAACTTGCGTATGTAAACTCCCGGCAATGCATCCAGCTTGCCGAGCAGATAATCGATCGTTTGCTGCTTTGAAGACACTTGACGTCCTTATCAAACACGGCGGAAACATCATAATGACGACTCCGCTCTTCCCCGATAATATAAGCAATAAGCGTTCCATAACCAATTACAAACGGCAAATATTGGCGCGATGACGCAGGAAACCGCGTTACAGCAAGGTAAATAAAGTGTTAGTTTTTTGGGGTTCGCACACTATATTGTATATTAGAACGGCTTTTGTGTGCCTAAAATGCCTCGTCTCAAGCGGCTGGGCTCAAATGCCGGTTCCAGATTGTCCATTTCTTAAGATCAGGAGTACATATATGAAAGCTACGAAGCTACGTGAAGGCATCTACTGGGTTGGCGGCATCGACTGGGACCTCAGGAATTTCCATGGTTATCTGACTCAGAGAGGTTCCACGTACAATGCCTATCTGATTATCGATGAAAAGATTACCCTCATCGACAATGTGAAGTATTACCTCTGGGACGAGTTACTGGCCCGCATCAGCGATATCATTGACCCAGCCGATATCGATGTGATCATCCAAAACCACGTGGAGATGGATCATTCCAGCAGTCTCCCCATGCTGGCAAAACTCTGCCCCAAGGCAGCTATATATACAAACTCCAATGGCATAAAAGCCCTGAAAATGCATTACCGCCAGGAGATGAACTTTACCGAGATCAAGAGCGGAGATAGCATCAGCATCGGCAAGCGCAGCCTGCAATTTATCACCACTCCAATGGTGCACTGGCCGGATAACCAATTCACCTGGTGCCCCCAGGAGAACATACTCTTTTCGAACGATGCCTTTGGTCAACACATCGCATCATCCGAGCGCTTTGCCAATGAACTCCCGGCCGGCATCGTGATGGAAGAAGCTAAGAAATACTACGCCAATATCGTGCTGCCATATTCCAAACAGGTGCAGAAAGTGCTGGATGCAGCAGCCCCGCTGCCCATCAAGATGATCTGCCCCAGCCACGGCGTGATCTGGACCGAGGATAACATCGCCGATATCATATCCGCCTACAAGGATTGGGCGTACAACGTTTCTGACCAGAAGCAGGCCCTGGTGATCTACGACAGCATGTGGAAATCGACTCAGATGATGGCTGGTGCCATCGCCGAAGCCTTCGAAGAAAGCGGCATTCGGGCCAAACTGCTCAATCTGCAGCTTACTCATATTTCTGATATCATGACCGATATCATCGATGCCCGCTTCATCGCGGTGGGATCACCCACGCTAAACAGCTCCATTTTACCTACTGTGGCGGCGTTTTTATACTATCTCAAAGGACTATCCCCCAAAGACCGCATTGGCCTCGCCTTTGGCAGCTATGGCTGGGGCGGACAGAGCATTCCGATCCTGCATCAAATCCTGGGCGATCCCAAAGAATGCGGATTTGAGATGCTGGAACCCATCAAACACCAATACATCCCCTCAAAAGAGGATCTGAACAACATCAAAAACAATCTGATAGAGCAAATAAAATCAAAACTGGAGGAATCATGATCAGCAAAAAGCTGGAAAAAGCAATCAACGACCAGATAAACAAGGAACTCTTCTCCGAGTACCTATACATCTCAATGCAAGCCTGGTTTGCCGCCCAAAACCTGGATGGCATGGCAAACTGGATGGACGCCCAGGGCAAGGAAGAACGCTTCCACGCCATGAAGTTCTTTAACTATGTGTTGGAACGCGGCGGTAAAGTGACCCTCAAACCCATCGAAGGCCCCGCCACTGAGTTCAAGACTCCCTTGAAGGCCTTCCAGGCGGCATTGGAACACGAACAGTTCATCACCAAAAGCATCAACGACCTCATGGACCTGGCAATCAAGGAAAACGACCACGCCACCAAAAGCTTCCTGGAGTGGTACATCGATGAACAGGTGGAAGAGGAAGCCTCTGTGGACAAGATCGTCAATCAACTGAAAATGGTGGGAGATAACGGACACGGCATCATGATGATAGATCGTGAATTGGGCCAACGTAGCTACACTCCTCCCGCCAACGAAGAATAAACCTGTTGTGGGGCCTTGATGGTGTCAGGGCCCCCTCACCTTTTGCTTTGGAGGTTTTATGACGCATTTGGACCCGGATACCTTGTATAGCCGTATTTTCAATTCTTCTGTAGTGGCCATCGGCCTTACCGATCTTGAGGGCAGATATCAGTTGGTGAATCCCGCGTGGAGCAATATGTTAGGCTATTCCGCCGAAGAAGCGGAAAAGCTTACCATTCATGATGTAACTCCCGAAGATGACCGCACCAGCAGCTCGCTGAACTATGATAAACTCATCTCTGGAGGTACCTCCAGCCTACGCGTGAAACGCCGCTACCTCTGCAAAAATGGCGACATCATCTGGGCCGATCTGCACGTGAGTGCGATCAGCGATGTGGATGGCCGGATCCTGGGCGTGCTGGGTATGTTTGTAAACATTGATCCTCTGATTGCCGCAGAAACCAACCTCAATCACATGAATAACGAACTCAGCAAAGCCAATCTGGATCTGCAATCCGCCATCGAAAAGCTTAGCCGACTGGCCAGAAAGGATGAGCTAACCGGGCTCTACAACCGCCGGGAACTGGAAGAACGGCTGGCCAACGAGCTTCAACGCAGTCAGCGTAGTAAACGCGGTTTTGCCGTCGCCATCGCCGATCTGGACGATTTTAAGAAAGTAAACGACACCTATGGTCACGATGCGGGTGACGAAGTACTCAAAGCATTGGCAGAGGTGTTGATTGGCGGAATCCGCGTAACTGATACTGTGGGTAGATGGGGCGGCGAGGAATTCCTCTTTGTTTTACCGGAAACTTCCCAGGAAGGTGCGCGCGTGGTGCTGGATCGTATTCGCAAGCGGGTCAGTACTATCAATCTGCGCTACCGGGATGTAGTGATCCCCATCACCATCTCCATCGGGATGTCCTACTGCGAGAGAAAATGCGAAAGGGATTCCATCCTCAAAGAAGCTGATTTGGCGCTATACGAGGCCAAGCATGCTGGGAAGAACAGGGTTCTCTGTTACATGAGAGAGTAGTAGGTCTTTTATCAACCAAAAAAGCCCGGATTATCACCCGGGCTTTATCGTATCTATAGTATATTATCCCAATTGTTTAATCACTGCTTTACCAGGGAAGTAAGCAGCTTCGCCCAGTTCTTCTTCGATTCTGAGCAGTTGGTTGTATTTATCCACGCGCTCGCTTCGGGAGATGGAGCCAGTCTTGATCTGTCCGGTATTCATGGCCACCGCCAGGTCGGCGATGAAGGTATCTCCGGTTTCGCCGCTGCGGTGTGAAACCACGCAGGTCCAGCCAGCTTTGTGGGCAGTATTGATGGCGTCGATGGTTTCGGTAACGCTACCAATCTGATTTAGCTTGATCAGCACCGAATTGGCCAGGTGTTCCTTGATACCGCGTTTGATCAGCTTGGTATTAGTAACCAGCAGATCATCACCCACCAATTGAATCTTATGCCCCAGACGCTTATTCATCATAGCCCAGCCTTCCCAGTCGTTTTCTGCCAGGCCGTCTTCGATGGAGCAGATGGGGTATTTGGCGATGATGCCTTCGTAATAGCTGATCAGTTCATCGCTGCTGAGCATCTTGCCATCGATGGCGTATTTCCCGTCGGGTTGTACGAAGGAGGATGCAGCGGCATCCAGCGCAATGTAAACATCTTCACCGGGTTTGTATCCGGCTTTGGTGATGGCTTCCACGATCACGATGAGGGCTTCTTCGTTGGAGGCCAGATTGGGGGCAAAACCACCTTCATCACCCACGGAAGTAGCCAGGCCACGTCCTTTGAGAATGGATTTGAGGGCATGGAACACTTCGGCATTCATGCGCAGGGCTTCACGGAAGTTTTTGGCACCCAGGGGCATCACCATAAATTCCTGGATATCCACGTTGTTATCGGCATGTTCGCCACCATTGATGATATTGCTCATCGGAACAGGTAGGGTAAGCGCATTCACTCCGCCCAAATAGCGGTATAGCGGTATATCCAGCTCCATCGCGGAAGCTCTGGCGGCGGCCATGGATACAGCTAGAATGGCGTTTGCGCCAAGTTTGGCCTTGTTTTCGGTAGCATCCAGCTCCAGCATCATCTTATCCAGAGCGGCCTGCTGCATGGATTCCATGCCCAGAAGCTCGGTGGCAATAATCTCATCAACGTTTTGCACGGCTTTTAGCACACCCTTGCCCAGGTAACGGCTCTTGTCACCATCGCGCAGTTCTATGGCTTCGCGTTCTCCTGTGGACGCTCCACTGGGTACTCCGGCTCTCGCCATCACGCCACTTTCCAGATGGATGTCGGCTTCCACGGTTGGATTTCCCCGAGAATCCAGAATCTCACGTCCCTTAATGTATATAATCTCAGACATTTTTCCTCCTGTCTTGATATTCTATGCTGGGCGGGATTCACTCCGTGATAAGTAAACCCCGCTATATAAGATACTTAAGTTCTGACGATCAGGCAATGCTGGCAAGCAGCTCTTCCAACAGAGTTACACCTTGTTCGATGCAACGTGGGCATTCACTGTCAAACACTCCTGCTGCCCTGGCTTCAGTCCTTCCTTCAGGCTTGGAAACGTCGATGCCGAGGATATCTTTGCAGTCGGTGTCGCCGATGATGGAAGTCCAGCGTGCCACCAATTCTTTGGTCAAGTTTTCGATATGGGCTTTCTTGTCAACATCCACGTTATCAAAGCCCTGCGCCAGTCCCAGAGCCATCAAAGCCCCAGTCAGGGCGCCACAGGTGGCAGCCATTCGCATACCGCCACCAAAAGCTGAGGCAAGTAGCAGGGAAGTTTCCTCTTTTAGACCGAGATCTTCTGCGAAGGCACTCAGCACGCTCTGAGCGCAGTTGAACCCTGCATCAAATCTCTTCAGGGCAATATCTACTCTGGACATATATATCACCTATTTGAGTACGATGATCTTGCGGATTAGCGGCGTATGATTGGCACTTTCCACTCTCAGGAAATAGATCCCGCTACCCACCTGCTTGCCGCGTGTATCCACTCCACGCCACTGATCGCTGCCTTTATCCAGCTTGGCGCTGTAAACCTGCTGTCCGCGCAGATTATAGACCTTCAACACTGGCTGATCCATACCTTTGTGCTCCAATACCAGGCCGGCTCCAGCTTTGAAGCTTACCGGATTGGGATAGATGTTCAAGGTCGGCTGTTGCACCAAATCACTATTTGATACGGGGAATTCAAACATCACTTCCGCGCTGTAAATGGTCTGTCCCCCGGCGGTATTGGCCTCAACCCAAAACCAGGCAGGACCTGATCCGACCACATCGGCAGCATAGTATGTATTCTCGGTAAAATCCACTGTGCCCAGGAGATGCTCTTGGTTTTCATAATCACGCATATAGACCATATAATTGACATATGCGCTGCCGTCGGGTGCTGGAGCTTGCCACCAAAAGTCCATGGCAAAACAATCCTCCCCACACACTGGCGCCCCGCTCAAACGGAATACCGGGATGGGATTGGCGCTGTTCCGATGATGATATTTCCTCACTACTCCGGGTTCAATCTCCACGATGTCCAGATAGCGATCGGCATAAGCCTGATTATCGTAAGGATACTCGTGCTCGAAACTCATCGCATAGCCCCAGAAGGTCTGGGAGTGGATGCTATTGTCCATATTGCGCACCAGCAGGCTGAGCCCGGCATCGTTGTCGATGTAGCACTGCACCGATCTCTGGATTGGCGCGCCGTTTTCTACGTAATTCTGAATCCAGCTTTCGCCATGAGCCATGTTTTGGATCTTGTTATAGATCTGTCCCCAGCCAAATGTTACTTCCTGCCAGGTGCCATCGGCGTCATAGCCATGTTTGTAGATGTAGCGATAGTCACCTTCATCATAGAAATAGTCCACGCTATCATGCTGAAAGACGAGGAAGCCGTTATAGACCGGATAAACCTCTCTGCCTTCGATGATCTCGGAATCTCCCCTGAGTGCCATGTGATACTGCTGCCAGGCATTGATATTGATATCGCCCAGATCCACCGTGCCGCTTACGGGGTTGAAGTAGGCGGGATTTTCCAAAGTGCCGGAAGCTGCCCAGATCTCACGGGATTCATCCACACCGGTGATGAGTGCGATGAAATTCACGTCAATCTCGCTGGTGATACTAAAGGGATTGCTGGCCAATACGTGACTTTCCACCACTTCACGGTTTACCGGATCAAAGAGCAGTAGCTTGAGTTCATTGGGCTCCAGATAGTCATAATCATCCGTATCCCAACAATATGAACCGTTGATCGTGATGCCCGTCTGAGGCTCGAACCAGGGGTCAAAATCCACTGTTGGCAGGGAAGCGCTGTCGTTACTATCCATGATGCCAATGGCAATCTCAGCGGCGGTATATACTCCCCAGTCGTTATTTTCAGCCTTGATCACGTTCGTCGCAGTGGGATATGAAGCGCAGACCACTGAGTGCAGGGTATTACTTTCGTCGATATTGTTCTGGATCACGTTTTGTCCATAGGCCCAGGGGTGGTTTTCTGCCAGATCGCCCAAAACCGGCTTGGCATTATTGGTGATGTAAAAAGCCGTGAAGTTGCCGGTGAGGATATTCTCCGCGATATAAGGCACGGAAGTGGCCCCGCTGATCATCATCCCCGCTCCGCTATTGGTATCTCCGGGAATGAAGTTATTGATAATGGTATTGTTATGCACGATCCCACTGGCATTTAGCAGATATATACCGGTCAGGTTTCCTTCGATATGGTTAAAACGAATGGTGGGGTTGATAGCTCCTGCGCCCACCACATCCCAGGCTGTAATGCCCTGTTTGTAGTTATTGTGAATGTAGTTATGCTCGATGATCGGGTTATTCGCTCCGCCGGCGGATTGATTGGCAAGCTGGATTGCCCCGTAATACTGCGTCACGGTGCCATTGTAGCGCACTTCATTGTGATGCACCCAGGCATTGCTGTTTTGAGGGATCAGAATGCCGTTTTGCATGGTATGTTCGATGATATTGTGATGCACGTTCATCACCGCGGGGTTGCTGTTTCCAATGCCATAGAGATGAAGCCCCCGTTGATTGTAACTAAAGCGGCTATTGGATACTTCCATCGGCGAGTCCACCGCGTTGATCCCATACTCCGCATATTCCACCACGATGTACTGGAAATTGCTCTGCACGCTTTCATTCTCAAGGCGCAAACCTTTCCAGAGATTGGTGGGTGGATTCTGCGCGTTTTGGAAATAGATGCTGTCGGTCTCGGTACCCACGGCTTGAATGCTGCCTTCCGCGTTGATTCTGTAGTTTCCAGTAGCCTGGAGCACCACTCCCGGTAAAATGGTCAAAGTGCTTCCAGCAGGGACACTTACATCACCCACCAGCATGTGCGGATTGTTGGCCGGATCCCAGGTACCCGTCTGAGTGCCGCTTACATCAATGGCTCCAAGGGTACCCATCAGAGCAAGGCAAAAGAGATAAAGTAAGATTTGTTTCATTTTAAAACTCCTAAACATCCTGTAGTAACAAAAGGTGGAGAAGACTATTGTGTAGCCTGCTCCACCTTTCTTTCAAGCGGGTGAGAACTTACTCGCTAATGGCCTGGACGGGGCATGTGGCGATGCAGGCGCCGCAATCGATGCAGGTACCTTCGTCCACTTGTGCTTTATCGCCTTCCATGTGCAGTGCACCAACGGGGCATACGTCCACGCAAGCTCCGCAACCGATGCAAGTGTCCTTATCAATCTTAACTGCCATTTTATATCTCCTTAGTTTTTTACCAAGACAAATTGCCGCTTGATATCAGTCAAGCTTTTTTATTGAAACGCTCAAGAGGAGATCCAGAGAGGAGTTTTCCGGTCACCCAGCGTATCTGAAGGCATTTAAACAATGAATGCATGGGGCCACGATCAGCCAGAGGGGATGTAGTAAGTGCAGGTATTCTGAAGTAGCCCATCAGGTCATTGTATTAAAAAGGGGGGGGGGTATTGTTCCCCCCTTATGGCCTGAACGCCACTCAAAGGCCACCTGAACTCCACGCGAATCCGGTTCAGGAGGGGTTCAAGTGGATTTCAGGTGGAATCCAGGCTACGAGGGGGGAACGAATGACCATTCCAGATGTGATCAGCGTATATCCTGCACACACCAGCTTACGCTGAGGCAAGCGGGCTGGCATCAGAGCGCGTTATAGCTGCTGGGGTTTAGAACAGACCGGAGATATTGCCATCGGCCTCCACATCTATCGCTCCGGCACTGGGCTTCTTGGGCAAACCGGGCATCCGCATGATTTCGCCCGTAATGGGAATCAAAAATCCTGCCCCGCTGGCGATCACGATCTCCCTAACCGTCACCAGGAAATCCTTTGGTCTACCGATCAGATCGGGATTGTCGGATAGCGATTTCTGTGTCTTGGCGATACAAATAGGCAGCTTATCGAAGCCATATTTGTATATCTTTTTCAGATCAGCTTTGGCTTCTGTGGAATAATCCACTTTCTGAGCTCCATATATTTCGCTGGCTATTGTGTATATCTTATCTTCCACTGGGCTATTCCAGTCGTAAAGCCCCCGGTATTGGCAGACGTCATTTTCCACCATCTGCAACACCTTTTCTGCCAGTTCGATGCCGCCCTCGCTGCCTTTGGAAAAATACTCCACCACGCTGGCTTCAAAGCCATTTGCCTGCACAAAATCTTTCACGATCTTCAGTTCTTCATCGGTATCGCTGGGGAAGCGGTTGATGGCGACCACGGATTTCATGCCGAATTTATTGATATTTTCCAAGTGCTTTGCCAGGTTGTCCAAACCTTTGGTTACAGCTTCTGGATTTACTTCGTTCAGATCCTTTACCTTCACTCCACCGTGGATCTTAAGCGCGCGCACGGTGGCTACCAGCACAACCGCGTTTGTGCAGAATCCGCCATATTTGCATACAAGATCGAAAAACTTTTCCGCACCCAGATCAAAGCCAAAGCCAGCTTCTGTGACTACATAATCACTCAAGCGCAATGCGGTCTTGGTGGCCAGCACACTGTTTGCACCCTGGGCAATATTGGCAAAGGGACCCCCATGCACCAAGGCTGGAGTGTTCTCTGTGGTTTGCACCAGGTTTGGCTTCAGGGCGTCCTTCATAAGGGCGGCAATGGCCCCTTCGATACCCAACTGATGCACTCGAACGGGTTCGCCATCATAGGTAAACCCTACTGTGATCTTACCGATGCGTTCCTTTAGCTCGTCCATATTGTTTGAAAGACAGAGGATAGCCATGATTTCACTGGCTGGAGTGATGTCAAATCCGTTTTCCCTGGGAAAGCCTTGTTTGCTTCCTCCCAGACCGATCACCACGTTTCGCAGCATGCGATCGTTTACATCCAGCACGCGTTTCCAGGTGATGCGGCGGGGATCAATATTCAGGTCGTTGTCGAAATAAATATGGTTGTCGATTAAAGCAGCAAGTGTATTGTTGGCTGCAGTAACGGCATGAAAATCCCCGGTGAAGTGGAGATTGATATCTTCCATGGGCAATACCTGGCTCCAGCCCCCGCCTGCAGCACCGCCCTTTACTCCAAAGACCGGGCCCAGAGACGGCTCACGCAGAGCCACAATGGACTTTTTACCGATCTTGTTCAACGCTTGAGAAAGGCCGATGGAGACTGTGGTTTTACCCTCACCGGCAGGAGTGGGGGTGATGGCTGATACCAGTATCAATTTGCCGATGGGGTTGTTTTCCAGAGCTAAGAGTGCGGAGTAGCGGATCTTCGCCTTGTATTCCCCGTAATGGTCGATATCTTGCGGGCTCAGCCCGATTCTTGCAGCTATTTCATCGATATTCTTCAGCTTTGTCAGCTGTCCTATTTCCAGATCTGAAAGCATTGTAACCTCCTTGGCACTAATGATTATTCTATTACATGATAAGCGCTTTGCCTTATTAAGCAAGGTAAGGTAAACTTGCGCCGGATAAGAAACTGACTACAATATATGTGTCTATCATTGAGGATTATTCCCAGCCCGCGGAATGTATTCTCTACCAGTTATCTGTTTTATTTGGAACAAGGAGTAGCCAATGATACTTGAGGCTTTTGTCAGTTTGCTTTACAATGCGGCTTTGTTGTTGAGTCTGGTGGTGGTTTTTGATGTGCTGTCGGTAAACGCGACCGCCAGGAAGATCAGGGAAAAGCTGATCACAGGCTTTTCCCTCGGAGCCATTGTATTGGGCATAATGATGAATCCTTGGACGCTCAAGCCGGGCATCGTCTTTGATACCCGCACCATTTTCCTCAGTATCAGCGGGATGTTTTTTGGGCTTGTGCCAAATCTGATCGCCATGCTGATGTCGGTTAGCTATCGCATCTGGATGGGTGGCGATGGAGTTTATACCGGCTGTTCCACCATTATTTTTTCCATTGCCTGGGGTTTTCTCTTTAGACGGTATCATCACAAATGGAAGCATCCCTACGGCTTTGCCGAGTTTTTTTCCCTGGGCATCCTGACCCATATCACCATGTTATGGCTGATGCTATTGATGCCGAATGACATCCAATGGAGTATTCTGCGCATCATCAGCCTTCCCGTGATGATAATCTATCCCTTTGCCACAGTATTGGTAGGTCAACTAGCGGTTAGTAGCGCTCAGCGAAAGCTGGCACAGAAGAGGCTGGCTCAGAGAGAAGAGGAATACCGTCAACTCACTGAAACCTCAAATGACATGATAGTAATCCGTGATACCGCCGGCATCATCTCATTTGCCAATAAAAAAGCCAGAGAAATGTTGGGTCTCAACGATGACAGCGTCGGCAAGGTGTTGGCTACAGACTTCATTTTGCCCGATTACAAACACCTTGTAACAGATTTTGCCAAATCTGGATTGGAAGACGATCAAAACCAGCGACTCTTCAATTTGGAGATTTGGGACGCATCGGGAAAAATCCACGTGGTGGAAGTGAGCAGCACTCCGATGTTCAAGGATGGCAAGCTAATAGGCATGCTGGCCGCCATGCGTGATGTAACTGATAGAGTGAAAACCGGAGAGCAGCGCAATCGCTACGCCTCTCGCTTACAGATCCTGCGGGATTTGGACCGCATCGTACTGGAAACCCTTTCCTTTGATGAAACCTGTAGAGCCGCGGCGAAGAAGCTGCAGGAGCTGATACCCTTTGACTATATGAGCATCAATGTTCTAAAAGGGGAATTTGTGGAGCTGATGGAAGTGCTGAAGCCCCAGGGACGATTTGAATACATACACAAGCATCAGATGCATATTCCAGACCGGAGCTTTGTGGATGAGCTGTATGCCAGAGGTAGCATGATTGTGAGGGATGTGGATCCGGTACCGTCGAAAATGCCAATTCGCGCCCGGCTGACCAGGGATGGCATCGCCTGCTTTATGTACAACGCTATGAGTTTGAAAGACAAGATGGTGGGTTTCCTCTGGTTTGGATCATTCCAAAAAGACTTCTTCAATCAGGATTATCTAGAGATCGCTCAGGATTTTTCCAATCAATTGGCCATAGTGCTAAACCACATAGGATTGATCAAGACCATTCAGGAACACTCGGAAGAGCTCGCTAAAACGGTGGCCGAACGTACCTCTCAGCTCCAGAATGCCCTGCAGGAACTGGAAGCTTTCTCCTATTCCGTGGCTCACGACCTGCGCGCCCCCCTAAAACTGATCCATGGTTATGGTAACATACTGCAAGAAGATTACGCCTCCCTTCTGGATGAAGAGGGCAAGAGCATGCTCTCCGGCATCAGTGCCACCACCATGCGGATGGATAAATTGATCGTGGAACTACTGGAACTGGCAAAGCTGAGTCCCAATGCCATCAAGTGTGAGACGGTAAATATGCATGAACTGGTGACGGATATCATTCGCGCGCTTGATTACTCGGAGTTTGAAATAGCTATTCATCCTCTGCCGGCAGTCTGCGGCGACTACACGCTACTGGGGCAGGTTTGGCAAAATCTCGTGGAAAACGCGTTAAAGTTTTCCCGCATGGCCAAAGACAAACGCATCGAAATCGGCTGCACTATGGACGATAATCACATCACCTATTACGTCAAGGATAACGGCGTGGGCTTTGATCAGAGCAAAGCCGGAGAGATCTTTGCCCCCTTCAAACGCCTGCACAATCTGGAGGGCACGGATGGGACAGGAATTGGCCTGGCAGTAACGAAGAAAATCGTGCTGAACCACAATGGCAAAATCTGGGCAGAAAGCAAGCCTGGCCAGGGAAGCACCTTCTTTTTCTCGTTGCCGGCCATGGAAGCAAAGGTGGCGGATGATAAGTAAGTGTGGCGTGATCTGTAGAAATGATTGCCGAGCTTACCTGAGAGAGTGCGAGGGCTGCGTTGATCTGGAGGGGAAGGTTTCCTGGGCTGCTTTTTATGGTAAGAGCCATTGCCCGATCTATGCCTGCGCACAGGAAAAAGGCTTGCAAACCTGCGCGGAATGCGGTCTGGCTCCCTGTAAAGTGTGGTACGACACCCGCAATCCCGATGCCAGCGACGAAGAGATTGCCGCAGATATAGCATCGAGATTGCGGAATCTAGCGGCTATATCTTCACCGAAACGTTGATGTTTCTAAATCTGGCAGGTGCCACCCCGTGTGACAATCGCATCACCTGCCCGGGTTCGCCCTTGCCGCAATGGAAGGTGGAGTGATATGCCCATTCTTCTTCGCCGCAGATGGCGTCACAGGAATTCCAAAACTCCGGGGTAATCCCATAGTAGGTGGGTTCTTTCACGATACCTTTGATCTCGCCATTTACAATGTGGTAGCCGATCTCGGTGGTAAATTGGAAGTTGTTGCGGTTATCGTCAATGCTCCAGGTCTTGGTGAAATCCAGGAAGTAACCGTGTTCGGTGCTCTTGATCAGATCTTGCAGACTACCCTTCACCGGAGCGATGCAGAGATTGGTCATCCGCACCAGGGGGAAGTCGTCAGCAAAGGCTGCCTTCATGTTTGAAGAAGGTTCCAAGCCAAGTTTGTGGGCGATATGCCTGGAGCTCTGCTGATCTTTGAGGATCCCGTTTTTGATGATGTCCACCCTGCGTCCCGGCACTCCCTCATCATCCATGATGTGGAAGCCCATACCGCGTTTATCGGTGCTGTCGCTATATATATTCAGGATGTCGGAGCCATACTGGAAGTTGCCCAGCATATCCGCTTTTACAAAGGTCTTACCGGCGTAGGATATCTCCTGGCCAAAGATGCGGTCTGCCTCTGTGGCGTGTCCCACAGATTCATGCAGTTGCAGCGCTAAATGCCCTCCTCCGATGATGATGTCTGCCTTTTTCTCAGTGATCACCGGAGCGGATAAGAGATCGGTAGCTTCCTTGATGATGTGCCCTGTCATGGCGCTGAATTGCTGCTGTTCAAAGAGTTCAAAGCCGGCACGGGCAGCACTCATGTGTCCCGGCCAGGTCCTGGTCTGGATGTGCCCGCCATCGGCAGAAATCACGCTCATCAGGGGCAAGGTATTATACACCACGCTGTGGCTATAGCTCCCCTCGGAATTGGCGTAATACTTTTCCTGGCGTTCAAACTCTCCCATTATATAGGAATGCACGATCTTGCCCTGCGGAATAATGGCCTGAGCCAGCTTGCTCAGATAGTCCAGTTTTTCCTCTTTGGGCATGGTGAAGGGATCAATCTGCGGGGTATGGATGTACTCCCCGCTGGCAGCAGGCAGAGCAGGGAACGAGAGCTTTTCTTTTTGAAATAAGGCTCCGTGAATGGCGTTACTCTTCGCTTTGGCAATGGCACGCGTGATGGCTGCATCAGAAAGATCCTGGGATCCAGCAAAGCCGAAACAACCGTCTATCAGCACCCTAATGCCGATCGCCATCGCAGACGATGAGCGCCCATAATTCCTCAGTATCCCGTTTTGAAAGTAGATGTTTTCAAATTCAGTATTCGTGATGCGGACATCGGCAAAGTCGATTCCGGAGTCCGTGAGTTTCGCGATGATGCTTTTTATCTTGTGTTCCATAAATGTAATCCTAGATGGTTTTGGTGGAGGACGTGATGTTAAATTTGGAGATCCTGGCGTGCGGGGCTTTCACAGTGGATACATCGAAATCGGCGTAGTTTTCGGAGAAGGGGATAGTGTAAGCCTTATCCTCCAGTTCCAGAGTGTTTTCCAGGATGCGGCTGATCTTCTCTGTGAAGCGCAGGTTGTTCACCACAGCGGTGATCTTGCCATCCTCGATCAGGAAAGTGCCGTCGCGGGTGAGTCCGGTGAGGGATGTCTCCTTCGCATTTATCAGGTTCATGTAGTGCAAACTGGATATATACAAACCCCTCTTCACCTTGGCCATCATGGCTTCCAGAGTGGAGTGCCCCGGGGCAATCTTCAGGCAGGATGCGGTATTTCCGTTCTTGGGCAGACCCAGCTTGAAATGATAATACTGGTCGCACATGAAGCCTTTGAATACGCCTTTATCGATCAATGCCATGGTCTCATAAAGGTGTCCGCCGGAGCCGTAATCCTGGCGGATCATTTCCGGATCGTGAGGATCGTCGATGATGCTGATGTGATCGGGAAAAACCTTTTGGCCAGCCTTGTCCTCAAAGTAGCTGCTGTGCTGATCCAGAGAATGGGCGTTCATAGCATAGCTGAGATAGGACACAAATTCCGCCACACAGCGCGGAGCCAGGATCACTTCATATTCGCCGGGTTCCACGTCGATCACGGGATTTTTGGTATTGGCAATCTTCGCCATCAGACGGTCATTGAAGGCCTCGTAATCGAAGTATCTGAAGTCGTCGCCGCCAAAGGTTTCCAGCACTGTGACCTGACTACTGCGGTGAACTGCCTTTACCTCCAGATAGATCGGCGAGTGAGTGCTGCTCTTATCCAGACCATTGCTGTTTACGATGCGGGTACTGCTGTAGTTGCAGATAAAAGTGCCATACAGCTCAAAATCGTGCTCCGCAGCGTTTTTCGCCAGCATGGAGAGGATCCCTGTCTTGTGCTTCAGATCGATGGCTTCGATGTTGTTTACCACCTCTCTGGGTGCCCTTAGGCGCAGATCGTCCTCCAGATCCACAAAATCCGGATCCTCCGGCAGCGCATCGATGATCTGCATGGCCTCCACCAGGGCGCTGTCCACCTTGGTTACATCAGGATGGTTTACTTCAAAGGAGCAGGACTTTTTGCCCTTGTAGATGGTGGCTTTTAGATGCTGCATTTCCTTGGAAATGTTGTAATTTGTCTGGCTTTGATAAAAGCGCAGAAAATCGGTTTGCCACAGGGACAAGTTCAGTGAGTACTTCAGCTCAGGATGCTTGTCCAGCGCGGACTTCAGGTGTTCGAGACATTGATTCATATTTCTTTGGGTATCCTTATATCCATGTACTGTTATTGTGCCGGCGTTTGGGACTCTGACCGCGGGTGATAAACTGCCCGGAGGGGGCTTCTTCGTTGCCAATCATGTGACCTCTCAGATATACGGCTGCAATATTCCCCAGCAGCTCTACATCCTTGCCGGAAGGGCTTTGCACGATGGTGCTGCCTTCAGGATCGTAGATCACAAAATCTGCGTCTGATCCCGCTTCCAGACAGCCCTTTTGAGGGTAAATCCCCAAACGTTTTGCGGCGTTTTCACCGGTCATCTTGATACAGGTGGCCAGGGGGATTTTACGCCGCTTCCAGAGCTGCGAGAGCACCCAGTGATAGCTGTAGCTCATGATCTGGGGGTCATTGCCCTTAAAGATATCACTTTTCGCATCTTCGCTGCCGCTACTATTGGTCAAAAGGTAGATTTTATTAGCTTTTAGAAGGTCATAAAGCAGATCCCTGTACTCAGAGAAATCGGTATCGAAAGCCGCGGGAAAATCCTCCGGCTCCAGCATGTGCATCAGATCTCGCATACTGAGCGCGAATGATATGTCACTGCGCTTGGAGATGGTGTTTATAAATTCGATCACGGGGAAATGGGATATCCGCGGAATGTGAATGGGGTTTTCCTGCATCCGCCGCAGGATCTTTTTGATGGCATCCATGTGGGAATCCAAGCTGTAGTGATCGTGGCTCTCGTGATCATAACCCTGGAAAGCAAAGGCAGTGTCGCTTTCATAGATATCCAGAAGCAGATCCATGATCTCGGTATATGAAAGCTCCTGGATCTTTTCATTGGGGGAAGGAGACATCAGGCCCACGCCCACCACGCCTTTTGCCCACAGATCCTGAGCAGCTTCCGCGTGGTAGGGGTAATCCAGGATATCCACATTTCCCCAGAGTGCCATGTCGCACAGAGCGTTATCCTGGATCAGAGCGATCATGCTTTCCAGCTTCTTTATGTCAAATATGGGCTCTTCGCTCTGGTAACTGAGCTCGGCCAGAGAGGTCCATCCGCCTTTGATGGCTTGCCCGGTGGCTTCTTTCAATCTCCGAGCCATGGCTTTCTTTTTGCCAAGCAGATGAGTATGGGGATCCACCGCCCCGGGGAGTAGTATCTTCCCCTTCAGATCGATCACTTCAGGCTCTTCTTCGCTGATGATGCTATCCGGGGATATCTTTATAATCTGTGTGTCAAACAGCACGTTAACGCGTTTCAAAGCATTGGAACTGGTGGGCAGGGAGGCATTTTCAAATAGTTTCATACTGGTTAATATGCCATGATCGAGCTACCCGCGTCCACATAGATCAGGTCGCCGGTAACACCGGAAGCCAGATCTGACAAGAGATACAGGGCTGTCTTGGCAATATCCTCCTGTTCGATGTTTCTTGCCAGAGGGGCAGTCTTTTCGATCCTGCGTTGCATCTGTGCGATGCCACCAATGGCTGATGATGACAAAGTGCGTATGGGACCGGCCGAGATGGCGTTTACCCGCACTCCTTTCTCGCCCAGACTATGCGCCAGATACCGCACGCTTGCTTCCAGGGCGGCTTTGGCGATTCCCATCACTCCGTAATTTGGTACCACTTTCTGGGCACCGTAATAGCTTAGAGTAAGAGCCGCTGACCCCGGTCGCAAGAGCATTTCCGCTTCCCGCAAGACTGAGATCAGGGAGTATACCGAGATGTCCATGGCGGTCAAGAACCCATGCCGGCTGGTATGGTGAAAGGGGATATTCAATTCAGTGGAAGGCGCGTAGGCCACACTATGCACGATATAGTCTATATGATCCCATGCCTCAGCCAGGAGACTGATCATGTTTTTCACGTCGTAATCCTTACTCAGATCGGTCTCATAGACCAGATCCACGCCCAATTCTTCAGCAATGGGGAGCACTCTTTTGGCCAGGCCAGCCCCGGCGTAGGAGATAGCCAGTTCCACACCTTGTTCTTTTAAGGCTTTGGCGATGCCGTAGGCGATGCTGTGCCGGTTGGCGATTCCCAGGATCAATGCTTTCTTGCCTTGCATATTCATCTTCAATCTCCTTTCAGACCGCTGATGGCGGCGTTTACTTGCTCCTGCATTCGCGGGTTTTGGAAATGGCTGAAGATATCCCTGGCCTTCATGAAATCGGCCAGAGCAGAGCTGCTATTTCCCATCGTCCCATGGATCTTTCCCCGCAACCAATACCCAGAACCTAGACCCCCGAAATTCTCATAGCGATAATCCAGATCGATTGCCCGCTCGATGAGCTGTAAAGCTGTGTCATACTGCCTGAGGAGGTAGCTATGATATGCCATGGCGTATTCAGCATTGGCGAGTACCACGGGATCCGCGGAAAAGTCCTTTTTCAGGGACTTACGATACCGCGCGCTCAAGCGCTGTAAATCGACAAAACTCTCGCTGGCGTATCCGGGATTGGTATATGATTCTGCCTGAAGGCGGTGGCTGAGCATTTGCATGCGGATATGGATGGGATAATCGTATGCATCCGCCGCCACATCCATGATCCGGGCATAATCACCCTCCCGTTCCAACACGTAGATATCCAGAAGGTCGAGGATGTACTTGGCCGGCGGATCAGCCTTTTCCACCAGTTCCTGCATACGCAGACGATGCAAATGGAATCCGGATGAATCCTCATTTTGCAGAGCAATCCGCGCCAGACCTGCCAAGGCATAGAGCTGTCCGCGAATCTCTCCAAAAGCCTGATATTGAGCTATCGCCGAGCGATAACTCTGGGTGCTGTCCAACCATCGCTGCTTTTGCTCCAGGTTTTGCGCCAGCTTCAGCGTGGCATCAGCCGAAACCCGGGCTTGAGGCTGCACTTGCTTTGGCGGGGATGAGCAAGCCGCAAAGCCAAGCAGCAGAGCTAAAAGCAGGAGCGCAAACAGCTTAGTTTTCATCGGGCAAGTCCTGGAATCTGCCGTCCGGAGCAAAGGCCTTGATGCGCGATTCTGGTATTCCCTTGCGCAGCAGGGGATTGTTATTTAGAGCTTCCAGAGTCTTGGAGGATTTTTCCAAGGTTTCATTCAGATTGTTTATCATCAGCAGCAGTTCTGGATTGGAGCGAGAAAGGCTGCCCATGATCTTTTGCAGATCATCCAGAGTGGCGCTGAGGTTGTAAAGTGTGGAACTAAGCGGAGCGAAGATCTTATCCCCCTGCGGATCGGTCATTTTGATGATCAGAGAATCAGGATCGGCATAATTCTGCGCTGCCACATTCACGGTCTCGATCAGGCGTTCCAGCTCATCGGTCTGCCCGGCAACGCTTTCGCTGATGTCGGCCACATTGTTCAGGATGCGCAGGATCACCCCGTCATCAGCATTGTGATCACTATTCAAGTTGCTGATCAGCAGGTTCATCTCCCGCATGTTTTCATTGATCAGATCCAGGGTAATATCTGCCTTTTGAGTTACATCGGCGGCTGAGACCAAGATGCGCATCAGAGCGCCCTTATCGGCGTTGTCGTCCATATTCAGTTCCCGGGTCAGGGTTTCGATGTTTTCGATGATGGCGGCGATGGGATCGCTCGCTTTGGGCAGGTAAACCCGCAGCAGCGCGCGTCCCTCTGGAAAATCGGTGGAGGGGATGTGCGCTCCTTCCTCCAGCGGCTTCATTTTCTCAGGGCTGCGCACATATTCCAAAGTGGTCTTGCTGGTGATGGGATTGGTGGTACGATACAGCACGCTGGCTTCCACGATGGTGGTCTGATAACGCTTCAGCACGTAGAAATCCAGCTTGATGGTCCCATCTTCACTCAATTCGAAACTATGCACTCGTCCGATCTCAAAACCCTTGTAGAGCACTGGTGTTCCGGTGGATATACCGATCGCATTTTCCAGGCTGCTGCTGTAATGAAAGCGTTTTTCAAACATGTTTTGCTTCAGCGCGATGAATACGACGGTGGTGATCAACACCACTGTGGGGATGATAATGAAGAGCATTACGATGTGTCGAGTGTGTTTCAGTTTATAGTTCATACTTTATCCCAAACGGATCTAGCCTTTTAGAAGGGCACCATTTTGTCAAGAAAGACTTGCGGCAGATACGAAGTTTTCTGCTCTGGAGCTCAAATCAACCACCTGATCAGCAAAGCCGGTCAGAAAGTCATCGTCATTGCTCGAAATAAGCATGCAGAAATGCTTTTTCAGGTCTTGCAGCACCTGCAAGAGAATGCTCCGTTCCCGTTTATTCAGGATGTAGTAAGGGTCATCGATCAAAAGTACTCGGGGATCTATCATCAGGGTTCGCACATAGCTGAGCAGCTTCAGCTCTCCCGCCCGATAAACCACTGGACGCTGGTTTAGATCCAGTTCCAAGCTAAAATCTCGCATCAGCGCCAGGATGCGCTCCACGGTCTCCACTTCATTCAGATTTGGATCCAACCAGCGCAGAGGCAAGAGCAGGTTTTCTTTCAGCGACAGATTTGACAGCATGATACCTTCATCAAAGACGTACCCAAAATTGCGAATCTGCGGGCTGGCGCTCAAGAAGTCGTCCAGCAATGCTCCCTCGATCCTGATTTCACCCTGCAGGATCTCATCCAGCCCCACCATCGCGTTTAAAATGGCGCGGGATAGCTTTTCTGAAGGGTCATAAAGCAATGTAGTTCCCCCCAGATCAAGGCTCAGATCCAGATTTCGGATCCCTTCCCGGCTGCAAACATCGTGAAAGCTTACTATCATCGGAATACCCAAAACAGCCAGGTGATGACCATATCACTCACAATGATGGCAAAGATGGAACTCACCACAGCCTTGATCGTACGCTGTGGCACTTCCGTGCTGGCGTGCCCCACACTGATCCCGTGGAAGGCCGAAAAGCAAGATATTATCAGTCCAAACACGGTGGATTTGACGATGCTGGAGACCACATGGGACAACTGTAGCACCGAGAGAAAATCATTCATAAATGCCCGAAACTCCAGATGGTTGAAGATCCGGGAAAATAGCCAGCCGCCTATTACTGCGATCACATTGAAATAGACTACCAGCACCACCATGGCTACCACCACGCCGATAATGCGCGACACCACCAGATAGCCAATCGGCGAGATGCCGAAAGATTCGATCAGATCTATCTCGCGGCGCACCTTCATGTTACCCAGCTCTGTGGATATTGCCGTTCCGCTGCGAGCCACCACCACCAGCGCTGTCAGGATACCGGAAAGTTCGTTTACCACCACTGTCACCAATATGATATGCACCCAGATTCCCTGACCAAAGTTGGAAAGCAAATTGGTTCCCTGGAGGATGATCAATCCCCCGATGGCCAGGGCCAGGAAACTGATCAGGGGTAAAGCCTCATACCCGGTGAAGAGAATCTGCCGCAGGATCACCATGCTGCTGACATGGCGATTTGAACGTAGATGTAGCGCTTCACTGATCGTGGCGGCCAAAAATAAAAAGAAGCCCGATCCGGACTTCTTTTTACAGTCTGTTGTCATATAAAGCGCAAATGCCCTTATAAAATTACTTCAGAATCAGCGTCTTCTTCGTGGAGGTGTAACGGCCTTCGTATCTTACCGTGACGTAATAGGTGCCGTCTTCTACATAATTGCCTTCGGCATCATCGCGTTCCCACAGGAAGCTGGCGGACTTGCCGCATACGCCGGTATAAATGGTGCGAATAGTCTCACCTGCGAGGTTATCGATCGTGATCTGCACTTCGGTGGGTTCAGACATATTTACATATATAGTGGTGCTGCGATACATAGGATTGGGTACTATTTCAAAATTGTCCATCGTCTTAACACTCTTGGCATATAGACCTACAGCCAGGATAAGGATCATACAGGCGACAATCGAGATTCTCTTTTTCATTACTTCCTCACAATTTCTTGATGCGAATACGAGATGCAAGTTTTGTTCCGAACTTATATTCCGGTTTCCTCAGAAGGCTTATCCCCCCTAATGACAAGGTTTTTTACCGCGTCACTAAAATGTTGATCCGCGCTAGAAATGATTTTGGCTCAGTCAGCAGACTGTGAACAAAGTTTACTTTCCCCGGGTTTCCTGGGTATAAAAAAACCGCATCGACCTTCCGATATCGCTGCGGTGGTTTATGCTTATCAGCACAAAATATGGGGTGGATGATGGGAGTCGAACCCACAACGCCCGGAACCACAATCCGGTGCTCTGCCATTGAACTACATCCACCATATAAAACTGGCTTGAGGAATTCTGGCACGCCAGAAGGGATTCGAACCCCTGACCCGCAGCTTAGAAGGCTGCTGCTCTATCCTACTGAGCTACTGGCGCATAAAAAAAAGTGGTAGCGGCGCAGGGATTTGAACCCCGGACCTGCGGATTATGATTCCGACGCTCTAACCAGCTGAGCTACACCGCCACACTCTTTTAGTAAAAAACGAGAGTTTACAAACTCTCAAAAATGGTAGCGAGGGAAGGATTCGAACCTTCGACCTTCGGGTTATGAGCCCGACGAGCTACCAGCTGCTCCACCTCGCGTCATATGTTCTGCCACTCTTTTTTGTGTGGTATTTCTGTCAAGAGAAAAACATCAGATCTCTTCCGCGTCCTCGCCGTAGATCTCTTTAAATCGCTGTTTATCGATTTCCACAGGCAGTCCTTCAAAGGCCTTGATCCCGTCCTTTAGCGCCAGTACTTTACTACCGTATCGCCGCGCCAGAGAGAGAAAATGCAGGGAACATATCACACCAATGCCATCTTTATTGATCTCGGCCAGATACTGCATAATAGAATCCGCCGTGGCGGGATCCAAACTGGCCACAGGTTCATCCGCCAAAATGATCTTGGGCTCTTGCATCAAAGCGCGGGCGATTGCCACTCGTTGTTGCTGTCCACCGGAGAGTTGTTTCACCTGGCGCGAGGCAAAATCCTGCAGCCCCACGCGTTTTAGGTTTTGCATCGCCAGATCCGTCTCTTGCCTGGTAAAGGCTGAGCCGAGGCCGTGATATCCTAATCTGCCGGTCAACACATTGGTCAGCACTGAGAGGTTTTTTACCAGATTGAACTGCTGGAAGACCATGGCGATATTGCGCCGATACTGGCGGAGGGGCAGCCCTTTGTAGGCCATTATCGACTTCCCCTCAAAGAGGATATCCCCGCCGCTGGGCTCGATCAGCCGGTTGATGCAGCGCAGCAGGGTGGATTTTCCACTGCCGGAAAGCCCCAATAGTACGATGAAATCCCCTTCCTCCATGGCAAAGCCGAGGTTCTTCAAGGCATAGCTTTTGCCGTCGTAGCTCTTATCCAGGTTCTTTACTTCCAGTAGTTGCACCACTTACTTCAGCATCTCCTCGGGATTCATATTCATGGCTTGCAGCGCTTCACGCACTACGTCGTAATCCGCATCAGAGGCGTGTTCCAGACCATCCACGTCGTACAAACTCTTTAGGGTTTTCTGCCCCTGAGCACTCTGGGCGAAGTCGTAAAGTGCCTTCACCACTTCTTTTTCCAGCTCTTCGGGAAGGTTCTTGCGGAAGGTGACCGTATCGTTTGGGATCCAATCCGTGTAATCCACGATGTGCACCTTGTCGAAGATGTCCTTGTGCGTGGAATACAGCTTTTCGCGGGCGTCCATCGGCATACCAGTGGAATCAGCCGGACTCCAATATGAACAGGCCACATCAGCTCTGCCACTGTAAACAGCCAGAATAGCTTGGGGATGACCTCCGGCAAAGAGATGATCTTTGGGCACGATACCCTTTTGTTTCAGCATCGCCGAAGGATAAATGTAGCCGGATGTGGAAGCCGCGTCAGTATAAGCAACCACCTTATCCTGAATATCTTCCAGGGTCTTGATGTCGTCTCGCGCGGTCACAAATTGCCCCCGGTAGCTTTTCAATCCGTTGCGCACTGTCATCAGGCGGACATTGGCGTTATACTTCTGTTTTGCCAGCACATAGGCATAGGTGGGCAGCCAGGCAATATCAGCCTGATAAGTGCCCAAAGCTTCTATCACCGCCGCGTAACTGGTGGGCACTGCCACCTTGTAATGATATCCCGTGGCTTCATTCAGTGCCTGGGCTATCGCTTCACCGCTGGCTACTACCTTACCTGCTTCCAAAGACGGCACAAAATACATCTTGATCGGATTCTGCCGTGTGCCTAGTTTTTTATTGGCATTGGCAGCCCGCGCACTCTCACTCTGACAGGCAGATAAAAGTAACAGGGACAAGCAAATCAGGATTATCACTCTTTTCATAAGCGTTTCTTTCTCCATGCTTTAGGCTTTGTGCTGATGCTTTTGGAGCGGGGACTATCGGTCAAGGAAAATCTCGCTTGGCATTACCCCATTTTTTTGATCCAGTCTTATTTTCAATTGCCATTGATCACGTCTGGCTTCGATGCTACGCCTTCGGTTGTACTGAACGATCATGCATATACATGTAATTAAGACGCCCATAAAGTCTCAAGCAGCCCCGAGGGCGACACTATTCATAGCGAGGGTGCTTAAGCGCAGCGGAGCCCCTCGTTAGATGTAACAAATGCAATAAAGCCCCTACAGGTGTATGCTATGATAATGTCGCCCCTCTCAGGATTGCAGACATCTCGTCTGCAGAAGCGACGCAGTCGCTTGCTTTTACGAAACTTCGTTCCGTATCGACACGAGACGTATCGAATCCTCTATCCGTGTAGCAATCAATTTCATAAGCAAAAAAACCGCGGAACACCGAAGCATCCCGCGGATATGTTAGTAACTTTTTAGCTTAGGGGAGAGCGATCACCC
>JAGOKK010000018.1:25977-29519 GCA_017994635.1 Candidatus Cloacimonadota bacterium | reverse complement strand
GGTGTTTTGTTTGACTATATGGAATAGTTACAAGGATTACCAGGAGCCGTGTACGAGACCCGTACGCACGGTTCTGTGAGAGGGATGATGCTGGATTTGATCATCCCAGCATCACCCTACTCGATTGATGCTTTATACATTACAGAGTGGTCATATATTCCAGCAGATCGGTCACGCGGCAGGAATAACCCCATTCGTTATCATACCAGCTCAGGATCTTGGCCATCTTGCCTTTCACGTAGGTGGTTCCGCTATCAAAGATGGATGAATGCGAATTTCCCACGATGTCGATCGACACAATGGGATCGGAGGCATACATCAGATAGCCTTTCATGTAGGTTTCGGAAGCTTCTTTCATCGCTTGATTGATCTCTTCCTTGGTCGCTTCCCGGGACAAGGTGACGCTGAGATCCACCAGTGAACCATCCGGAGTGGGCACGCGAACAGCCAGGCCATCCAGTTTGCCGTTCAATTCCGGGATCACGAGGCCGATGGCTTTGGCGGCGCCGGTGGTGGTGGGGATCATGCTCATGGCGGCTGCTCTGGCTCTGCGCAGGTCTTTGTGGGGCAGATCCAGAATGTTTTGATCGTTGGTATAGGAATGGATGGTGGTCATCAATCCGCCTTCGATGCCAAAGTGATCATGCAGGACCTTGGCGACGGGTGCCAGGCAGTTCGTGGTGCAGGACGCGTTGGAAACGATCAGATCGCTATCCTTGAGGTTTTTGTGGTTTACTCCCATCACGATTGTGGCATCCACTTCGTCCTTGGCGGGAGCGGTGAGGATCACCTTCTTTGCACCCGCTACGAGGTGTTTGCTGGCTTTTTCTTTGGTGGAGAAGATGCCGGTGGATTCGATCACGTATTCCACTCCCAGGTCTTTCCAGGGCAGGGTCTCGGGATCTTTTTGGGAAAAGATTCTGATGCTCTTGCCATTTACGATGATGCTATCCTCAGTGTGGCTTACCTCGCCGTCAAAGACCTTGTGCACGCTGTCGTATTTGAAGAGGTACGCCAAAGTCTTGGCATCGGTAAGATCATTGATGGCTACCACTTCCAGATCCGGATGATACTTGATGATGGCGCGCATTACCAGGCGGCCGATGCGGCCAAAACCGTTAATTGCTACTTTTGACATATTTAGCTCCTATAGTAATATGCTGTTATTGGCGCTGCCGGTAACGATGCAAAAGTCCTTCACGGTTTGTTGCATCTTATTCTCGGCTTTCACCAGCCATTTGCGGGGGTCGAATTTGCCCTTATTGGGTACGTAGGCTTTGGGATCGGTGCCTTCGGGACACACGATGGCGTACTTTTCCTTTTCCCAAAAAGCTTGAACTTCCTGCGCCATATCCATTTGATAGTGAGTGTCTTTATTGATCTTCACCACCCCGTTCCGGATCGCTTCGCGTTGCTGCTCGTCAGTGAGCCCGGAAGCGCCATGCAATACCAGTCCACGTTCCACATTGTTCTTGATCAGGAGATCATCAATTTCCTTTACCAGATCCAGACGCAGGACGATGTTCTCGCCCTTGGACACGCCGTGATTGGTCCCCACGGAAGCGGCAAAGAGATCCACATTGGTCTTGGTTACAAATTCCAGGGCTTCCTCAGGATGCGTGTAAAGCTCGGTGTCGGATACGATCTCATCCTCGGTGCCTTTGATGTGGCCGATTTCGCCTTCCACCAGGATGCCGTGTTTATGCGCCACTTCCACCACTTCTTTGGTGATGCGGATGTTTTCGGCCAGAGCTTCTTTGGATGCGTCGATCATCACGGAGGTTACCAGATTGTTCTCGATGCAGAAGACGATGAAATCGAAGTAATTGGGGGTGGCGTGATCGATGTGCAAGCCAACGCCGCTTTTGGGGAATTGTGCGGCAAAAGTCTTGATGATGGTGGAGATCAGCCGCGCTCCGGCGTTCATGTCCTGAGATTCGCCCGCGGCGTATTTGCAGGCTCCGGAGCTCATCTGCAGAAGGCCGTCCGATCCAACGCTGTTATAGCCCTGAACGATGGCTCTGATCTGAGAATCGAAAACTACATTTGATGCGATTATTCCAAAGCGTTTCTGCTTGGCTTTGAGGAATACTTCTTTTAGCTGTGATCCGCTTAAAAACATGACAATACCTCCTATCGGTAACTATAAATCTTATGTAGTTCAATTTGGTGAGGGTGCTAAAAAAGAGTCAAGGATTTTCTCTATGCCCGTTTTTGCTTGAAGAGGATAAAGGAATGCACGAGTGGATACAGGAACAGCACCAGGGTAAGGATCATCGACAACAGGTGAAACTTCTGCGCAGAATATGGGACAAAGGCTTTTACCAGCATCAATAACCCTCCCAGGACAAAGAGATAGGCCCCCAAACGGTGAGTCTTGTGCCAGTTTTCTTCATCAGTCAAGGTCCAGGGTGTCCTGATCCCAATGAAAAAATTGCGCGGCACTTTGGGCAGGAGATTGCCCAAAAAGACGAAGAGTAAACCAATCAGCACAAAGATGAAGTTCACCGGTATCACGTTGCCGTACAACGCGATCACATAGCTGTAGACGTTGATCAGCACGAAGAAAAGGATGGTTACAAAGGTCACTGCGGGCAATACCTTTTCAAATCGCTCTTCATCCTGCCGGTACTTGGGCGAATACAGGGGGAGGAGATACAGCAGAAAAAACAGTCCAAAGCTGAAGCCAAGGCCGAAAAGTATGGCTCCGGTATTGCCAAAGAATCCGTCAACCTCACCCCTGACGTTCCAGTGCATCGGGATTTGAGCGTCAGAGGGCAACGCCTTCATAAAATAAATAAGAGCTACGGTGTAAACGAATAGCAGGATCAATGATCCCCAGAAGTTTGTGATGCGCTTCATGATTCCTCGCTTTTCCTCAAGGTAAGCACCCAGGTCAGTATGTCTTCAAACACGCCGGTATTCAGGGAATAGTGGATATACTGCCCCCGTTTTTCACCGTAGATCAGGTTCGCATTACGCAGGATCTTCAAGTGCTCGCTGAGGCTGGCTTTGCTAAATTCAAAATACTCGGCAATTTCGCCTGCGCTGAGGCTGTGGTGTTGCTTCAGAATATTCAGGATCTTGCGTCGGTTGGCATCGGCAATGGCTTTGAACACGCTGTCTGACATGCTGGCTTCCTTCTTAAGGTATTTAGTTAATTGCCTAAATATCTCGAGGCTTATTTTCGTCAAGGCTTTTTTCGGGGTACAAGACTGCGGGACCACCGCGCCATCATCAGTGGAGATTGTACTACCCCCTTAGTCTTGTCTTGCATTGGGTCATCCGCTGTATCCCTCTTCTGGCTTGAATTCCACTCGAACTCCACCTGAACCCCACCCGAACTGGATTCAGGTGGGGTTCAAGAGGGGTTCCTGTGGAGTTCGTGCTGACAATGGGCACCATTGATCCCTGATGTAGAGACACAAACACACTCCCCGATCTACGCAAAGCCATATATGGGCAAAACAATCATAGCGTTCACCGTATGGACTTTCCTGCAGAACATAGGCGGTACAGCGACCGCCTGTACAGTAGGAGCG
>JAGOKK010000018.1:0-25877 GCA_017994635.1 Candidatus Cloacimonadota bacterium | reverse complement strand
CTGTACAGTAGGAGCGCTCGCCGTAGCGCCCTTTTGAGAATATGCGGAACGGTGTAGGGTATTTCCTGTGGTGCGCCCTCCGGGCTTATGGAGGCTTTAATCAACTTCTTCAGCACCTGCATAAGCATGATCGTTCAGTACAAACGATGGCATAGCATCGAAGCCAGACGTGATCATGCAATCGAAAATAATTCTGGATTGTAAAATGGGGGAATGCTAATCAGAGGAATTACTTGACAGATATTCCGAACCTGAAAATCATAGGACAATTGAGTAATATGCCTATTAGGGAGTAGCAGTATGGAACATAATGAAGTAAAGCCTCAGAGCATCTTTCAGGGTCTAAGTGAGGAAGAGGTAAACAATTTTGCCAAGGATCTTCCCCGCATTCATTACAAGGCTGGGCAAAGCATTATAGCTGAAAACGAGACCGCTGATAACTTGTTTTATATCTGTAAGGGACGCGTGGAGATCATGAAGAATCTAAACAATCTGGATATGCCCCACGCGCAACTATCCGTACTGGAACCCGGTGAATTCTTTGGTGAAATGGGGGTGATCAACGACGAACCGCGCAGTGCGTCGGTGCGTGCGCTGGACGATGTGGAGCTACTCTTGATCCCGCGGAAGGTATTTGTGGATATCTCGTTCACCCATCCCATGATGATGTTCAACCTGATGCGCACTCTATCCGTACGGTTGAGAGAAACCAATGAGCGTTTCGCAGAATTGATGGACGAGATGATCAGCAAGAGCCGCCTGATGGCGATCGGGATGGCTGCCAGCAAGATTATCCACGATATCAAGACTCCGCTCACTGTGATCGTGCTCACGGCGCAGTTGATCGAAAACATGTCTCCCGGAACCAGTAACTACAGTCAGAATATTGTGAAACAGACCCGTTTGATCGATCAGATGGTGCGCGAGATTCTGGATTTTGCCCGTGGAGTGGAAAGCGAACCCCTGGTGCAAAAGATCAAGCTGGATGACTTTTTTGACGAGATGCGTTCTTTGCATATCGCCGTGCTGGAGAGCAGAAAGATCAGTTTTGTGGTGGAGAACAAGATCAAGGATTACGTCCACTTTGATGAGAGCAAGATCCGCCGGGTGATGATGAATCTGATCAAAAACGCCTCCGAAGCCATAATCGGCGAGGGTGAGATCAAGATTACCACTTCCATGGCATCAGGTTGGCTCCAGATCAGCGTTTCAGACAATGGTCCCGGCATTCCGGATGAGATCAAGGCGGATCTATTCCAGCCCTTTGTCACCTATGGCAAGTCGCATGGTACCGGTTTGGGTCTGGCGATCTGCCGGAAGTTGGTTTCAGAACACAAAGGCCGCCTGGAGTATGTTCCCACTGATCAGGGTGGCAGCCGTTTTGACATCAGGATTCCCCAGAGTATGTAATAAATCCCTTGTCAAAAAGAGCGTCCAAAATAACGTGGCACTCAAATAAGAAAATTGAAGGGACGGTTTATCATGTCAAGAATATGCGATATATGTGGAAAGACCGCTCAGGTTGGTAACAATCGCTCACACGCGTTGAACGCCACCAAGCGTCGCTTTTACCCCAATCTGCATGAGATTCGTGCGATCATGAATGGCGGCGTGCAGCGCGTGAAAGTGTGCAGCTCCTGTCTGAAAGCCAATAAAGTCCGTAAAGCCGTATCCAGATAAGATACATCTTACGCGCTCATAGCTTTTAACAAAGTAATATAATCGGGAATTACGGTGTGCCGGATTCCCGTTTTCCCGTTAATCGGTAATATTTTCCAGGGGGTTATGTGCTGATTGAAGAAATCCAGGCTCAGGTGGCCGCATCATCGGCCGCAATGCGCGATGTGCGCAATGAATTAGCAAAAGTGGTTGTGGGACAGGAAGCCATTATCCAAAGGCTTCTGATCGCCATTTTGGCCGATGGCCATGTGCTGATTGAGGGTGTTCCCGGATTGGCGAAGACTCTCATCGTCAGCAGCCTCGCCCGCACGTTGCAGGCGGGATTTAACCGCATCCAGTTTACTCCGGATCTTTTGCCCGCCGACATCACTGGCACCTTGATTTTTAACCAGAAGACGGGGGAGTTCATCCCCAAAAAGGGTCCCATTTTTTCAAACTTCATCCTTGCCGACGAGATTAACCGCGCGCCTTCCAAGGTGCAATCCGCTTTGCTGGAAGCGATGCAGGAACGTCAGGTAAGCATCGGTGATAGTAGTGAAAAGCTGCCTCAGCCCTTTTTCGTGATGGCCACGCAAAACCCCATCGAGCAGGAAGGGACATATCCCTTGCCGGAAGCACAGGTGGACCGTTTTATGATGAAGCTGCTAATCCGCTATCCTTCCTTTGAAGAAGAACGCCGGATCATGGCCTTGATGGTGGATCCGCAAGAACCGGATTTGCGGGCAGTGCTCTCGCCAGAGCAGATTACTTCCATGCGGGAAGTGATGCACAAAGTCTTTATGGAAGAAAAGCTTACAGATTACATCCTGCACCTGGTGATGGCGACCCGTCATCCGGAACGCTATCCCCGTCTGGGCTCTCTGGCACCCCTGATATCTTATGGGGCTTCACCCCGGGCCAGCATCAACCTAGCCCGCGCGGCCAAGGCAAATGCCTATCTCGAGGGACGTGGATATGTGATTCCCGACGATATCAAAGCCATTGGAGCTGATGTATTGCGTCATCGCATCATCCTTTCTTACGAGGCGGAGGCCGAAGAGATCAAGAGCGAAGAGATCATCAGCCGCATTTTGGACGAGATCGAAGTTCCCTAAATACAGTTTGTAAGGAATAGAGAAAGTGCATCTGGTCAGCACTGCAGACATTCTGAAACGAATCAGGAAACTGGAGATCATGACCAAGAATGTGGTCAATGATATCTTTGTGGGCGAGTACCATTCCAGCTTCCGGGGTCAGGGCCTGGAATTCAGCGAAGTGCGCGAGTATCAAGCTGGTGACAACTATCGCGATATAGACTGGAACGTTTCTGCGCGCCTGGGCCTGCCCTACATCAAGAAATACCGTGAAACCCGGGAACTGAGCGTGGTGTTTATAGTAGATATCTCTGCTTCCCAGTTCTTTGGCACCAAAGTGGCTCTGAAAAAGGAACGCATAGCTGAGATCGTCGCCACCCTGGCCTTTTCCGCCGTTGCCAATGGCGATCGCTGTGGATTGATCATGTACTCCGACCGTCTGGAGAAATTTCTGCCTCCGCGCAAGGGACGCAATCGGGCTCTGGAAATCCTGCGGGAAATCCTGTATCACGAACCGGTTTCGAAGGGCACTTCTCTTGGCAGAGCGTGCGAGTATGCGGGGAAGATCCTCAGCAAACGCAGCGTGATCTTTCTCCTCTCAGATTTTCTGGATGAAAACTACGAAAAACAGATGGCTGTATTGGCAAAAAAGCACGATCTCATCGCATTGCAGGTGCTGGATGATAGCGAAGTGGTGCTGCCCGACGCTGGAATATTGTGCCTCCTGGATCCGGAGACCGGGAAACGGGGCTGGATCAATACATCCTCTCCACAAGTGCGCAGTGCCTACAAAGCCCGGGTCGAGCTGGCTCAGAAAACACTATCCGAAAGCTTCAAATCCATGTCTTGCGATCACATCCTTTTTCGAGGTGGGGATTCGCATATCAGCGCACTCAGACAGTTTTTCCTCTCGCGGGCGGTGAGGTATCACCGGTGAAAAGGCTGCTGTCCCTTCTCTTACTGTGCTTGATTCTGCCTCTGTCGGCGGAGCTGAAACAGAGTCTTTTCGGGGCGGATAGCCTCAGCATCGGCAGTGTATTTGAGCTGAAGCTAGAAACCGATTTTAGACTGAAGGAAGTGGTGATCCCGGACTCGCTAAAAGAGTTTCGCATCTTGCAGACAGATATCGGGCATGAGGATCTCGGAAGTACTGCGCTTCTGAAGATCATGGTGTTAAACACCGGCGCGCTCAGCTTTCCCAAGCTGGGTTTGCTGGCGGTGGATCCCGATGTGGGGGATCAAAGCACCGATGCCTTCAGGATTCACGTCCTGGCAACGCGAGCGGAAAACGACACGCTGCTTCGGGATCTGAAGCCTCCTCTTCGGCTCCCCTTTGAATTACCCTTCTGGCTGTATCTGATCATCGGATTGGTGTGCTTAACTCTGGCCGTGTGGCTGCTAATGACGGCTCGTCCCAAGAAAGCCAAGATCCCAGTTCCCGTAGCCGAAAAACCTGGTCCGCTACCTATTCCGATCCCGGCCTGGAAGAAAGCGCTGGCGGCTCTGGATGCTTTGCAGCAAAGCGCTTTAGCAGAGACGGATCTGCTGGAATACCATTACCGCTTGTCCCAAATCCTGCGTAGCTATCTGGAAGATAACTACCGCTTCAATGCCATGGAGATGACGACATCCGAGATTCGCCGCTTGATGCGGGAAGTTGCTTCATTAAACGCTCCTGAAGCCCTGAGCATCCTCGATTATTGTGATCGCGTGAAGTTTGCCAAAGAGCAGGTGAGTACCCAGCAGATTACTCTGCAGACACAGGCACTGCAGCTTTATCTGCTGCGGGAAGGGGGGCTGAGTGGCCTTTAGATTTGCCCAGCCCTGGTTTCTGATACTGCTGCTGGCGATACCTCTGTACCTGTATTACGAGCTGGTGATCCGCTCCCGTAGGGTCAATGGACTGCCTGCGTCGCGTCTGGCACTGCTGATGGAGCTGCAAGGCGGTCACAATCTTTATCGCTATTTTTACCCAGCCTTGAAGTCCTTGCTGATCCTATGCCTCGTTCTGGCTCTGGCGCGTCCGCAATGGGGACACGGAGTTCGTGATCTGCAAAAGAACGGGGTGGATATCGTGATCGCCATGGACGTAAGCGGCTCCATGCTGGCGCTGGACTTTATGCCACAAAACCGGTTGGGAGCAGCGGTGAAGGTGGCCAAAGATTTTGTCTCCCGTCGCCCAAACGACCGTTTTTCTCTGGTCGCATTTTCCGAATATGCCATCACAGCCAGTCCCCTGACCTGGGATCATGCCAGTGTAATGGCTGCGTTGGACCATCTGGAAGTAAATATGGAGGCTTCGGGCACTGCCGTGGGGATGGGTTTGGCCAAAGGGGTTACCCGTTTGAAAGATAGCAAAGCAAAATCCCGCATCGTTATACTGGTTACCGATGGCGTGAACAATACCGGGGAGATCGACCCCATCGCTGCCGCCAGAATGGCCGCTGCAATGGGCATCAAAGTGTACCCAATCGGCGTGGGAAGCGGTGGATTGGTGCCCTTTCCGTATGTCGACCCCTTTTTTGGCACCCGAAATATCCCCACTCTCATCGAGCTTGATATGCTCACCCTGGATAAGATCGCAGCACTTACCGGAACGAATAAGGCTGCGAATGCCACTGATGCGGCGGGACTTCGCAACATCATGCTGGAATTGGATAAATTGGAGCGTACCAGGATGCTGGCAAAGATGAATTACCTGTGGCAGGATCGCTTTTACCTGCTTCTGCTAGCCGCCATGTTCCTGCTCCTTTTTGAGATAATCTGCAAAAGCTTTTGGCTGCCTGTATTTCCCGAGTAACGATGAATCTGCACAATCTCCAAGCTCTCTGGCTCCTTTTCTTGATCCCCGCCCTGATCTTTCTGGTGGGGCGCCTTTCACGGCGACGCAACCGGCGTTTCATCAAATATGCCGCGCAGCCCTTTACTCAGATCTACCTGGCCAGGTTATCGCCCTTCTATAGCGGCTTGAAGCTATATCTCCTGATCATTGCACTTGGCTTTATCATATTCAGCTTAGCTCGTCCGCAATGGGACTTTCAGGAGCGGGATCTGAGTACTGGGGGCATGGACATTATATTTGCCATCGATGTTTCGCGCAGTATGGAGGCTACAGACATAGCTCCCAGCAGGTTGCTACGCTCCATTTTGCAGGTATCTGCCTTTGTGGATCAATTGAAGACAGATCGCATCGGCTTAATCGCTTTTGCTGGAGCTGCCACCATCGAATGTCCGCTCACCGACGATCACGAGGCCTTCAAAATGGTACTGAGCAGCCTGGATACCAATAGCGCGGCCAGGCCGGGAACAGATATTGCCCGTGCCCTTGATCTGGCGTTGACCGCGTTCAATGCCGCCGCCGCAGAAGGAGTACTGATCCTGATCTCAGATGGTGAGGATCTTTCGGGATCTGCAGTGGCAAAAGCCAGAGAACTGGGAAACAAAGGCATCAGAATCTACACCATGGGCGTGGGCAGCGAGAGCGGTGCCCTGATCCGCAATCCCTATACCAATGAAGAACGGATCAGCACCCTCGATAAGGCAACTCTGGAGCAGATCGCCCAGGTCAGCGGTGCTGAATTTTACCGGATCACTCCTTCCGCCGCAGAGATTAGCCTGATGCTTTCCCGCATTTACTCCGGAGAGAAAATGCGCACAGAGCAACGCGCAGTAAACATGTACAAAGAGCAGTACCACATCTTTGTGATCACCACCCTGCTGATCATCTTCCTTGAGATCATGATCTTGCCCGATAAACGAGGGGGAAAAGCACAGCGATGAAACAGAGAAAAGTGATCCTTACCGCGCTGCTGATCCTAGTGTTGCTATTGCTTGCCGAGTTCTTCTTCCGTCCTGAGGTGTTTCGTTCCAGCCTGGCAAATATGCATTACAACGGCGGTCGTTTTGACAAAGCGGCCGATTTGTACTCCAAAAACGGCGAGGACAGCAAAGCCAATCTGGGCAAAGCGCTGTACAAGAGCGGAAAACCGGATGAAGCTGCCGGGGTCATGGATGAAGCTCTCGCCGCGGAGCCTGAGGATGCTGGTATCCTTTATGATAGGGGTAATGCCTCCTTCTCTGCACGGGATTACGCTTCCGCGATAGACTACTACACACGCTCGTTATTGGTGGATCCCAATGACAAGGACGCCAAGGCGAATCTGGAATTGGCCATCCGCAAACAGCAACAAAATCCACCTCCCCCCAAGAAAGAGGAGAAGGATTCTGGGGATCAGCAGCGTTCCGAAGAGGAAGTGCGCAATATCCTGGAAGCGCTTGATAATAAAGAAGCACAGGACCGTAAAGAACAGCAGAAGCGCCCCCCACAACGCAGCGATAATTGGTGGTAATCCATGAATCTAAAGAATCAATCTCTTTTCTGTATATTGGTGTTTATCCTGTTTCCCGTTTTCATCGGGGCGATCAGCGTGAAGGCTTCGGTAAACAAGAATACTCTCAGCACTGCTGACCGACTGGAGTATACCATCGAAGTAAGCAATGAAGGCAGCTTCACTATGTCCGAACCCAGCCCGCCTCAGATCGGGAACTTCAGTTTTGTAAATATGCGCTCATCCTCCAGCTCTTCCAGCACCATCGTCAATTTCAAACGTAGCACCAGAGTGAGCCGCACTTTTGTTTACTATTACATACCCAAGGCAGAAGGCAAAAGCACGATTCCGGCCCAACAGATCCGCATTGTAAACAAAGTGTACAGCACTCCTGCGTTCGAGATCAACGTTGTCAAAGCCGTTGGCAGTAATCCCTCGCAGCAGGGTCCGGCGGTCGATCCTTTTGATGTGTACACCGATCCAGACCTGCCCTGGTCGGCCAGCCGAATGCAGGGTAAAACCTTGCTGTTGGCGCAGATGCAGCATCACAAAGTGTTCAAGGGACAGCCGGTGGTGGTATCATATTACCTCTATACGGATCAGATGGTGCGCTCCTTCAATCTGGAAGAAGAGCAGGATTTCCCTGGATACGGCAAGAGCGTATATGAACAACCCACTATGCTGGACTATGAAAGGGTGGATTATCAGGGTAAACGTTTCCAACGTGCCCTGATCAAACGTCTGGTGTTGCTGCCAAATGAAACCGGGCGCGTGCAGATCCCCAGGATGAGGGGAAGCGCGAGAATCTACGAATTTGGCTACATGTCGCAAAACATCACATCTCATAGTGAATATCTGGAGGTGTTGCCCCTGCCGGATACCAATGTGCCGGAAGGTTTTACCGGTGCAGTAGGTAGTTTTCAGGTGTCTGAAAGCATCAGCACCACCAAGATAAGCTTAGGCGGAGCAGTCACTTTCAGTCTTCGGATTGCTGGCACCGGAAACTTCAATCAATTTGCCAATCCAGTATTCACGAGTACATCGGCGCAGATCTCCACTCCCGTGGCCGTAGATCGTCTCAAATCCGGCATCGATGGCAGTCGCTCCCTGTATTACACCATCATTCCCTCCGGCAAGGGCAGCCACACACTACCCCGGCTCAGCTTTTCCTGGTTCGATCCGGATGCCAGAATGTACCGCACTTACCACAGTCCAAACACCGTTATCGAAGTATCCGGCGCCAATGTAATGAGTTACTTCTCGGGTTTACTGGAGGGCAGCGGACCGAAGACCATCAGACCCATGCTGTCTCGTCCCAGTTACCCCCAATACAGATCATACTTGGCCTCATGGTGGTATTGGCTACTGATCGCCATCATCCTGATGGCCCTCGGATTGTCCGCCTGGCTGGCGCTGAATGAGAAGCAGCGAAATGGTGATCCTGCCGCATACATGAGGAAAAAGGCCAGTCGCAATCTGAAACGCTATTTGCAAGAGTCTGGCGAAGCTGCCAAACGCGCGTCAAAGGATTTTTACCTTCTGGCAGAGCGCGGATTCACCCAGTTCCTTGCCGATAAGTATGGCATTGCCAAAGGGCTTTCCACTGCGGAAAAGATCGCAATCCTGAAGGAACATGATGTCCCGGATGAGCTATTGCTGCAAACCTCAGATTTCTTGGACCAAAGTGCCAAAGCGCGGTATAGCCCTGAAGAGATCAGCGCTTTGAAAATCAGCGAGGATTTGTTGATTCTCACCCAGTTGGTAAGCGCGTTTAGCGGCTTGCAGAGCAAAGGAGTTGGCAAATGAAGCGGATAGTCTTGCTACTGGTGATCATCGGATTTGCCATATCGGCAAGAGCCAATGTGCTGGAGCAGATGCTGGAGCTGGAACGCTCTGGAGTGCAAAATACCGATCTGTATTACAATATTGGCGTGGGATACTGGCAAACAGGGCAGAGTGGAAAGGCGAATCTTTACTTTCTCCGGGCTCTGAATCTCAATTCCGCCCACAAAGCAGCTGCGGAAAATCTGGATTACATCTGTGGACTATCACCGGACAAAGATCAGTATCCTCAGAGACTCTTTTTGGTGAGGGTATTCTTTGCGGCTTATGACTTTATGAGTTTGAACCGGATGGCGATCCTCTGCCTTGTTCTGCTCTTCATCACTGCGCTAAGTCTGCATTGGCTAATGCATTACGATCCTGAGAAGGAGCGGGCTTTTCCGGAATTGATCAGCGGGATCGCAGCGGTTCTGTTCATTATCGCCGCCATCTTCCTGGGGATCAAGGCCTACCGTCAGGCCTTCAATAACAAGGCGGTAGTGATTGCGGATACTGCAGAATTGCGCTCCGAAGCCGATCAATCCGCATCCCGGCTTGCTCTGATTCATGAAGATCTGATCTTGATCGTGGAAAAAACCAGCGGCGAATGGTGCCTGGTAAGGACACCCAATGGCAGTACGGGTTGGTTGCCATCCGCGGATCTGGCGCGAGTGGTGCCAAAAGCTGAAGGGCGATAGTTCGATCACAGGTCAAAGCAGCATCAGCACTATTTGATAGAAATAACAAAAAAAGTGGAACCCGCATGGCTCCACTTTTCTTTATAAATGATGGATAAGTTCTTTACTCGAAATCCTCGAAGCCTTCGATGTTTCCCTCGAGACTATCGATCATAAAGCGGGCGGATTCGTGCAGGTCGCCTTCAGGATACTTCTCCAGGAACGAGCGGAAAAGCTGTAAGGCCAGATCCTTGTCCTGCATTTCTTCTGCCACGAGGAAAGCCTTCATGAAAGAAGCTTTATAGTCGTCCACGCCGTTGGCATAATTCTTGATGATTTGATCGTAGAATATGATGGCGTCCTTGTAATTGCGGCTGCGGGCGGCGTTATCCGCATGGGTGAAGAGTTCGTCTGCGCTGAGATTGAGCTGAATGCGTTCAGGATACTTCTTCATGTCGTATTCCACATTCAGTTCCTCGATCACCTTATCCTGCATAGCCTTTTCTTTTTCCTGTTTGATCACGCCATGCACTCTGGGTTCCACCTCGGTGAGGGGCTTGTAGCTCTTCGCATCTTCAGACAGGGTGCGGAAGAAGACAATCTCGCCATTGTTGGCAGTGAATACGGGGGAAAGATAGCCCACGGGATTTGTCCAGATACGTTTGGAAAATTCCGCGTCCTGAGCTACACCGGTTACCACACCGTTGTCATACTGATTTTCAAAGATGCTCTTCTGAGGGCGGGTGGAGTATTTGTTGATGATCTTGTTAATGTCTTTTTCTTTTTCCTTTTTATGAGCCTTGGCGAATTTCTTCCAGGCCTTATTGGCGATCTTTTCGTTTTCAAAGAAGAGGACCTGGATGGTGCGTTTAGCGGGATTTACGTAGCTTTCGATATCCTGTTCGTAACGTGCGGCCACTTCTGAATCTGAGATCTCCACTTTTTCCAGCACCAGATATTCGAAGGCTCTGCGCAATAGCACATTGCGCTTCATCTGCACATACTCTTCGTTGTCGTCAAAATAGCGCTCGTACTGCTGGTTCTTTGCTTCCAGATAGATCAGCTTTTGGATGAGCTCCTGATCCATCAGTTGAGCAGCTCCACCGCCTTTGATGTAAAAGATCTGTTCCTGGGGGGATACTTTGGTGAAGGTATTCAGCAGATCGGTTACGGTGTAATTCAATTCCGGATCACTGCCGCTGATCAGCACTTCGTTTTCAATGGGGATATTATTCTGTTTCTGTTGCAGGTCAATCTTTGCCACCATTTCGGTATCGATCTGAACCTGGTATTTGGCGATCAGATTGTTTTTCAATATATCCAGCAAATCACGTTCTTTCGCGGGGCGCATGCGCTGCTCGATTTCGGGCGCTACTTCCAGGTATTCCTTTTGACGGCCGGCGATGATATCGACCGTACGGAATATGTGCCAACCGCTATCGGTCTGCACGGGGCCAATCACTGCCACGGGATCAGCAATGCTTTCGCCTATACTGGCTTCCAGCACGGGATCATTGCCCAAACCGGGGATGTTGCCATTCAGGCGGATGTTTTTGATCACACCTTTCAAGCCCTTGGCGTAGGTATTCTGGTTGTATTTATCCGATACTTCGGCAAAGGAAGCTCCGGCGTTCAATTCTGCGATGGCAGCCTTAGCGTCGGCTTCACTGGCGGTCTGTATATAATGAATGGTGATGTTTGGATTCATGTAAAAGAGCTTCAGATTTTCCTGATAAAAACTTTGCTTATCATCTTCGGTGAGGGTAACCAGATCGCTCACATTGCGCTTGTAGTACTCCTGAAGATAATAGCGTTTCTGCACTTGGAGAATCTTGTCGCGAACGTCGGGGCTTTTATCGATACCGAGATCTATGGCCTTGCGGTAAAACACTTCTTCGGTGGTGATGATGTCCAGCACCTGGAGCTGACCGTCAATGGTTTGATAACGGCCCTGCATGTTTGGGGGCAATTTGGAGATTTTAAACTGCAGATCCTTCCTCAGGACTTGCCCGCCCCGAAACTCAGCCAGGATGTCCCTATCATCTAATTTATTATCATTTTTTACCGGAGTAGGCCCAGATTCGGCAGCAAATAGCAGAACCGAGCTGATCAGGATTAGACTGATAGTCAATAGGATAAGCTTGATATTAGACATTCAATGCTCCTTTTGTCTTGCTCTATATTGATACTGTCTGCGCCAAGATCATCAGCAGCGCGTAAGCGTCAAGCCTTTTTTGCGAAAAATTACATAAGGCCTTTGCAATATCTGGACGCAAACAATGTATTCCTTATATATCATACAGGGTAGTTCCACATATCCTGCGCTTGTTTCGATTCAGACAGCGGGAACTCATGTTGATGATACCTTTACCATGGGTCACTTTTGGAGCGGGGGAGGATGGATTCCTGGATGACATCGGGGCGTCTGAGATATGGGCCCCTTTACCAGCATGAATCCCACACGTACCCCACCTGAACTGCCCTTGAACCTGGTTCAGGTGGGGTTCAAGTGGAGTTTGAGATGATATCAAGAGGCAAGAGGGCGCCAGTAAGAAGTTGTTTGCGAAACAAAGTTGTTGACTGAATTGCACGGCTTTACAAACTTGGAGTATCGTGGAAAATTACTATTACGCTGTGCAACGGTAGCCCGCCGTTAGGATGAGTTTCCGCTCTGTGCCAATGGTCGCAGGGCAAATTGAAGTTTGGTTTGGTACGCATCTTGCATACATGGTAAAACAAGAAATAAAACGATCCCCCAGGAGGATACAAAAATGCTCAGAAAACTGAAGAACCAGAAGGGTTTCACCCTTATCGAAGTGTTGGTAGTGGTTATCATCGTGGCCATTTTGGCTGCTATTGCTGTTCCTCGCTATTTGCGCTATGTAGAGAAATCACGTAGCACAGAAGCTCAGACCGCAATTTCCACCATCCGCAAAGCCTACGACATCTATATGCAGACCAACGGTTCCACTGATGGTTTCACCCTTGAGATGGCTCAGAAAGAAGCCAGTTTGGGCGAAAGCACAAAGAAAAACTGGAAGTTTGAAGTAGTTGGCAATCCCCCTAACAAGTACATCGCCACCTCCACCCAGGATTTCGCTGGCGGCGAAGGCAAACAAGTGTGGTATGATGTTCCCGAAGCTAAATTCCACGGTTACGGAATTGACACTTGGACCAACCCTGAGTCCGGAGGACTGGAGACCGACTAATCAAGGGAGGACGGTACTTTGACAATCCACGAATTACTACGCTTTACCGCTGAGGCGGGAGCGTCCGACCTTCATGTTGCCGCAGGCTCGCACCCCATGGTGCGGGTCAACGGCAAAATGAAAAGACTCAATCTTCCAATTCAATCAGTGGAAGAAATCGAAACTCTGGTGTTCGGCGTGATGAACGAAGTGCAGCAGGAAATGTTTCGCAAAAATCTAGAGATAGACTTTTCCACGAAGCTTTCAAACGATGTTCGCTTCCGTGTGAATGCCTTTCATCAGATCAATGGTATTTCGGCAGCCTTCCGTGTGATTCCCAATGAAATTAAGCCCTATGAAGAGCTTAAGCTTCCGGAGATTCTGAAAAGGCTTACCACCAAAGAAAAGGGGCTCATCCTGGTGACCGGGCCTACCGGTAGCGGAAAATCCACTACCCTGGCCACGATGATCGACAGTATTAACGACAACCGGTTCTGTCACATCATCACTGTGGAAGACCCCATCGAATTCGTTCACCGCAGTAAAAACAGCCTGATCAACCAGCGCGAGCTGGGGCACGATACCTGGAGCTTTACCGCAGCCTTGCGTAGCGCTCTGCGTGAAGATCCGGACGTCATTCTCGTGGGTGAAATGCGCGACCTGGAAACTGTGTCTTTGGCGTTGACAGCCGCTGAGACCGGTCACCTGGTTTTTGCCACGCTGCATACCGGCAGCTGCACAAAATCCATTGACCGTATCATCGATATGTTTCCCAAAGAACAGCAACAACAGGTTCGTTCCATGCTGGCGGAATCCCTAGAAGCAGTGATCTCACAGACTCTGTTGCCCACCAAGGATGGCAAAGGCCGGGTGCCCGCTGTGGAAATCATGTTAGCCAATGCCGCCGTGAGAAACCTGATCCGCGAAGAAAAGACTTACCAGATTCCCTCCATCATTCAATCCTCCACCAAGGAAGGGATGCAGACCAGGGATCAATCCCTGTACAATCTGGTGATGAATAACTTTGTAGAGCGCACCGTAGCCGAAGAAGTGGCGGAAAATCCGAAACTTTTTGCTACTGGCGCTGGTTTCTAAATAAGGAAGGTATAAAGATGACGCCCCGCTTTTTACAAGACAAACCCTGCCTGCTCACTAATGAGCGGGGGGTCACCCTTTTGGAATTGCTGGTGACGGCAGTCATTCTGGTGGTATTGATTCTTACCGTATATATAGGTATAGTGTTTGCCGACAGAATGAGCGTAAGAAATTACCGGGATCGTGTGGCGACACTGCTCGTCTCCGGAGAACTGGACTGTCAGTACTTTATTAACAAATTCAACAACTATGGCAGTCAGGACTATTTTAAAACGTTCAAATCCCGGGATGTTGTGATAGATCACATCAAAAAGAAGGATCTGCTGATGGGTAAATTGAGCGTAACTGCAGTGCCGGAGATTGAATATAACGGTTTGCAACAATATAAGTTCGTGAAACTAATCGCCCGCGTGGAATGGCAGGATCCCTACGACAGAAAACTGAAGTATGTGCAGATGAGAGAAGACTACTACATGAGTCTGGGCGGAGAAACACCATAACATGATGAAGATATTGAAGAACAACCGTGGTTTCACCCTGATCGAAATGATCTCGGTGATGGCTCTGGCCACCGTACTTATCTTTGTATCGGGGATGGTTATAAGTGTTTATTTTCGTCGGTATAAAGAATTGAACGATTACATCGACCTTCAGACGGAGGCGATGAAGTGTCTGGATACCATCCGCAACGGTTATGCCTTGGGCGACGGTGATCAATTCTATGGAGTGGTAAACTCCACAAAGCTGGAATTGACCGGTAGTGCCCAGACTTGGAATCAAGCAACGGGAATAAAGGCATATCCTCCAACCGGTTCACTGATTCAAGGTAATGATTTTATCCATTTCTATCTGGATCGCGGTGTGATTAAAGTTCGCTACGCTTACAATGGCATGCAAAGCAGCAGTGCCAAGGATCTTTTCCCCATTCGCAGTCAGCAGGACAGAATGCAGGTGACCAAGTTTGCCGTATCTGATGCCAATGCCACTGGCTCGTTGCTGCCTCTTAACGTGGTCGAGACGGAAGATTTGGCGATCATAAAAGTAAATCTTCAGGCCCGGGTCTTGGTACGAGACGCGGCGCTACCCAGAAATAAAGTCTACAAAACTGTGGATTTCACTACCTACATGGTTAGAAAATGATCAACCCAAACGCAATGTTTAGGGAGGAATTATGCTCAAGATACTAAGAAGTCAAAGCGGTAACCTGGCAATTGTTGCTCTTTTATCCGTGATCGGAATGATGAGCGGGATTTCCATGGCGGGCCTGGCTATGCGCGACACTCGATCTTTTCAATGGGATTATGAAAGCATCCAAGGCATCCATTTCTTGCGCGCAGAGGCTACTCGGGGACAAACGGTTTTGGAAAACAACCCCGATGCGGTGAGTGTGATCTACACCCCACTTCGTACCGTTGGGCTTCAGAACACCAATCTGAAGCGTACTTTCAGGCTCCAGAGCCGCATAAATAAAGAGAAGTCTGAACAATCAGGCTCGGCACTCCTCGAAGGGACTTCAGGAGCCACCGGCAGCGTTGGTGAGTCCCGAGAGTATTATAAGATTCGCTCCCTGGTGGAAGTCAGACATGGAATCGGACAGGCTGCTTATTACGGCTCCAGTAAGTCCATCGTACGTAAATACAGTGAGCTTACCATCGTTCAATCCAGATTTTCAGAATTCATGTATTTTACCGATCAGGATCTTTCACCCGCTGATATGAATGTCTATTTCTACGGACAGGACGTGTTGACGGGAAAAGTTCATAGTAATACGGATATCCATATCAAAAACGCTGGCGGAGGAAACAACGGCGGCTGGCCAACATTCCTGAACCTCGTAACCACAGCCGGTCGCATTGTATCCACTCCCGGCAGCTACCCACGTGATCAAGTTTTCCAGGGTGGCTTGATTGAAGAATATGAAGGCTACGAATTCCCCGAAACGGCGAGTGAGTTGCGTAACGGGGCGACACACATTGGTGGTTCTGACATCTACATGTTAACATCGGATGGAAGTAATGCCACCGGATTCAAAGCCGATTTTAGCTCTCCCAGGCGCATAAGCAAGATAGTATACGACGAGTATCCACCTCCCGGCGACTCACTATGGACGAATAGCTTTACCGTAATTGATACCACGTGGAGTCCGTTTTCCGTTAACGGAAATCGAAATCGTGCCTATTTCGTGGATGGTGATTTGTGGATCAAGGGCCAATTCGCCGGCTACCAGACTTGGGGCTGCTCCGGACAGATGTACTTGATTGGTGACATCGCTCTATCCAATACCACGATACCCCAGAATCCTGAGGATAACTCCACCGACATCATTGGACTGATTTCTGAGAATTCCATCATAATCAAGTATGGCTACAAGCATCCGACAACCATGGAACGAGAACACCCCAATCACGGAGCGGATGCCGACGGCGGTGGGATTTGGATCTATGCTGCACTCTGCGCCTTGGGTGACGGACAGGGCAACGGATTTGAAGACGGTGTGTTTACTTACGAGTATATGCATCCCCATCCTTCCACGCCCGCGGTTTTGGCAACAGTTGAGTACCCCGATGGTACCCAGAAGGAAGTACTTTTCGATTGGATCGACATCCATCGCAGGCACTATCCTCCCACTGCTTCATGGCCCTGGCCTACTCCGGCCTTGGGGCAGCAGCGTCTGGATCTACCCTGGTACAATCCCTTGTGGCCGGAAGCAAGGCCATATCTGGAACGCGGCACGATCAATGTCTGGGGTGCCATAGCTCAACGCCGCCGCGGTTTCGTGCATAGAAGTCACAACGACAATGAATATCCTTCCAATAGTGGTGTGTGGAACGTTCCACTCGATATGTGCGGATATCCCACTGATCCTCAGCTCATTACAGATCCTGTGTTTGGAGCTGCCCTTGGCCTGATTGGCCAAAACTATCCCGGAGCCGAGGGTAACGGAACCGGTTATAAAAAGAACTACAACTACGATAACCGCCTGCTTTCAGTATCGCCGCTATTGTATCCTGCCGTGCGGCTGAAAGGGGGAAAAGAGCCGATGCAGCAGGGTAACTGGAACTTAAAACAACCGCCCAGGTCTCTATATTAGATAAATGTATATGTGGAATAAAGAGGAAATATGAAGAAGAACAAACCCGTTCGATTCAAGGAGACTGTGGGTATCGATGTCGGTACACACAGCATTAAAATCGTCCACCTCAAAAAGCTTCACGATGGCTTCAAGCTGCTGAACTACGAGGTGCGCCCAACCGTGCCTCAAGGCGTGGAGTATGTCCTCAGTGATCTGCGTGACGAACGTTTCGCACCGGTGATCGTGGAGATGCTGAAGACCCTGAGGATCTCACCGAAAAGTATCAAGCACCTGGTCTCTTCGATTGGAGGGGATAATACCAGCATCAAACAGATCAAGACCATTTTCCTGCCGGAAGACGAGCTGGAATCGGCGCTGTTCTTTGAAGCCAAAAAGCACATTCCGATCAGCGGTTCGGACATGGTGCTGGATTACCAGGTATTATCAGTGGAAGAAAAGACGAACAACATGAACATCCTGTTGGCCGCCACTTCCAAGAATGTGTTGAATCAACATACCCAGATCCTTGCCACAGCAGGACTCAATCCAAACTTGGTGGATATTGATTCTCTGGCGGTGGCCAACAGCTTCGCGCTCAACGCTTTCGTGGAAGACGGAGTGTACGTGATGCTGAATCTGGGTGCACATCGCACAAACATGGTTATCTGGGGTCCGGATGCCAAGTTCTTTGCCCGCGATATTCCTTATGGTGGCTACAACTTTACACGTGACATCATGCGCAAACGCCAGATGGAATGGGAGGACGCCGAGAAATACAAGTTCGAATTCGGGCTTGGCGACGATCCAAATAACCCTGCCGTACAGACGATCAGCATGCTTGATATCTCAGAGAAATCCACCGAAGACGCCATCGTGGAAGAGCTTCGCCGTTCTCTTCGTTTCTATGTAAAAGAAGCCGGTAACAGCGACTTTCGCAAAGTGTATCTGATGGGTGGCAGCGCCAAATTGAAAGGACTGCCGGAATTTATCCAGGACAAGGTGAATGTGCCCACGGAAGTGTTCATGCCGTTTATCAATGTGGAAATGCCCGAGAAGTTCCAGGATAAAAAAGATCCGCAACTTGCCCTTGCCATCGGCTTGGCAATGAGGATGGAGTAAGGGGAGAGCGATGACAAACCAATTCTACTTTAAAATCAACCTGAACAAGTTTGGCGAACAGCGCTTGCAACAGGAACGCGAAGGGAAAACATTCCGCAATGCCGCGATCTTTTTCTTGCTCGGCTTTATCATCATACTTGTGGCATGGTTCTATATTCTGGGCGCCACCAAGACCAAGGTGGAAAATCGCAGAAAATACCTGGCAGAGACGCAGGATGAATTGAATCGTTACCAAACCAGTGGCGATTACCTCTCCTCCAATGACCTCAGCCGTCTGGCCAGTACTTTTAACAACCGTATATTCTGGGCTCGCAAGATGGTTGCCCTCAGCCAGGAAATCGATGATCGCCTGGCAGTGCGCAAGTTCTCTTATGCCAATGGCATACTCACTATCAACGGCATTACTGAAGTGGACGTGAATGTGAAGGAGTTTGATCTGATCAATTCCTTTATCCAGCGCTTGAAAGCCAATCCCGAGATAGCCAACGATTTCCCGGATATCAAGAGCGGACAGGTGATCCGTCAGGTCGTTAAGGATACCGCAATCTTTGAATTCGTGATTGAGTGCTACACCCCAGACGCAGTGAGAGGTGCCAGATGAGAGAGAGATACTTAGCCTTCATATTGATCATGCTGCTACTGGTGGTCGTGTTCTTCATGCTCTCCGCAAACAGCCTGAACAGCAACCTGAAAGAAATCAGCAATTTGGACGAGCGGATCAAGACCTCGCAAGAACAATTGAATAGCGCGCGAATTTTGGATCAGGAACTTAGCCAATTCACCAGAATCATCGACAACAGCCTGAGCAAGGACGAAAAATTTAGTTTTGATGAGATCAATGACTTCAAGACCACTATCGGGGAAATGGCGCATCAACGCAAGATCACCATTAGCAAACTCTCCGACACCAATAAGTGGTCCTTGCCAAACCTGATCGAAACTACATACAATCTTGAGCTTGAAGCCACCTATGTGCAGATTGGTCAGTTTATTTCTGATCTGGAGTCTCAGGACAATATCATCAAGATCCAAACCCTGGATATCAGCCCGGCTCAAGTTACCGATGAAACCGTTGCCAATGCGGAATCTCGTTACAGAGTAATCCTTGAGCTTTCGATCTTCAAGGTAAAAAAGGAGGCCTAAACATGCAATTAAGATTCGTAAAAGACCTCGCAATAGCTCTAATAGTAATATTACTGGGCTTCCTGGCCATCAGACTGGTAATGGTGGAAAACCGGATCTCCAATATCCCGGATAACTCCATTTACACCAAGGAATCAGTATCAGACACCTTGATGAGTCAGATCAAGACCATAGAAAACTCCATTCAGGATCGCAAGATGTTCGTCTTCAATTCCCGCAAAGACCCCTTGCGCCAAGGCAATATCATCAAGGATAAAGTGGATCGCCAAAAGGAATTTGAGGATATGGTTCGCAATACATTCCGGCTCTCCACTACCGCTATTGATGAGTACGGCAATCGTATTGCCTATGTGGAATATCAGGATGCTTTACACGCTGCGCGCATCGGTGATACCATTGCGGGTCGCCGTATCCTGGAAATCAATGAAAAAAGCATCCGCTACAGCATGGGCGGCAGTACTTACACCGCAAACCTGATGCCCCGCCCCGTGATGAGTAAAGATGAACCCTTGGTGATTAAGGGCAGAAGCGGAAATTGGTAAAATATATAATGACAGTGGGAGAAAATATGAAACACATGCTTATCAATAAGCAATATCTGAGCTTGATTCTGGTGCTGATCTTCAGCTTATCAGCCCTGCTAGCGCAAGCAAATCCAATGACCACAAAAGTAACCTTCAATGCTGATGATGCCACTTTGTCATCAGTTTTGAACTCCCTGGCCCGCCTTTCCGGAACCAACATTGTGTTGGCTGTGGATCAAAGCGGTGATCAGGATAAGCGTGACGAAAAGCGCGTCACGATCAATGTCAAAGAAGTGCCGATCGAAACTGCGGTTTCCCTGGTTGCCAGAACAGCCGGTCTTTCTTATCGGGTTGTTTCTGGAAACACTTTCGTGGTTGGAACCAAACAAAATCTGGCAGAAGAAGTTGGTGAGAAAAGCTACATATTGTATCTGAACAATCTTGATGCCAAGAAAGTAGCCACCGCTCTCCAACACTCTGGTGGCAAGATCGTTCCTCTGGAAGGTCAGAATGCGATTATGGTTTATGCAAACCACGAGACTTTTGACCAAATCCGCACTTTGGTGCAGGGTATCGACGTTGACCAGAAACAAATTGAGGTCAGAGTTCGCTTGATCGAAATCAACCTGTCCAATGCCAAGAAAGCCGGTATTGACTGGAGTCGCTTGAATCATCTGACCACAATTTTGGCGGAAGATCCCGTCAATGGCGATGGCACCGGCTTGCCTTATGACTATATAGACGAAACCGGTTATCTGCCTCACGGCAATCCCATTGACTTCGAAACAATGCCGGAAACCCAGTATTTCCAAAAAATCAACGGCTTTGATAACATCGGTCATTTTAGCCGCCAGCTTACCGCGTTTGACGTAACCATCGATTGGCTCTTGGAAAACAACGCTGCCAAGCTGCTTACAGATACCAGGGTCACTGCGCTGAACGGTGAAGAAGCTCAGATTCATATCGGGGAAATAGTACCTTACGTGGTTACCGATCACGAAAATCAAGTCCAGGTCGAACGTGAAGAAGCCGGTATCATTATGGCCGTTACTCCTACAGTGAATAAGGACGGCAACATCACTGCCAAGATTTCTCCTGAAGTGAGTTCCATCACCGAATTGGTTGGTGGTTATATTCCGCGCAAGAAAGTGCGTAGAGTGACCTCCACCGTTACTGTTCCCAATGAGCATAAGATCATCGTGGGCGGTTTACTGCATTCCACCTTGAGCCAAAAGACCAACAAGGTTCCCTTCCTTGGTGATCTCCCCTTTATCGGCAGAGTATTCCAGCACCGCTATGAAGTGGTGGACAATACTGATCTGATCATGGAGATTACTCCCCGCTTGGTTTCCATGTCTGAGACCAGCCCCGAACCCAAACTTGATGAAAGACTTACCCGCACCCTCATTGAGTACGAAGATGAAGGAGAGGAGGAGTAAATGAGTAGATTTCATTCCCTTATCCCCATATTAACCCTGTTTGTCATTGTCCTGGTGAGCTTTTCCGCTTCCTGCGACAAGCGTAATCCGCCTCCAATCCTGCCCCCTGAGGCACCAGAAGTCAAGCTCAGCGATATTCGGATTATCCACAAGCTATCGGCCAGCCCGGATACGATCTATGCCGATAATAACATCACTTACTCCACAATATCCGTGGAAATCCGTGATGGTGAAGGCTTTGGTGTGCCCAATCAATTGGTGCAGTTCAAGACCAAGCCCATCGGCCGTGTATTGACCAATGTCACCACAGACAGCACCGGTGTGGCCAGAACAACCTTCTGGGATGATGGACAGGATGGAATCGCCACAATCACAGCCATTGTTCGGAAGTATGCTGAATCCAATGCTGATTCCCTGGTCTCGGCTGACACTCTCGAGACTGTGGTAGTGATCGAAGAAACTCCTGAGATTACAGATGTAACTCTGCATTTTGACAATCTCGCCAATCCTTACATCATGAAAGTGAACGAGACAATCCCCATCTATGCCACTGCCATCAATGATCAAGGCAATAGTGTTCCTGATGGGACCCTGGTCTCATTCTCCTGCGAGAAAGGGAGATTCGTGGATGCTGCCGGCAATGATCTGGGGAAAGTACTCCACAAAGCTACCACCAATGGCAGGGCTCCTGTCTTTTACAATTCAGGTACCTCAGCCACCACAAATCCAAATAGCTTGCCCGAAACGGTCACGGCCAGGATTGGAGACGTCGGCTCCAGCCGCGACATTCTGATCCGTCCCGGCGCCCCCTTCAATATCGCCATCCGTTCTCTGGTGAATGTAAACGGAGAGGAAATCGAAGCAGATACCAGTCATGTGGGTAGCCAGAATCAAATTTTCATGGAATCCACACTGACCGACCTGTACAACAACACCTGTCAGTCTCAGACTGTGAAGTTTACCACGGATTTGGGTACATTCCTGAATACCACGCAGAGCGTGAGCATCCCCACTAATGAATTGGGTATCGCGCGTGTGCGCTTCACTCCCGGTCTTTTCGCCGGAGCTGCCACCATCCAGGCGTCAGCGCTGAACGACACTCTTCAGGCGCAAACCATATTCACCATCAATTCCGATGATATCCATTCCATTGATTTCACACAGCAGAACCAGATCGTACTTCATGTAGCAAACACTGGTGGAACTCAATCGGCTGTGCTCCGGGTAAAACTGCGCGACATCAACGGAAACCTGATCGACAGACCTCAACAAGTGTTTTTCCGCATCATGAATAGCGCATCCAGCCTGCCTGATGGTGCAAACCTGAATAACCAGGCTCCTACTGATTCGGTGGAGGTCACTTCAAATGGCGGCGAAGCCCAGGTATCGGTAAATGCGGGTACGGAATCCGGTGTGCTGGTGATCAGAGCTTCTTGCATCACGGAAGACGGTAGATGGATTCAGGCTACCAAGCCCAACATTCTCATTCAGTCCGGTCCACCTTATAGCATCGTGCCATGGATCAGCGGATTCAACACTGGAGTCAATGTGGGTGGCGGTGTCTGGCGCGTGGTCGCTGGCGCTGATGTGCGCGACCGCTGGAACAACGCAGTTCAAAGGAACACCTCTGTTCAATTTGCCATTTACGGACCTGACGCATACGCTGGTTATGAACCGCCCACCAACGCTTTGATCCAATCCGATGCATACGTCGGGAATGAAAGCGTAAACGGCGATTCTCTGGCTGGTATGGCCTACACCCTGGTCACCTATCACGGATCGATGACCAACGAGATTGTAAGTATATTCGTTCGTACCGGTGACGGTACTGGTAATGCTGTGGAGGTATATCAAAACGTGATGTTGCCTCTGAATGATCCTCGCTTTACCATTCAGGTGATTCCTGAGTTTGTTAACTTTGGTCATATTAATGTTCCTCCAGTAACCAAGGATGTAGATTTGATCATGTTCCTGTCCGACGGTCAGGGAATCGGGGTAACTGGCAGTGAAATCCTGCTCACCACCAATAACGCGGACTTCATCTTGCATCCCGATCACTACAATTCGCCCACCAACCCCACCTACAATCAGATTCCGCCAAACTACGCCGATCTGAGTGCTCCTCACATGGTTACGACCTATGAGGGTTGGTCTCATGCCCGGGCCAGAGTGTATCGCGATGCCTTCCCCTACGGCGACGATCAAACGAATACTCCGAGCATCAGTACGGTTACCTTCACCGGCCAGATACCCGGACAGGAAGTGGAGAACAACACTGACCTCTTCGTCTATCGTTTTAACCCAAATGCTCCCTTCTAAAGATCAACAACTAAAAATATGGCGTGGGGGATCTCACTCCCCCGCGCCAACAATAAAAAAGGAGACTTTGATAGAGAATAGACTTTTGGCCCCAGGACCCTTGGATTTACGTGTAAATAATTAATAGTAAGGAAATAAAGATGAGTTTCAACCCACAATTTGCCAGACTGGGTGAGGTGCTTGTTCACGAGGCATACATCACCGAGGATCAGCTCAAAGAAGCTTTGATCAAACAGACCAATTTTGGTCTAAAGATTGGCGAGACCCTGCTTAAGCTCGGTTATCTCACCGAAAAAGAACTGCTCAATGCCCTGCATTCGCAGCTTGGTTACGACATCGTGAAAGAGACCGAACTGATGGATCTGGACCTCAAGGTAGTATCCATGATTCCGGAACCTTATGCGTGGGAAAACAGAGTGATCGCTCTGCGTGAAGAGGGCGATGGCGTGGTGGTGGCATTTGCCGATCCGGAAAACCTCACTGTGCTGGATAGTCTGAAAAAGCTGATTGGCAGGACCATCAAACCAGAATTGATCTCAGACACTGTATTGCACGATACGATCGAGAAGTATTACAAGAGCATTCGTACCACCACACAGGTGGAGGATGCCGTAGGTGGTTTTGACTTTGTGGCGGTGGACGAAGAGGAAAATGAAATCTCCATTTCTTCTGCTTCCAGCGATGCTGATGCTCCGGTGGTAAAGCTGCTGAATCTCATCATAAACGAAGCGATCAAGGCCAGCACCACGGATATTCACATTGAACCACTGATCAAACACACACGCGTACGTTACCGTATCGACGGTGCCCTGCGTGAAGTGATGACTCCTCCCATCGGTATGCATCCCGGCTTGGTCTCTCTGGTGAAGGTGATGAGTAAGCTAAACATCGCTGAGCGTCGTTTGCCTCAGGACGGTCATATCGCGCTCAAAACCTCTGTAAAGAGCGTGGACGTTCGTGTATCCATCACCCCCACCGTGCTAGGCGAAAAAGTGGTGATGCGTCTATTGGACAAAGGTGATTTTGGTTTCAAGCTCAGTACTTTGGGCTTTGAAGAAGAGGACATGGCGATCTTTGACCGGATCATTCGCCGGCCTTACGGCATCATCATCGTTTCCGGTCCTACCGGTAGCGGTAAATCCACATCTTTGCACGCAGCATTGAAAGAGATATTAGATCCTGAAACCAATATAATCACTGTGGAAGACCCCGTGGAATACCGCCTGGAAGGGGTTACTCAGATAGAAACCAAGGAACAGATCGGGCTTACCTTTGGTTCCGCGTTACGTTCCGTACTGCGTCAAGACCCGGACATCGTGCTTATCGGTGAAATCCGCGACGAAGAAACTGCTGACATCGCCATCAAGTTCTCTCTAACTGGTCACCTGGTGTTCTCCACTTTGCACGCTAACGACGCTCCTTCCACAGTTACCCGTTTGATCGATATCGGCATCAAACCTTTCTTGGTAGGCTCTTCTCTGTCTTTGGTGATGGCTCAACGTCTGGTGAGAAAGATCTGCCCCTATTGCATTGCCGATTATAAACCCACCGAGCAGGAAATCATGGATGCCGGGCTCACCGAACAGGATGTAAGAGAAGCCAAGTTCAAGATGGGACAGGGCTGCGTGCATTGCGACAACACCGGTTTCTCCGGCCGTACTGGCATCTTCGAATTGCTTACTGTGGACAAGGAAATCCGCCAGATCATTTATGATGGCGGCAATCAGGATCTGATCCGTGCTTCTGCTCTGAGTTCGGGCATGCGCACTCTTCACGACGCCGCTGTCTCGAAGATGAAACGCGGTCTCACCACCATTCGTGAAGTCATCAAAATGACTATTGTTGAATAAGATAGATATAAGAAGGTAAAGCAATATGCCAAATTTCGCCTACATCGTAAAGGACGCCAAAGGCGCCCGTGTAGAGGGCATGATCAAGGCTGAGACCCTTGATATGGCTGTGGAGAAGCTCGCCAAAGAGGGCTCCACGATCATATCGGTAAAAGCCGCAGCCGAAGGTGCGTTTAAAGGTAAACTCTCGCTCTTCGACAAGGTGATGCTCACCATCTACAAAATCCGTACCGGCGTTACTCTGAAAACTCTGGTTTTCTTCACCCGTCAGCTCTCCACCATGTTTTCTGCGGGTCTCACCATTGAAAAGGCCATAACGGACCTCGAAAAAGAGGAAAAGAACAAGAAATTCGCCAAAGTACTGCGCAAAATTGGGGACGATATCCGCAAGGGATTCTCGCTCTCTGAAGCCATGGAGCAGCATCCTGGTGTATTCAATCCTCTCTATGTGGCTTTGGTGCAGGCAGGTGAAGTATCCGGTACCCTGCATACTGTTTTGGATGAGCTTTCCGACTATCTGGAAAAGATCGAAGACACCCGCCGCAAGG
>JAGOKK010000017.1 GCA_017994635.1 Candidatus Cloacimonadota bacterium | reverse complement strand
GGCCATTATCCAGATTGGCATCCAGATAGGTGGTTACTTCAGGATTGCTGATATTGGCAATCTGAGTGCCATCGCGATAGACTTTGTATCCCAGCAGTGCGCGGTTGCTGCGGGAAGGCTCGAAGCGGTTGGCAGAGAGGGAACCGGTGGGTGTGCTCAAAGGACTTTCCGCGATGGGTTTCAGGCTGATATTCTTCATGGTAGCACCATCGGTCACAAAGCCCTGGATCGACCAGTTGTAAGTGAGGGCAGGAGCCAGTTCGGTGAGAGTGGTCCATCCACCGAAGTTCATCATATTGCCTTTGCCTTCGATCACGGGACCGTCGTCGCAACCGGCAGGATATCCGCCCTGAGTGTTTACGCCGTAGCCGATCCATAGTCTGTCGGCAGGAATTGGTACAGGGGTGGGCAGGATGTGCAGATTCCATTCACCAATGGTGAAGCCATTGTGCACGCCGCTGTACACCAGGGTACCGGGTTCGGTAGCGGTGCCACCGGTCCACACTTTCACGGTGTAAACGCAGTTTTCATAGGCAGGCACAAACTTGATCTGAGCCAGGGCTCCACCTTGATAAGCAGTAAGGTCAGTGGCATCAAACATGTGGGCGACGTCAAACTCAGCCGCGGAATTGGTACCAACGCTATTGCCCAGGGCTTCAGGATTGCACCAGGTAATCCATTCGCCTTCCAGCGGAGGAACGGGGCTGCTCCAGTTCAAGGTAACGTCGTTGCCATCCACTGTAGCGGCCAAATCAAGAGGAGCAACCATATTGGTGATCATCACATTGGCAGGACCCGCAGGGATCGATTCACCGCCGTCGTAGTAAGCGGTAACTGTGTAAGCATATTCGCCGACCGCCAGATCTACATCGTCATAAACGACAGTTGTCGGGCTGGCTATAGTGCTGATCAAAGCGCCATCACGATAGACCTTGTAGCCCAGAAGATCGCGGGTGACATCTCTCTGAGCAGGAACCGGAACGGCAATACCCGTCGCGCGGGCAATGGAGCCGGAACCATCGGTTTGATGTACTGGTGCAGCAAAACGAACCGGTACTTCGCCCACGGACACATCATCCACGAGGAAGATGAAGGCATCGTTGGAAATGCATTGGATTCCAAAGCGGATTTCCTGACCTACATAGGCTGACATGTCATAAGTGTACTCTGTCCAATCAACCGGAGCGGAAACGTAGCTTGTGCCGCTGATGATGGTAAAGTCAGCCGGAGCTGTACCACCAGTGGAAACGCCCACTTTAAAGCGCTCCAAGCCATACTGGGCAGTATATGATTTTGCCCAGAATCTCAAGATATCACCGTTTTCAATCTCCAATAGAGGACTCATCATCCAGTCGTTATTGGGAGGAGTGGTGCTGGCAAAGCAAGCAGCCATCTTCGCACCGCTATGAGCGGTCAGATCAGTCACCGCAGGAGTAGTGGCCCCTGGATTGAAGATCATGTAAGCCATGGCGGCGTAGGCATTGGGCCAGGTGATATTGGTCATACCATAAGTGGTAGATTGATCCACGTCCACCAAGGTCCAAGGATCAAAAGCGATGCTAAAATCGGTATAGCTCTCAAAATCATCGGTAAAACCAACGGGAGGGGGAGGGGTCTCACCAGGAGCTTCCCAGCTCAGGTGAACGTCATTACCAGTGACAGCGGCCACAAGGTTGGTGGGAGGATCCAGCTCTTCAGTGATCTCTTCCACGCTGAAGCTATCGATATAAAGGTAGAATTGATCAGCTTCGCTGTGGCCATGAAAACCGAAGTAAACCGTGGCATCAGCGGTGAGCGGAATATTTACTTCTGCCATCTGATAGGTGGAGTTCGTAATATTGTCATTGATCCAGAGTTGCTGAGTAAGAGCAGCTGAAGTGGGCTCGTTACCCATATACAGAGCAAGCTTTTCCGGATAGGTGGCGCTATTGGAACGGTAGAAGAACTTCAGTTTGTAAGTATATTCCGCTACCATCTGCATCGGAGGTGTAATCAGCCAGTCGTTCATGGCAAGTGTAGAATTGTAACGAATGCGAACGGCGTTGGGCGCAGTGTTTGCGTTGGCATCGGCATAGCTTTCCCAAGTGTAGGTATCGGCATTGAGGTTCAAGGTTCCCCATCCTGTCGGCAAGGTAGGAGGTGTGAGAGTGTCAAATGTCTGAGTGAAAGGATAGCTAGTGATGGTGGGATCAGCCCATGTGGTAAAGCTCCAAACGGGACAATCCACTGCGTCACCATCGGCATTGAAGGGCACCACTTTCCAGAAGTACTGAGTATTATAGCTCAGAGTATTTGCGGGCTGGTAAGTAGTCCCGGTCTGTGAAACGCCATTAGCAATGCTGGTGGGCGGATTATCTGTGCCCAGATAGACCTTGTATCCAGTGGGAGCGCCTCCACCGGAACTCCAGGAGAGCATTATGGCGGGGCTGATACTTGTGGCAAGGTCGGCAGGAACAGGGTTTTGAGCCGGCATGGGAGGATTTCCCTGTTGCACGGGACTGAAAGTAAAAGTAAGACCATTGGGAGGATAGATGACATCAGTCAAGCGACAGCTGTTGTTATTGGCTGTACCAGCTTCTGTGGCTGTCCAATCGGAAGTAGTAGTGCGGTTGTTAAAATCCGTATTGGCGGCACCACGCAGTCCAACCTGTACTGTTGCGGCAGTACTGACGTTCATGGCGGTGAAGGCTCCATAACTGAAGATGACCTTATTGGTGCTTTCTTGCAGTATTATCTGGAAATTGAAGATATCATTAGCCGTGGAAGTGGGAGAACGGCGGAAGTTCTTCCATTGCACCGTAAAAGTGCGATTTGGCGCAGTTCCGGAAACCAGATACATGATATTGCCATCATCTCTGGCCACCAGATCACGGCTCAGAGCAGCCGCCACATTGTTTGTACCTGTGGAGGAGCTAAGAGGAAGATTGTTTGTCACCACCTCATTGCCCATGGCTAAAAAGGCGTTTTCCGAGATACTTACAGTGTTGTAAGTAACTCCATCATATTCAAAATCAAACCCGATCGGAATGGCATTGAATACAGGGTTTGTGACTCCGGGAGCAGCAAGGATGGTTCCCCCGCTGATTTCACTGTAGGTGCCCGTGGTTCCGGCAAAAGTGTATTCACTTACCAATGCCTGGGCACTAAGGGCAATCACCGCAAAAAGCAGCGTCAGGAACAGTCGGTTTAGCTTAGTTTGCATGTCTTCTCCTTATTTCAGATTAATAAGCATCATCTTCGAGCAGGGAAACCCCGCTCTTCCGCAAGAGTTATAATCTCCCGCATTTATGTCAAGCAAATCTTATTCCTCAAGAGTAAGATTCTTATAGCTGGTAATGTTAACCTCACGCTCGGTGGTTTTGATATACTCAAGATGAACCGAATCTCCCATCCTGCTAAGGGGAAGGAAGCTGCTCAAATTACTGGTGGCAACGAAGATATGCCCTGGATCTTCCTGCAGGGAAAAGTAGTAATATGATCTCCCGTCCTTGATATCCATGGCAATCCTGGATATACTCCCCTCTGCTTTCACCATTTCCACGCCCCCATCAGCTGATGTGCCGATACGTGCCGATGCCAGGACCATCTGATAGCTCTCACGGGCTGCTTTCAAGCTCTCACCCACCCCGACCAGCGAGTAATCCTTCACCGAGACAAAGCAATACATCTTCACCAGTCCTGCAGCATCCTTGAGGGTCATAAAATAGGTCGGCAAACCGTTTAAGTTTACCAAAATAGGGAAAGTGGCGTAGTATTTGAATTGCTGCACCTTGCCCTGCGCTGAGCGCATTGCTGCGTATTCAGTGGCTCCGGAAACCATGTAAAGAGCTGTACGTTTATTGCGCGTGTCGCAAAGGACGAAACCCACCGTACCTTCATCAGCGCCCACGCTGGACATTCCAGTATAGAAATAGCTGCGGCCATCGTTGCCGTAGATTACATTGAATCCCTCTGTGGTGCTTAGCATATCCCGCTTGCCAAAAATGGTATTCCAAAATCCTCGCACATATCTGCCCCACCAGTTCAGTTGCGGGATCACAAAATATGAGGGCTGTACCCGATCAACCCAGGCAGGTATCAGTTTGTCGTCAAAACCATGTTCGGTCTTTATCAGCGGGTAATAACTGATCTTCCCTGTTCCCGCATGGATGGTGGCCAAACCCAGGGCTTCAGGCGCTCTAACCCCGATATTATGGTTATATACCGTGATGGTCCAATACGGTTCCCCATTATCATCAAGTTCAAAGGTGTCCCCTGCCATGGCGATTCCAGTATAGCCATTCAGATACAGATGACGTTTCAAATCCTGATTGAAAAAGGCTGATCTCTGGTAAATGACATTAATGGCTTTGCCATTCAATTCGCGTACAAATGTGATATCCTGGGAGTTTGTGGCAGACACCATTATATAGCCGGGAGTGCCGTTCTTCGTATTGGCCAGCCACTTAAAGAATCCACTGTGCAGTAATGGCACCACCCAATATAGCTTGCCATTCACCATCTGAATGGTGGGAGTGCCCAGATTCACCCTGCTGCCCAGGGCAAAATCTTCTCCCAATTTTTTCTCTGCCAGGGAAGCAGCGAAGGCCTGGTCGATGATGGGAACCTGATTCATATTTATCGGTGAGACCAACTCCGAGAATTGTTCTTTCTGGATATCTCCGATCATGCCCCGGTAACTCTTTGCCCGGAACAATCCGGAGGAAGAGATGGTGAGGATAAGAAACAGTAAGCCCAGGATGACGTATACATAGACAATGGGTTTCTGAGCTTTCCAGACAAAGACAAAGGGTAAAAGCACCAGCCCCAGCTTGGGAATCAGGGACAGGAACCTCCAGGAAAGCACTGGGAGCCCGAAATACAGAAGAAAAGCCAGAATGGCCAGACTGATAATGCCAGCCTGATATGGCTTCAGGTCAAACGAATTGAAGTTAACTCTGATCTGCTGATGAGATACGGTAGAGCTGCTTGATTGCATAAATCCATCTCCTTTGACTAACGATGTATGTGAATACCAGAACTACGAAGCCCCAAAGCTGTCAACAATTTTCCCGCCCCTCCCATTTGTTTTTGTGATACAGCCTGAAAACGTAGGGATCGCTTTCACGATCACATAGGACATCGCTTCCTGCCTTACACCAGCTACGCAAGTCAAGGTCATCCCAAAGACATCCTGAGCGTGGCTTGGGATGTCCTTGGGAAGTCTTTGGTTTGTATAGGAGAAATCAGCCTGCAGGTTATGATAAGAATGCTGAGCTAGAATAAGATCATCACAGAGAACCAGGAACACAATCTCATGATATGAAATTAGTTAGCAAGATAGTGAAGCTCAAATGATATACGAAGCTAGGCAAAATGGGTTTTACAAATGTAGCGACATTAGCATTGGGTGCATATATATTACCTCTTTCCAAGCATCTGTGAGCGAATTTGCTATTTGTGGTGATTCTTTATCCGTCATGCCGATTGGGAAGACCGTTACAGCCACTTTTTCCTTGACAGTATTAGTACAACATCGTCTGATGGCGTAAGTGAAAAAATATAGTAATAATAGGAGATATAGATGCTTACCATAGATTGGAAAGAACGCTTGACGCTGGATACGGACTACTACTTGGAGCACAAGTTACCGCTTCAGGATTATGATTTTGAGATCATCTTCAATGCTTATCCCGAACGCAGCCATGGCAAGATCCCGGCAGATGTGATTGTCTTCATCTCTGGGATCATCGTGCAGCGCCTGGGAAAGAAGCACACAGAGCATATCCCATTTTTCCGTCATCTGTGGTTAAAAAAAGGCGATAATGGCAAGCTGGCCTTTGCCTCGATCATGAGCAAGATAGCTCACAAGGAGTCTGACATCTATATCCCCCTGATGGAAGAGGTGATGGCCAAAGCGGATAGCAATGAAATTGGCTCGTTGATGGATAAAGTGATGCTGCCCCTTTGCCGCAAGCATGACGAAAAGTATCTGCCGATCGTTTTTGGATGGACTCGGCGCGCTACGGACGCGGTGGCCAAACAAGCCGCCAATCTGTGCTTGAAACTGATCAAACGCAGAGAGGATCTGATCCCCGAGGTGCTCAAGCACTTTCAAAACATGTGGTCGTATCCCCTGGGAGAGGCTCAAGGCTTTCATGTGACGCTGCTGAAAACTGTGGCCAAGCTGAATCCGGAGCTTTATCTAAATGTTTGGCACGAATATGGCATATCCAGAGATCCCCAGATCGTGGAAATCCTGTGTTCTTCCATCCAGGACTACCACGCGGAGATCGAGCCCATGATCGATCTATGGACCAGAAGTGGCAATGCCCGGGTAAAGAAGGCCGGCACTAACGCTTACCGGTTGATAATGAGAAAGAAAGGAGCCTGAAAAGGAAGTGGACCTGAGCATATACATCACGACACAGGGAATGGAACGCCTGCAGAAACGCATCAATGACCTGATGACAGAGCGTCCGGAAGTGATCAAGGCAGTGGCGATTGCCAGAGAGTTTGGCGATTTGAGCGAAAATGCCGAATATAAGGCTGCCAAAGAAAGACAGCGTGCTATTGACGGTGAAATAGACTATCTACGCAGACGGGCTGCCACTTTGAAGGTGATAGATCCCAGCCATCTACCCAAGGACGCGGTGCGTTTTGGCAGCACGTGCAAGACAGTAGATGAACACACCGATGAGGAGATCAGCTTCAAGATCGTAGGCGCTGCAGAATTGAATTTTTATGAAGACGAGAAGGCATTGCAGGTGGTATCGGTGGTTTCACCGATCGGAAAAGGCCTGCTAGGCAAAAAACTGAATGAGATCGCACTAATCAAAGCTCCCATGGGCGAACGACAGCTAAAGATATTGGAAATAAAATAACATATAAACGGAGAACCAATGAAAAAAGCCAACCCAAAACCTGACCTTAGATATGATCGTAAGAACTTTTGGAAGGAAGCACCCGCTACCGAGCAAAAAGCAGCGATGGATTATGCCATTCCTTACAAGAAGTTTCTCGATGAATGCAAGACAGAGCGTGAAGCAGCCATCTGGATTGAGAAGCTGCTGAAAAAACATAAGTTTGTGAGTATTGACTCAAAGAAAGGCTCCAAAAGAGTATACAGAGTGTTTCGCGGCAAGACCATGGCCGTGGCCATCTTGGGCTCAGAGCCGCTCAACCAGGGATTTAACATGGTGGCGTCTCATATCGACGCGCCTCGCATCGATCTAAAGCAAAATCCGCTCTATGAAGATGGCCCTAGCCAAATGGCCTGCATGCGCACGCACTATTACGGCGGCATCAAAAAATACCAATGGGTATCCACCCCTCTTTCACTGCACGGCGTAGTAGTGAAAAACGACGGCAGCCTGTTGCACATCAGCATCGGCGAAAATGATGATGAACCTGTATTCATCATCCCCGATCTGCTACCTCATCTGGCCTCAAAAGAGCAGTATTCCAAAAATCTGAAAGACGCCATCGACGCCAGCAAGTTGAATCTGGTGTTTTCCGGCATCATTGAAGCCGGCTCTGAGGAAAAGGAAGCTGCCAAAGCATACGCTCTGAAGGTTTTGAACGATAGATACGGCATCACTGAGGCTGATTTTCTCTCTGCAGAGTTGCAGTTGGTGCCCGCTGTGAAGGCTCGCGATGCCGGCATCGATTCCTCCATGGTGGTGGGTTATGGTCAGGACGACCGCGTATGCGCCTACACTGCACTCACCGCGCTGCTGGACAATATGGAGATCAAACCTAAACGTACCATGATTGTCTATTTTTCGGATAAAGAAGAAGTGGGCTCTCAGGGCGCTACAGGCGCTCATTCCGTGTTTATACGCGACTTTGTGGGCGAGCTTCTGGCATATAAGGGCGAGGATAATTCCAGCGCCAACCTGCGCAAGGTATTCCTCAATTCCCAGATCCTTAGCGGCGACGTGACCGCTGTGGTGGATCCAAACTATCCAAATGTGCATGAAAAGCAGAATGCGGTGATCTTCAATCACGGCATGGGCATCTCCAAATTCACCGGAAGCGGTGGTAAATATGGATGCAACGACGCCAGCGCGGAATTTACCGCCAAGGTGTTACAAATCCTGAATTCAGCCGGAGTATTCTGGCAAATGGGCGAACTGGGCAAAGTGGATGAAGGTGGTGGCGGAACCATTGCTTACATTCTGTCAAACCTGGGCGCCGAGGTGTTGGACTGCGGAGTGGGAATCATGGGTATGCATTCGCTGTACGAGCTTTGCTCCAAGGCGGATCTGTATTCCACCTACAAAGCTTACAAGGCGTTTTTGGCAACTTAACAATTAGCATGGGAGGTTCGCAATGAAAAGGTTGTTACTTTTAGCACTGATACCGCTATTAATATTCGGCTGTGTCAGCAACAAGGCTTTCCGCGAGGAAAAGGCAAGGATCGACAAGATTGAAAGCGCACTGGCTCAGAATAATACGGAACTGGGTGTATTGCGCAAAGAGATCATGCAAGATCGCCGTGGCGGGGCGGGTAGCTCCAAGGAAGAGATCGAAGCTCTGGTCACCGTGATCCGGGAAATGAGTGACGATCAGATGAAGCAAAACGCTTTGATGCAAGAAGATATCGCTTTTTTAATGGACAAAATGAGCCAAAATCCAGTAATCGATGCCAGCGGCACTGCCACCAGTACCGATCCTCAGATGGTGAACCGGATGAACGCTTTAGCTGACAATCTGGAGAAGAGCTCTATCGATCTAAATCAGAAGATAGCCGCGATGCAGAAAGACATCAATGCTCTGAAAGCAGGATCTTTGAGTGCCGCATCAGCTGCTGCCGGCAGCCGGGAAGTTGCTGCTCTGCAGGCTCAGATCGAAGCGCAACGCAAAGCTCAGGAAGCTGAACTGGAAGCCCTTCGTAAAGAATTGGCCGCCAGAGATTCTGCCGGAGAAAGCTTGAAACCCGTGGTAGCTGGGAGTTCAGACGCAAACAGCGAACGGGACGAATACGAAAAAGCTCGCATGGAGTATAACCAAGGTAATTACGACAAAGCCCTGCAAAAGCTGGATGCTTTCGTGGCCCGTTATCCCAAAAGCGAGTACGCTGGAAATGCGCATTACTGGAAGGGGGAAAGCCTGTATGCCAAAGGCGAAATGGCCGATGCCCTAAAGGAATTTGAAAAGGTGGTTACCGCTTATCCAGATTCCTGGAAAGTGGCTGATTCTCAGCTGAAGATTGGAATGTGCCAGATGAATATGGGTAACAATAGCGAAGCTCGTTCTGCTTTGAATAAGTTAAAACGCGATTTCCCATACTATGGCCGCATGGATCTGGTGAATATATACCTGGAACAAATGAATCAATAGAACAGCCTGGAACGACTGATTTACGGGATGCGAAGTACGATAGCACTGATCCTCATATTGATCTGTGTGCCCTGCCTTTGGGCTGAGCAAACGCAGAAAGAAGCAGATGAGATCGCCAGTAATCTGGCCCTGCTGATCGAGGCGGGATCTCCAGTTTTTTTGGATCTACGTTGCGGCGAGTGGACACCTGCCCTGTCGCAAAGTCTATCTGAAGAACTGCTTGCCAAAGGAGTGGATCTGCGCGAGATCAAGACTCATACACTCTTTGACGAGGAGTCTGAAATGCCTCAAAGCATACTGCTGGCGGATTATGGGATCACGGAAGCCAGACTTGTGCAAGTAACTCTGGATCTGCACTGGCAAGTGATCGAGCATAAATCCTTCTTCTCTTATCGTAGCGAACGAATCCCTGTTTACCGTTTTGTGGTGAAGCAGTTAGTGCTGCCCCAACATCAGCTAAACAAAGTAGATACATATGATTTCAGCCCGGTGGGGTCCAGAGATAGCAGTATATCTGCACCCCGCCTCCGCTGGTTTGACCCTCTCATTGCCGGCACTGCGCTGGCATCGATCATCTTCCTGCTGTGGACCATCGAATAAAGGACAATGGATGAAACCTTATCTTGGTTTAGTAATGATCTTGCTGCTTGCCTTCACAGCTTGCAGCAAAAATAAAACTGAAATCAGTACTGCCGACAAACTGGCCAAAGCCGATGAATTGTACGCGGCAAAGAAATACACCAAGGCTGCCGTGCTTTACGACGAAATATCTTTTGAGCGCAAATCGGCGTCAACCGCTTATGCCACGTTACGTCTGGCAGATAGCTATTACGCTGTGAATAAGTTTACCGATGCCAGGCTGAAGTATCAGCAATTCATCGATTCCTTTCCCGATCACCAGAACGTGTCCGATGCCTATTTCCGGATCGGTCAGTGTTTGTTTGAAGAATCTTTGAAACCCGATTATGACCAGAACGAGACGGTGGAGTCGATCGAGGCGTTTCGCAATTTCGTGGATCGCTTCCCTCAGGACAGCCGTTATTCCCAGGCCGTGGAGTACATCCGCCGGGGGCAGTTTAAACTCATTGAAAAGAAGTATCAGAATGGCTATATCTATTACAAGATGAAGGATTACAGCGCCGCGTTGATGTACTTCGACGAAGTGATCGCTCTTGGTAACACCGACAATCTGGACAAGATGTCTCTGTACTATTCAGCACTGCTGCATTTGCACCAAAAGAATGCTGAAGCAGCCAAAACGGCTTATCAACGTCTCAGTTCCCGGTATCCGGGATCGAAGGAAGCGGCCAAACTGGCTGATAAGTTTTGAGATGGCGAATATGAACCCCTTAATCAGCTTGAATGGGGCGTGGGCACTTTTGGGAGGGAGCTTTGATCCCATCCACAATGGTCACCTTTACCTGGCCAAAGAGGTGCTCAGCCTCAGTCCGATAAAGAAAGTAATCCTGGTGCCCAGCTTCAATCACAATTTCAAGGGAGATCAGATCGTTCTGGATTACGACAAACGTCTGGAGCTGGCTAAAGAGGCGGTCGATCACTATTGTCCGCTACACTTCATCATACAGCCTGCAGAGGATTATCGGTCACCTATCGAGGTGTGGGACGCTGAGCGGGGTGAAAGTGGCTATACCAGCGACCTCATCCGCAAGCTAAAGGCCCAAATGCCGGAGCAAAACTTCGCTTTCATCATTGGAGCGGACAATCTGGAAAAGCTGCCCCAATGGCACGATTTTGCCTGGCTGAAGGACAATCTGCATTTCATTATCCTGCCCAGGCCAGAATCCTCAATGCCCTGCAATGTCCTGAGCATGATCGGGCATACTATCCTGGAGATGCCCTTGTGTCCCATCTCTTCATCGGATATTCGGGCCAGAATCTCTCGAAATGAGAGCCTGGAAGGTTTAGTACCACCTGGCTTGGAACAAAAAATCATGGATTTATATAGATGAGCAATCAACGTTTCCTCGATAGAGTGCCCTTAAGCCCCAAACAGAGCCTCAAAGAAGAGGTGGCAAACGCCATCACTCATGGCATAGGCGTGGGCTTGGCGATCGCGGCCCTGGTGATTCTGGTGGTATATGCCGCCCGGATCAGCGACACTTGGAAGGTGGTATCCTTTAGCATATATGGCGCCACGATGATCATCCTCTTTCTATCGTCCACGCTGTACCACTCATTTCCCCAGCCTTATCTGAAAAGATTCTTTCGTATTTTGGATCATTCATCCATCTTTCTCCTCATTGCCGGCACCTATACTCCAGTAACCATTGGATCGATGCGCGGCGGGTGGGGGTGGACCCTCTTTGGGGTCATTTGGGGCCTCACTATAGTGGGCATAGTCCTGAAGATATTCGCCATGAGCAAGCTGAAATGGCTGTCCATAGTAGTATATCTGATGATGGGTTGGATCATTCTGATCGCCATCAAACCGCTGATAGCCGTGGTTACAACCAAATTCCTGATCTGGATTCTTGCCGGCGGCCTGGCCTATAGCCTCGGAATTATCTTCTATGTAGCGCGCAAACTGCCCTTTCATCACGCGGTTTGGCATCTGTTTGTACTGGCAGGCAGCATCTGCCATTTCTTTGCGATGCTTTCGTTGATGGGGGCATGAGGTCTTCAACCCAGGACTGGGGGATCCCTTGAGTATAAAGAATAGAACCATCATCAGTTTGCTCCTGAGCTTCTTTCTGATCCTGGGAATCATCATTTTTGCCACCAACATGGTGATCAACAGCTCTTTTGAGGATCTGGAGACCAATACCATTTTGTCCAAACTGCGCAGTTTGCGCAGCGGCCTGGAGCAGGAACAAAAAGAGCTGGAAAAGACAGTGCGGGATTTGGCTCACTGGGACGACATGAGGGATTACGTCAATCATTATAATCCATCTTTCATCCAGAGTAACATCTCAGAATCGCTATTCCAAAACTATAACCTAAACCACGTTGCCATCATCGACACGGACTTCCGCGTAGTTTACGCCGCTGCATACGATCAATACGATGAAGTATATCAAGATCTCAGTGGTATCGGCTTTAACTATTTGGAACAGATGGTTCCGGATCTCAAGAGTATGCAGCCTGCAGACTACTTGAGCTTTACTCTGAAAACTTCATCAGGGCCGTTGATGCTGGTCTTCATGCCGATCCTGGACAGCAGTGCCCAGGGCCCGGTGAATGGCTACTTTATGATGGGCCGGATCATGAAGGATTATTACATTCAAGGAATCCGGGGCTTGAGCGGAGTAAGGATTACTGCCACCGATCTGACTCAGGATTATAACGATACGATTCGGCAGAAAATCAATGACACGGTCACCGGGAACCGCGTCAAGCTGCTGGATAATATATGGATATCCGCTTCAGACTTGCTATACGATGTAAATGGCGATAAGCTCTTCCTGATCGAAATCAGCGCTCCGATGGAGGCTACTGAGATTGCCCGTGATATGCGAAACGTCTTCCTGATCATCTTCATCTGCCTCGGGTTGTTCTTGGGCGTGCTGTTGAATTACATCCTGGGCAAATACGTGCTAAACCGCCTGGTCGATGTACAAAAGAATGTAAAGCATGTAACCGATGATCCCACTAGCGATATCACCCTGGCAGTAAAGGGCGATGACGAACTGAGTGATCTGGCCAACAATATTAACCGCATGCTCGGTTCCCTGCGCGATAGCCGGGTGGAATTGGAAGCTGCCAAGCAACGGGCAGAAGAAAGTGATCGCTTGAAATCCTCCTTTCTCAATTCCATCACGCATGAATTACGCACCCCTCTGAATCATATCATGGGCTTCAGTCAGCTTATCAGCAGTCAAATCAGGGATGGCGAATTGAAGGATTTTGCCCGGCAGATCTACATTAGCGGAGAATCACTGCTAAGGATCATCCAGGATATCATCGATCTTGCTCTGGCAGAGCATTCCATGCTAAAAGCTAAACCACATCCCATACAGGGCTACGATCATTTCTTCCGCAATAAAACCTTGCTGGAAGAAATCCTCAAAGCATCGGGTAATGAACACGCCGTGAAGCTAATCTTCAATGCCGACCAATCCTGCCTGATGAAGGAATTGCTCCTGGATTCGGGTAAGGTAAATCAAATCCTGCACAAGCTCTTCCTCAATGCCGTGAAGTACACTGCCAAAGGTCAAATAGAATTTGGCATGCAGGCCATAGACGCAGAAAACCTGCGCTACTACGTAAAGGACAGTGGAATCGGGATCGAAGAAGAGAAGCAGAAGCTAATCTTCAATTACTTCCGTCAATCCGATGAAGGATCAAACCGGAAGTACAACGGAGTGGGCATCGGCCTTTCCATCGCCAAAAGGATTGCCGAGATCATCGGAGCAACTCTATATGTGGAATCTGTATATAAGCAGGGCAGTTGTTTTTATCTGGATGTACCTTGCATCTCGCGGAAGCTGGTGGTGGATAAAGGAACGGGTTCTCCCACTGATGTGTTACTCAGCCTGCCTGAAGCTAGCTTTTTGGTCGTGGATTCCGACGCCACCGCTATGGTGATTATGAAAAGTCTGATCACCAGCATTCATGCTTCTTGCCATGTAAGCTCCGGCATAAAATCAGCACTTGAGATTGCCCGGGTCAATACCGGTATCAACTGCGCCATCATCGCGGTTGAGCTATGTAAGGGCAAGGAAATACAGCTAATAAAGTCTTTACGGGAGATCATCCCTGAATTGCCAGTGGTTTTCACCAGCGGCAGCATGGCTTTCCCCGATGCTATCCACAAGATTGCTAACGTGTATGTCATCCGAAAGCCTTTCGTACGCGATGAATTCCACGACATCCTTCGCGCCTGCGTAGCCCGGGCTTGATGCATCTTAGTGCTGAAGTAGAGGCAAATCTTTCATCCACTTGGCAGCAGCTGTGTGAAAGCAGTTGCGTAGGATCTGGAGGCTTACGGGATTTAGCTTGCCGCTATGCTCATCCATGAAGATCTTTTTGAATTCCACCGCAAGGCAGAGAACCTGACCAGGATATGTGTTATGCAGCCAACGCGAGAGGTTTCCCCCGGGAAACTTCACATCACATCGCACATCCAGAGTTTTCCCGGATAGATCCATCCCGTCCATATTGCGCCGCAATTCCTCCACATAAGGATAGTACTGCTCAGGCATGTTGTTCCGGCCCAAGATGATGTCCGGATTGTCGATTTGGGGATCAGGCTCTGCATTTGGACCTTTTCGCCGGTGATTGTAGCTGTGCATATCGAAAACCACGATGAAGGGGTGAAAGGATAAGAGGCGATCCACTTCGTACTTCAGAGTGGAATACCAATTCAGATAATCGCACATCAGAACTTTCACGATATTCTCCGGCACTGGTGTGCAGCGCACGTTCAGTCCCCAGGCATCCTCCGGATTCTGGTACACCGCGCGCGCTGCCGGGCGATTGAGATCAACGGCAAAACGACTGGTTTCCACGATGATGTGGTTCGGATAGAGCATGGCAAAGGTGCCTGTATGAGGATCTTCCTCCCTATAGCGCACAGCCTCGTCGATCCCGTTGTAAGGCATCAGGATTTCGGGCATTTCGTGCCCATTGTGAATAGCCAGGGCCAGGAAGGGGCTGAGGGTATCCGAGAAGTGATAGCGGGTTTGGATCATCACTGCCCCTGATAGCTTTCCATGAAGTCGATCAGTCTCTGCAGGATGCTGAGATAGCGCTGTACGTCATTGGTTCCGATGTTTTGTTCCCTGAGACCGGTTCCAAGTATCTTGAGATCTATGCCAGTGATCAATTCCGCCTGGTCCAGGAGTTGATCCAGAGTATGAGGATAAGGATGACCTGCCAGGAAGAAAAAGCCTTTTATGGCAGGGATGATTGCTCTGACCGACATCCTCAGGGTCTCGCGCAGATGGCGGGAGCGGCCGGCAGCTTCCAAGGTGCTTTGTCTGGTGAGCAACCATTTGCTTTTAAACTCGCGTTCCATTTGTAGCCGCACATCAGCTTTGCCAAACTGCAGATTGCTCAAAAGATCTTCCATACACATGAGGTTTTCTTTGTCCGAGCTGATGATATTGATAAACTCCAGAGGGTAGGAATCCAATGATGACACGATAAAGCTTCTCGATACGATCAGGGGAAGCATCACAGCTTTCTTTTTGGCAAATTGCGCCAGTCCAGCCAGCTTGTCCAGCTGCTGATCGGGTGTGTCGTCCAGCACCACCACAGCGCCATATTCTCCCAATATATCATGATAAACGCATACTTGTAGCAGGGTGTCCTTTACTGCATCCAAGCTACTTAAGATTCCGGTGTAGGGGTGTTTCATTTTCATTTCCTCACATATTTGGCCAGATAGTTGGCGGCGCAGGCTTTGGCAAGGTTCCTGATTCTACCGATGTATGCCGCCCGTTCGGTTACGCTGATCACGCCGCGGGCATCCAGGAGATTGAAGGTGTGCGAGCTTTTGAGCAGCATATCATAAGCGGGGTACACCAGATTCTTGCTGATCAAAGCCATACACTCAGTTTCATACTTGCCAAAGAGCTCAAAAAGCAGCGCTGTATCGGCATACTCAAAGTTGTAAGCGCTGTACTCTACTTCTCTATCGAAATAGAGATCCGCGTATCTGGATGTCTCATTATACTTTAGTTCCCGGTAATCCGAGACATCTTGGATGTACATAGCCAGGCGCTCCAGCCCATAGGTCAATTCCACGGATACGGGAAAGACGTCAAACGAACCAACCTGCTGGAAGTAGGTGAATTGCGAGATCTCCATGCCATCCAGCCACACTTCCCAGCCCAGACCCCAGGCTCCCAAAGTGGGTGATTCCCAATCGTCTTCCACAAACCGGATATCATGCTTCTGAGTCTCGATACCAATGGCAGAAAGGCTCTTCAGATATAGGTTCTGGATGTCATCGGGGCTGGGTTTGATGATCACCTGAAATTGATAATAGTGCTGAAAGCGATTGGGATTTTCCCCATATCGTCCGTCTTTGGGACGGCGGCAGGCCTGCGGATAGGCGATCGCGCAGGGTTTCTCTCCCAAAGCTCCAAAGAATGTGGCGGGGTGAAAGGTCCCCGCGCCCATCTCCACGTCGTAGGGCTGGATCAATTGGCAGCCTTTGGCCGCCCAGTATTGCTGCAGGGTCAAGATAATATTCTGAAATTCCATCATTTATGTCCTGTGATTTTTTGGCATTTCCGTTTCAGGCGGATCAATTCATCCCTCAGATCCGATAGATCCCTGGCGATGGCGGGGAGCTGAGCCGAGAGTTGCAATTTCTGCTTGGCAATGGCCTCTTCGCGGGCTTCTTCGAGCAGGCTTTTATCCTGTTTCAGCTTTTGCCGCGCTCCCTCGATGGTGTAGCGCTGATTGTACAGCATATCTTTGATCTTTTTCAGGGTCTCGATCTGCTGCAGCGAATAGCGCCGCTGATGCCCGCTTTTCTTGGGTCTGAGTGCAGGAATCTCGCTCTCCCAGTAACGCAGTACGTGAGCCTTTACCTCCAGCAAATTGCTCACTTCGCCAATGGTATAATAGTACTTCGTCATGCGTGTCTCCTCTTTGACAACAGGCTGAGCACATACAGAAGCGCAGTGCTGAACACAAAGAGCCATGGATATGGGTAAATCTTGTGATACAGGGGGACTACGGCGCAAGTGTATAGAGGCGCGCTGATATTGGAGATCTCAAAGAGCTCGGTTGAGTTTAGGATTCCTCCCTTGGGATCCACAATCATCGAAATCCCTGTATTGGCAGAGCGATACACCTGTATCCGTGATTCGATGGCTCGAAACTTGGTCATAATCCCATGCAGCCAAGGGCCGTATGAAGTGCCAAACCAAGCATCATTGGTGATATTCACGTGATAGTCAGCCTTGGCCTTGTTCCCGTCGGGCAGCGTGAAATTCGCCTTTTGCAGAAAATGCGGGAACGCCAATTCATAACAGATTGAGGGGGAAAAATCGTGTTGAGCGCAGTAGTACCGAGGTACTTTGGTGCCAAACTCCCAGTTTGCCTGCCCAAACTGCAATTTCCACAGCACGGGGAAGGTATCCAGCCAGAGCATTCTTTCGCCCACGGGCACGAGAATGTTCTTGTAAAAGATCTCACCCATCTGGTACCTGGGGCCAAAGAGATTGGCAGCGTTGTAATAGTACGCCGATTCCGGGTGGTCCGCTGGCGCAGCTGCGCAATGCGGGAAACCCGTGAAAACGTTGATTTCATACTCTTCGATAATGTCCGTCAGGTCTTCATAGACGGTGGGGATCAGCATCAGATAATTTGGTACAGCAGCCTCAGGATAGATGATCAAATCCATGTCTTGCACGGCCGCTAGGGCGGTAAGGCTGTCATATCGCGCGATGATGAGGTCATAATTGTCGGTCACCCATTTTTCTTCTTGGGGGATCGAGGGCTGCATCACCGCGATGCGGGCATCTTGCTTTTCCAGGGGGAGATACTTCAGGCAATATACGCCATAAGCCAGCCAAAGGGTAAGGATCAGCGCGATAGCACCAATGCCCTTCCAGGCATAGCTTTTTAATCGGAAAATGAGGTAGTTCAGGCTCAATATCAGGATCGCCAAAAGAGCCATACCCCCCAGATCCAGCACCTGCAACAGAATCCGATAATCGCCCAGGGCATAACCCATGTGGAACCACGGGAAGCGTAATTCACTGAAGTTTTGCAGGTATTCAAAAGTGACCAATACAGATACGAAGGATAGCCATCTGAGCCCCGGTAAACGGTGCCACATATGCTCCAGCAGAGCAAAGGCAACGAAGTAATACAGCCCGTAGAGCAGCCAGATCCCGATCAATCCGCCGGGAGTCACTTCCCCGATCCAGTAAAAAACCATACTGATCTGAATGGCGGAAAAGATGATCCCGCCAAAGATCAGTTCCTTGGTCCGGTGCTTTGACCGGCTGATGTAGGCGAGCAGGGGGATAAAGGCCACAAACACCAGCAGTCCCGTATGAAGCGGCAAACGGGAAAGGCTCAGCAACAAGGCTGAGAGTATGATCAATCCGTAGCTTTTAAGGAACCTGCTCATAATTCACTTTCAGTAGGCGTACCTGGCGGTTATCCACCACTACGGCAAGCACTTCCTGACCGATGGTCATGATCCCGGGCACGCTGTTCATCGGTAAATAAGCGGCACTCATCGTACTTACCATAGCCGTATCGCTGAGGCTGATCCCGTTGTTATATGGATCATAAACGATCTGTCCATCTTCTTTTACGATTTCCTGTCCCAAGCTGGAAAACACGGTGCTCTTCTTCTCTTGTTGGTCGTAAACCACCACATAGTCGCGGTTTGCGAAGAGGTGATCTACCTTCTTTACGATGAAGCGCCCAAAGCGGAACAACTCACTGCCATCCAGGAGATTATACGCGATGATCTCGGAGGCAGCGCTATCCCAGATATAGCAGTTTTGCTCTGTACCCAAAGCGATCCCGGCTGGCTGCACCGAATTCTTGAGTTCCCAGGTGGCCAATAGCTTGCCATCTGTATTGAATTTCTTCACTTGCTTCTGGTTTCCATCCAGGGCATACACAGAGCCGTCCGGCCCCATAGTGATATCCGCCAGGTTTCGGAAGTTCGTATTGCCCATACCGATACCGCCCAAAACGTTCACTTTTTTGCCTTCGCGCCAGAGATAAATCTGATGGGCGGAGGGAACCATGGCAAAGGTGGTTTGTGAGCCTGGATCGTAAAAGGCTTTGCTGATATTCTCTTCATAGCTGAAGGTATTGAAGAGGCTGAAACTGCTGATATTCATGGGTGGCAGTTTACCCGAGGAAGCGCAGCCGGCCAAAGCGACTACGACGATGACAAAGAGGAGTATCTTACGCATGATTAAGCTCCTTTGATCTTCAGATCGCGCAATTTGCCCTGGATGGACGATTTGTCCCCAAAACGGTTATACTCCAGGGTGTAAGCGATATCGATGATGCTGTTTTTCTTCAGTAAAGGCAGGTAATCACCCAGATTGTAGCCGATCAGATCCAGAGATATCCCATCCTTTACCACTTTCAATTTCAGGTGATTACGCCCGACATTATAGGGATAATTGGCTACCGATACATCGCGGCTCATAAAGGTCGGCCGCAAGTTTTCCGGGCCAAAGGGAGCAAAGCGCTCGATCGCATCCAACAGATAGCCATTGATGTCGTAGAGCTCGATCTGATGGTCGATCACCAGGGGAGGTTGGATTTGCTCCATCTGCAGATGATCGGCCACGTAGCGCGCCAGTTCATTCTCAAAGCGGTCAATATACTCCTGGTAGATGGTGAGACCCACAGCGTATTTATGCCCACCAAAGCTGTGCAGATTGTGCTCTGTATGTTGCAGCGCGGCAAAGAGATTGAAATCCGCCACGGAGCGCCCGGAGCCGCTGCCAAAGCCATCTTTGAAGGAAATCATGATCACCGGCCGGTAGTATTTTTCCACCAGCTTGGAGGCCACGATCCCGATCACGCCTTGATGCCAATCGTCCGAAGAGACTACCATGCACGGCGTTTGCGCCAGATTTTTATACTTCTTCTCGATGATCTCGCAGGCCTCATAAAAGGTCTTCTGATCTTCCTGCTGCCGCAGAGAGTTATCCCGTTCGATCATCTCCGCCAGCTCGCTGCTATTGCTTTCGTCCGTGGATATGAGCAATTCCACCGCCATCGCAGCACTGCCCATTCTACCTGCGGCATTGATCCGGGGCGCGATGCCAAACACGATGTCCGTGGTATCTAAAGTCTTGTGATTCAATCCGCTTATCTGAATTAAGGCGTTCAGACCCAGGTTCTTTTTTTCGATCAGATGCTGCAGGCCAATCGAGGCAAAGATCCGGTTTTCCCCCACTAGGGGAACGATGTCTGCAATGGTGCCAACTGCCACTAAATCCATGTATTTGAGCACGTTTTCACAGGTATCGATGCCCAGACGCTGATAAATCGCCATCAGCAATTTATAGGCCACTCCCACGCCGGCGAGATGCTCAAATGGATACTGGCAATCGGGCAATTTGGGGTTGATAATAGCCAGAGCGGGGGGTAGTTCGTCCTTGGGATTGTGATGATCAGTGATAATGATCTCCATGCCCAGGTCTTTGATCGCATTGATCTCTTCCAGGGCGTTCACTCCACAATCAACACTGATGATCAGGCTGCTGCCGTTTTCACGGAGCTGATCCAGCGACCCCAGGGACAAGCCATAACCGTCGATCATCCGATGCGGTATGTAAAAATCTATCCTGGCTCCAATGCGTTTCAATCCCAGATATAGCAAGGCCGTGGCTGTGGTGCCATCCACGTCATAATCTCCGTAAATGGTGATCATCTCTTTATCTTCCAATGCCTTCAGGATGCGAGTGACCGCTATGTCCATATCCTCAAAGAGATAAGGATCGTGCAGATGCGACAGATCAGGCTTGAAAAAGTCTCTGATCTCAGCTTCATTCCTGAGCCCTCGCCTGCTCAACAACTCCGCGATCAGACGCGGTGCCTTGACCTCTATTGCAAGGCGCTCAATAGCTTCATACTCCTGCGCATCCAGACCTGGTGGGACTAACCACTTCTTGTCCATGCTTCTTCCTTTATATGCTTATTTATTAATCATTTAACCAGAGTGGCTTCAGGTTCTGCTTTCAGTGTGCTTGTTCGCGGTCTCTATGCTAAAAAAGACTTTCCACCCCTGTAAAAGCAAGTCTGTAAAGAAGCCAAATCTTGTAAAGCATTATTTGGCATGGCCAGATTTGTTGGCATCCTCCTAAGCTTACCAGCACAGTATAGGATTTCTGCGCGTGGATCACGCTGATTTCGACCGTAAGTGGACACGCCGAACGAGGCCGCAAGGGTAACGTAGATTGAGCGGATGCAACTCACTATGACACGATATCCCGAAGCAACTGAGCTCACATCTATCCCCCTGGTGGCTTGAACTCCACTCAAAAGCCTCCTGAACTCCACATGAATACAGTTCAGGTGGGGTTCAGGAGACCCATGAGTGGCCTTCATGTGGCTAGTAAGCAACAGCCCCAAAACCAAAAGATTCCAATAATGCGAAAAATATACCTAGAAATGGAACATAAATTGAGTATGAAACCCGTAGAATGATTATGAAATCTATACAGGGATTTATCCAAGCCGATACACAGACACTGAGTTACCTGAGCCGGAAGGTAAAGTACTTTCGCGGGAAAGCTCGTGTGCCCAAGATCGTTCTGGCCCAGAAATCATGCAGCGGAGCGGTGTTTCGCCTGATTTTCGATACCGAGGATGAGGGTGATGTCCCTCTTGGTGTGGGCGAGATTACTATCTACGTGAGGAAAGGCTTGCTGGAAGATTATCAGGGATTTTCTCTATCCACGGAGCTGTTCTTTTTTACCCCCAGGCTAAAGATCAGTCCTCTCAAGCAGAGTTTCCAGTGTGATTGTGAAAAGAAATGCAGTAAATTGCCCGAATCAAGGGCAGAGTAAAGAGGATACATGAGACGTAGCATATTGCTGTTAGTGCTGATGATAGGAGTGCTTTTTGCGGCTCCTCACAGCTATCTGCCGCTTACTTTCGAGCAGCCGGATGGCACAATGATCGAGATCTATGCCAGTGGTGATGAGTTTCACAACTGGCTGCACGACAAGGATAACTATTCGATCGTTCAAAACGATCAGGGCTGGTACGTGTATGCCCTGCAGGATGGCGAAGGAGTAAAACCCGGCGAATTGATCGTGGGCAGAGACCTCCCCGCTCAGCGCGGACTGCGACCGGGGATAAATCTCTCGAGAGCCAGGATCGCCGCCAAGTACGAACGCTATGCCTCCATGCGGGATTACGACAACGGCAGATCTCCGCACACCGGGCAGTTTAACAATCTGGTAATCTTCATTCGTTTTTCTGACGATCCTGATTTTGACAGGCCACTCAGCTTTTATGATACCATGTTCAACAACTCCAGCACCAATGCCAATTCGATGAAGAATTTCTTTGCCGCAGCATCCTACGATCAGCTTTTAGTCGATTCTTCCTTTTATCCGCTGCCCAATGGCGATATCATCGTGAGTTACATAGATTCACATCCCAGGAATTATTACCGCAAACAGACTACTGCCAATCCCATCGGATACGACGAAAATGACTATTGGGAGCGAACAGACCGCGAACACACGCTGCTGGCCAATGCCTCAGAATTTGTGGAGGATCAGATCCCCATGGATCTCGATATCGACGGTGATGACGACGGTTATGTGGATAACATTTGTTTCATCATCCAGGGTTCTCCCGATGGTTGGGCGGAATTGCTCTGGCCTCATCGTTGGACTCTATACGGCGTAGAGGCTTACATCCATGGCGCTCAGGTGTGGGATTTCAATTTCCAGCTGGAGAATTCCCTGGATTCCAGCGGCGCAAGCGTACTCTCACACGAGATGTTCCACTCTCTTGGCGCTCCCGACCTCTACCGATATGATGATAACACCATCACTCCGATCGGCGGATGGGACCTGATGGCCAGCAATAGTAATCCACCGCAGCACATGAGCGCGTGGATGAAAACCCGCTACGGACAGTGGCTGCCGGACGCTCCCTTGATCACCGAATCGGGAACTTATACCCTATCCCCCGTAGCTTCATCGGCCACAAATAACATCTATCGGATCCCATCCTGGAATGCCTACCAATCCTACGTGGTGGAGTATCGCAAACCTCACGGGATCTACGACGACACCCTCCCGGGGCAGGGGCTGCTGGTCTATCGTCTCGATACCCGCGAGGAAGGAAACGCCTCAGGCCCGCCTGATGAACTGTATATCTACCGTCCTGGAGCGAATAACACCACCACCAACGGAAGTCTGTCCATGGCAGCATTTTCCCAGCAGTCCGGACGTACCCGCATCTGTGAAACCACCGTGCCAAGCGGGTTCCTGAGTGATAACAATCCCGGGGGATTGAATCTGTATAACGTGGGCTTTGCCGGTGATACGATCAGCTTTGACGTACGCATTGCCGACCTGCAGGTAACTCAACCCCGGGGAAATGAAACCTGGTTCTCTGCTTCAAACAAGCAAATCACCTGGCTGAAGAAAAACGCCACCGGTACCGTGAAAATCGAATATAGTACCGATGGAGGAACCAATTGGATTCAGATCGTGGATGGAGCACAAAACTCCGGAACTTATACCTGGATGGGTGTACCATACGTGGATTCTGACGATTGCTACATCCGCGTGACCTTGAATAGTAACGGTCATTGGGACACGAACTACGAGCCCTTTAGCATCGTCAGCAGCCTGGAAGTACCCTCTGTGATCTATCCCGCCAATATGGAAGATGGTGTGCCCACCAATCCCTTGTTGCAATGGCAAAGCGTGGTTGGAGCCACCGGATACTATTTGCAGATCTCGCATAATGCGGATTTTGAACCAACCATTCTTTCCCTGGTGGATCATCCCCAAAACCAATATCAAGCTAGCGGCCTTACACCATTCAGTACCTATTTCTGGAGAGTGGCCAGCATCGGCGAGATCGGATCCAGTATCTTTAGTGATATTATGCAATTTAGCACCGGAGCCCTGAGTGAGAGCCCCGCCACACCGCAATTGGTGGCGCCGGCAAACTTCGCATCAAACCAACCCCGCAATGTAGCCCTGATCTGGGAAGCCAGTAACCTGGCAGAAAGCTACCATGTACAGATCGCCACTAATCCCTATTTTAACAATCCGGTGGTGGATCAATATGATATCAATGAGACTTCTTTTATCTGCCCCCTTTTGGATGGTGGTACCATATTCTATTGGAGAGTGGCTGCTGTAAATAGCTACAGTGTGAGTAATTACTCCGGATCCCGCCGCTTCAGTACCGGTGACTGGGTGAACAACGAGGATGAACTGCTTACGCCGGTTGGCAATTATCTGGCGCAAAACTATCCCAATCCGTTCAATCCCAATACGCAAATCAGCTTCACGATAAAAGATGCCGGTCAGAGAGTGAAACTAAGGATTTACAACACCAAAGGTCAATTGGTTCGCACGCTTCTGAACGGAACTGCAAAAGGACATCATCAGAGCTTGAATTGGGATGGTAAGAATGAACGCGGAGAATCCGTAAGTAGTGGGATCTATCTCTATCGATTAGACGGCGAGGATTTCAGTTTTACACGTAAGATGCTGTTAAGCAAGTAGAACCGCCTTCCCCGCCGGCCTTATTAGCAGTCATTAAACATGACTGCTAATTTTTTGTTTGCCTTGGCTATGATCTCGCTTATACTATCACCAGAATTCATAAATATGGAGGTTACCATGAAACTCGTACCGTATCGTAGAATGAACGACATCAGACCCATGAGCAATATGCTCAGCTTGTTCGACGAATTCTTCAAAAACAGCTTTGAAGAAGAGAGTGCTGAGGATAACTTCCGGGCAATGGCAATGGATATTACCGAACACGATAACGAGTTCAGCATTCAGGCAAACTTGCCCGGATTTAAGAAAGAGAACGTGAAGATTTCCGTGCACGACAATCAGTTGATGATCGAGGCCGTGTGTGGTGAGCAAAAGGAAGAAAAGAAGGGCACCGTCTATCGTTGCGAACGATACAGCGGAAGCTACCGTCGCAATTTGATGCTACCGGAAAACGCGGATATAAACAAGATTTCCGCCAAGATGGAAGATGGAGTTCTCTACCTTAGCGTTCCCAAAAGGGAAGCTACTCCAAAGCAGGAAATCACCATCGATTGAGCTATACAGACACCTCATACGCTATGCCCGTTTCTACCAGTTGGGAACGGGCATTTCCTTTATTACACAGGTAACGCTATTTACCAATCTTCCCGCCCCCCTGAGTGCATGCAAGATGGAGTTTCGCTAGCCTGGAATAGCTCGTATCTCCGTATCCGGTACTATGATAACCTTACGGATCAGGCGTAGTATCTCTGGTGTGGGAAACACTTGAAAATGCAGATCCAGACATGTCCCGATATGGTCTGCGATTTCGAGCTGCAGGGGAGCTTAGCTAATCGATTCTTACTCTGATCAGTTCCGCGATCCTGCGATCCAGCACATATCTGGCATCGCCAACCGCAACGATGATATTGGGTTCGGTGCTTTCATTGCGAAAGATGGATACCTTCGCCCCCACATATATCCCGCGCTCAATTGTGCGTAAGTCGTTGTTGCAATTGACCGTTCCTCTCATCCCTTCGGTCATGTCAGTCAGGGTCAAACAGTCTCCCCGATGGCAATGACACCGTCTTCTACTGGAGAAGAACCTCCTTCCCCATTGTCTCATTCTACGCTGTGCGTTCATGGCGATTTCCTATATTTCTAAGATTGAAGTATATCAAAGCGAGGATGCCCAGCCCCAGGACAATCCAGTATAGCGATCCGCTGTTGAAATGGGCGATCTGGAAAAAGAGCATTGCGATGATCCAGGCCAGTAGATTCAGATATAAAAAGCTAAAGATGGTCCATTTGCTGCCGTGCTCCTTGAATAGCATGGCCAATGCTGCGGCGCAGGGTGAATACAGCACCACAAACAGCAAATATGCCAGGGCTGCCGCCCAGCTCCCAAAACGGGTTTTGAGATTGTCAGAAAGGCTGTTTGGCGCCTTGTCCTCTTCGACCATCTCCATGCTCAGATCGGTCCCGGAATACAGGCTTTGCATGGTTCCCACAATGGCTTCTTTGGCAAAGAGCCCAGTGATCAAAGCCACCGATGCCGCCCAATTGTCCGCATTGATCCCGATAGGTTCCAACGCAGGAGTGATGGCGTGTCCCGCCACTTCCAGCACGCTAACTTTCTCCCGTTGAGGGCTGAAGATATTGGGAACTGTGATGGCTTGCAGGATGGTGATAGCCACTATCACGGTGAGAATAGTCTTCCCCGCTCGCAGGATGAAATCCTTTAAGCGAAACCAGGTGTGAAGCATGATGCCGTTGAACGTGGGCACATGATAGGACGGAAGCTCCATCACGAAATTGCCAGGTTCACTCTTGAATATCGTCTTTTTCAGCAACAGACCGGTTAGCATCGCCATTATGACACCAAAGAAATAGAGCCCGAATATCACTATGCTCGCCCGCTGCGGGAAAAAGATCATGGCCAGAAAGGTGTAAACCGGCAGTTTTGCCCCGCAGCTCATAAAGGGAGTGAGTAGTGACGCAAAGACACGGTCTCGGGGGCTTTCCAGAGTACGGGTGGCCATAATGGCGGGAACGGTGCAGCCAAAACCGACCAGAAGCGGGATAAAGGCCTTGCCGGGCAAGCCGATCCTGCGCATGAACTTGTCGGCAATGAAAGCAGCCCGCGCCATGTATCCGCTATCTTCGAGGATGGATAAACTGATGTAAATGAAGAAGATGGGCGGTATGAAACTACCGATGGTCACAATACCCCCACCGATGGCTTCGCTGAGAAAGTAAGAGATCCAGGCCGGAACATTCAGCTGAGCCAGTAGATTGGGAAGCTGTTCCAAAAAAAGCCAGCCCAGACCAACTTCGATGATCCCGATCACCGGTTCGCTCGCCTTCACCGCAATCAGAAAGACCAAATACATTACGATGAAAAAGATCGGTAATCCCAAAAAACCTGACAGCAATACCCTATCCACCGTATCCGAGAAAGTCCAGTTGCCCGGTCTGCGCCGGCGCACCACATCCTTCACCAAGCCGCGGATAAATCCGTAACGATCATCGGCGATCACGTTTATCGCCACCTGTCCCCTATGCTTCTCGATGGCGCGGATTTCCCTTTGCACAGCTTCCAATTCATCATTGGATAGCTGCATCAGGTACTCGGGATCGCCTTCTATGACCTTCAGAGCTTGCCAGCGGGTCTTTTGCACCTGCCAGTAAATATCGGTGGCAAGGGGTTTCTTTTTGTCGAAGCTGTCCAGCTTGCTCTTGCTCAACACCCCTTTCCAGATGTTGTCCAGATGCTCCTCCACCACTTCATCGTAACGGATTTGTGCGGGGATCGGCGATGAGCTCAAGTTTAGGTCTATCCGCTGCATCAAGGCTTCGGGATCGTAGCGCTTGTTTAACACTACCGGTGTTACTTCAAAACCAAGATGACTGCTAAGATGGGAGACATCTATCTTTAGCCCGTTGCGTTCTGCGATGTCCACCATGGACAGGCACATCAGTATTGGCGCGCCCAATTCCATCAATTGCACGGTGAGATAGAGGTTGCGCTCCAGGTTTGAGGCATCCACGATGTTGATGATGAGATCAGGTTTCTCGTTTAGAATGTAGTTGCGGGCCACCAGTTCGTCGGGAGTTCCGCCGCTCAGACTGTAAATGCCTGGTAAATCAATCACTTCGTACTTGGTGCCCTTGTAGGTGAAGCTGCCGCTTTTATGCTCGACGGTCACTCCAGGCCAGTTACCTACGGTCTGCCGTGATCCGGTCAAGGCATTGAACAGCGTGGTTTTACCAACATTTGGATTCCCAGCGAGGGCAATAACCTGTTTCTTATTGAGAGTCATTCTCGTTCCCCCTGCATTTCCAGCATACCCCACTGATGCTTATGCTTATAGTGTTGATATTGAACTTCTGGGCTGTAGCAGCCAGTTCCAATTGTGGAGTCAGCAAGTCAAGATCAGTTTCGTAAACTGCTTTGCAGCTTTCGCAGATCCAATGCACATGCCGGGGATGGCCCAGGATGTGTTCAAAACGATCTCTTCCCTCGCTACGCACGGCAAGCTGGATCAATCCCGCGTCCACAAGCAGTGGGAGCGTGCGATACACTGTGGCCAGGGAAACATCCATATTCTTGATGATGTCATGCAGCTTTTCGGCGTCAAAATGTTCGTGTAGCTTGAAAGCAGCCTCGAGAATCAGCTTCCTGCCGCGGGTTAGCTTGAGCCCGCGCGTCTCCAGAAAGCCTTGAAACTTAGTTAGATAATCCGTCATGATATAACCTTATTGAGAATCATTTGCACGACACTCGCGAGATGAGGATTTCTGTCAAGGACTATCTGCCAATGCTCCCCCTGTTTACAAATCAGTATCAAATCTCACTTAGTACTGTACATTGCATCACAACAGCTGAGACAGCAAATAGCGAGCTTCTTGAAAATCATGAGATCCAGAGCTGGGCTTCAGGGAAAAATCAATATTAGCATTTCCAGCTTGACAACTTCTTCTGCTTCACGTAGAGCAAGATGTATCAAAACCAAAAAGCGAGATCAGTGATGAGTAAAATCAAGTGCATTGAACGAGCTCTGCAATTCATGGAGAGCAACCTGAAGCGCAGGATCAGTCTGGAAGATATCGCCGATGCGGCAAATCTATCCCAGTGGTATTTCCATCGTTCATTCAGGATTCTGACCGGATATTGCGTAAATGACTATCTGCGTCGGCGCAGGATCTGTGAGGCTTCGCATGAGTTAGTGTATAGCTCGAAGAGCATCCGCCAGATTGCCATTGATTATCAATTTGAATCCCAGGAAGCGTTTACTCGTTCATTTAGCGGCATCTGCGGAATCAGCCCGGGAAGATTTCGGAAGCTGCTGCATCAAGTAAGCCTGTTCCCGGCGATTAGCCTGGACAGAAGCTATCAACATCTAAGAAAAGGAGAAAAGATGCTATCCCCAAAACTCGAAAAAATGGATGCCTTCCGCGTGGTTGGCGTCCAAACCCAATCCTCTCCCAGCGGCACATTGCACAAACTCTGGGCAGATTTTACCCAGCGTCACGGCGAGATCAAAGACGTGATTGATCCCACCAAGGCCTATCAGGTCTGCGTATTCGACAAGTCCGACCCTTCCGCCGAAGAGTACACCTTCATTGCGGGGATGAAGACGTCCGAGGATGCCCCTGTGCCAGAGGGAATGCTCGCACACAAAGTGGCAGCGGCCGAATACGCAGTGTTTGAGCATCACGGCAGCATGGAAAAGATGCATCAGACCTACGAGTATATCTTTGGCGTCTGGCTTGCGGAAAACGGCTATCAAATGGCGGAGGCAGATTCGCTGGAGATCTACGACGAACGGTTCAATCCTGAAGGCGCAGACTCCGTCTTTGAAATCTGCATCCCGATAATCAAGGCATAAGTTCCGATGCACCGTATTGCGGACGGTGCACAGTCCGCTTCATGGTGCTCAAATGGTAAACGGAGCGTGAAAAGCCTCCTGACGCAGGAGCAGATAATCCCCTGTCTGGGCAATTCCTGCGCACAGGACATCATGTTTATGAGCGGGATGCACCCAAGGGAAAACCTGGTAGAGCTTGGCTCAAAGGAGCTTGATCTGCACTAT
>JAGOKK010000106.1 GCA_017994635.1 Candidatus Cloacimonadota bacterium | reverse complement strand
CCGGATTCGAGGCTTAAACTCCCATCCCAAAAAGCCTTGACAAGTTTTGGCTGCGGTTCACAATGCTCCTTGTGAAGAAGTCACGTATTTACCACTGCGAAATAAAGCGGCACAGACAGATAGCCCCGGAGCTATGTGCAGTGTGTCCGCGCGTATTGAAATGCAAGGCGTTCAGGGCATGGCACCGCGAGTTTCATCAGCAGTATTACGATTTTGTGACCGACATAGTAAACAAATTCCCGGATAAATACATACTGGAGGTTCACTTCATGGCAGAGAAACAAAGCTTTGTACAGATCGTGGACATGGAAAGCGGCAAGATCGACCGCATTGTGAATATCAAAGAGATCGACGCGATGAGCGCGGAAGAAAAGCTCGCTCTATCCCGCCACAAGAATCTCTTTGTGGTTACTCACCGGTTGGAGCCCATCGTAAAGGTGGAGCTGAAGAAATCGGTGATCAGCAGCCCCATCAGCTTTGAAACCCCGGAACCGGCGGAAGAAGAGGTGATGGAGGAAGTAGTAGAAGAAAAACCCAAAACCCGCGGACGCAAGAAAAGCTGAGCCCGGAGCCAGGGGCGAAAAAAAAGCTTTGCAGAATAGTGCCGTCTAAAAACCATGGCACAAACTGAGAGAATTGTGGCCTCATTTTGGGTGCCCAACGCCTGGTCAGGCATGGTTTGACCTAAGGAGAAGTGTATGTTTACATTAGATGAGAAGCATTTGGACGAAGCCAAAAAGATCGCAGCCGCCAACCGCAAGAAAAAGCGCTGCGACGATTGTTACGATCGCGGCTGGATTGGCGTATCCGAGCAAAACCTGTTGGTGCTCTGCGGCCGCTGCGTGGACATGGAAAAAGCCATGGACGATTGGAAGGCTTACGTTACCCAGCACGAAGAATTGAAAGAACACTTCAGCGAACTCTTTGAAGAACATCAGGAAGTGATTGATGAGCCTGAAGCAAATCCCGCTCAGATGCTTCACGACCACAAAAAAGCCCATCCCGTAGGCAAAACAGCCTATGTGCCGGGGCCTAAACGCACAGGAAGAGCCAAGAAAATCTAAGCTATGTACAAAAACATCGATCTAAAAGAAAATCCCCGGGATTTAGAGGCCCGGGTACGTCAATATTGGGAAGCCAAAGACATCGCCCAGAAGAGCATAGACTTCCGCGAGGGAAATCCGCGATTTACTTTTTATGAAGGCCCGCCCACGGCAAACGGAAGACCCGGCATCCACCACGTGATGGCACGTACCCTGAAGGACGTGGTCTGCCGTTACAAAACCATGAACGGCTATCAGGTGAAACGCAAGGCCGGATGGGATACTCACGGCCTGCCGGTGGAGATCGAAGTGGAGAAAATCCTGGGCCTGGAAGATAAACGCGGCATTGAAGAATACGGCGTGGAAGAGTTTTGCGCCCGTTGCCGTGACTCCGTGTTTTCCTACGAAAAGCTCTGGCGCGAGATGACCCAATTGATGGCGTATTGGATCGATCTGGATAATCCTTACATCACCCTGGATAATAACTACATCGAATCCGTCTGGTGGATTCTGAACAATTTCTTCCAGCGCGATCTGATCTACAAAGCGCACAAGATCGTGCCTTACTGCCCGTCTTGCGGGACTCCGCTATCTTCGCATGAAGTAGCGCAGGGTTATCGCGATGTGGAAGATCCTTCCGTGTACGTGAAGTTCAAGGCCATAGGTGAAGGAAATACCTTTTACCTGGCCTGGACCACCACACCCTGGACCCTGATTTCGAACGTGGCGCTGGCAGTGCATCCCAAGGAAAGCTATGTAAAAGTGATGCATCACGATCAGCAGCTAATCCTGGCAAAAGCCCGGCTGAGCGTGCTGGACGGCGAATATGAGATCCTTGATGAGTTCCCCGGCTCTGCCCTGGAGCATAAACAGTACGAAGCGCTATTCCGTTTTGTGGAAGTGGATAAACCCGCCTGGTTCATCGGTTTGGCGGATTATGTAACGATGAGCGACGGCACCGGGATCGTGCATACCGCGCCCGCATTTGGCGCGGATGACTATTCTCTGGGGCTGAAGTACGATCTACCCTTTGTGAATCCCGTGAATGGCGAAGGGAAGTTCAATTCTGAGGTAAGCCCCTGGGCCGGCGTATTTGTCAAGACCGCCGATAAGGACATCATCCGTCATCTAAAGGAGATCGGCGCCCTTTACCGACGCGAGCAGATCAAGCACAATTATCCCCATTGCTGGCGCTGTAGCAGTCCTTTGATCTATTATGCCCGTGAAAGCTGGTACATCCGGACCACGCAGTTCCGCGACCAATTGATCGCCAATAATGCCAAAATAAAGTGGTACCCCTCCTTTGTGGGCGAAAAGCGCTTTGGTGAATGGCTGGAAAACAACGTGGACTGGGCGCTCTCGCGTGACCGTTTCTGGGGTACTCCCCTGAATATCTGGGTCTGCGAGGATTGCGGTCACAAGAGCAGCATCGGCTCCCGCGAGGAACTGAGCAAGCGCGGTAAAAAGTCCAATGGAGAGGCGGTTTCACCAGATTTTGAGCTGCACCGTCCTTACATCGATGATGTGGTACTTACTTGCGACAAATGCGGTCAGGCCATGCACCGCACTCCGGAAGTGATTGACTGCTGGTTTGACAGCGGTTCCATGCCGTTTGCGCAGTGGCATTATCCCTTTGAAAATGCCGATCGCTTTGAAAGCGAATTGTTCCCTGCCGATTTCATCTCCGAAGGCATCGACCAGACCCGCGGCTGGTTTTACAGCATGCTCACGATATCTACCCTGCTGAAGGGGGTTTCGAGCTACAATAGCTGCCTGGTGAACGATATGATTTTGGACAAAAACGGCCAGAAGATGAGCAAGAGCAAGGGCAACAGTGTAGATCCCATCCAGCTCATGCACGATTTTGGGGCTGACGCCATCCGCTGGTATCTCTTGGAAGTCAGCCCACCCTGGGTGCCCACCCGGTTTGATGTGGACGGCGTTCGCGAGATCCTTAGCAAGTTCATCGGTACGCTCAAAAACGTCTATTCATTCTACGCTACCTATGCCAATATCGACGGCTTCGACGCGGCCAGCTACCCGCAAGACCATCAGCACAGTGCGGAGATCGATCGCTGGATCATCTCGCGTCTGCACACCCTGACCGCCAATGTGCGCGAATACACTGAAGTATATGAGTTTACCCGCAGCGTACGCGCCATTCAGGACTTTGTGATCGATGAGCTTTCAAATTGGTATGTGCGCCGATCGCGTCGCAGATTCTGGAGCTTTGAGCTGACAGAAGACAAGATCGAGGCATATCGCACTCTGCACTATGTCCTTGGCGAGATCTGTAAATTGATCGCTCCCTTCGTGCCCCACCTGGCAGAGGAACTGTATCAAAGCCTAAGCGGTGCCGAGAGCGTTCATCTGACCGACTATCCCGTCTCCGACGCCGGCTATATCGACAAAGCCCTGGAAGAGCGCATGCAGAGTGTGATCGACGTGGTTTCTCTGGGCCGAACCGCCCGCGGCGAATGTCAGATCAAGATCCGCCAACCTCTGGGCAAGATCTACGTGCCGGCCAATTTGCGCTCCGCGCTGGACAGCATGGCGGAACTGGTCAAAGAAGAAGTGAATATCCATGAAATACTCTATGTGCAAGAGGATAGTGACTTTGTACAGTATGAGCTGAAGCCTCAATTCAAGGTGATGGGTCCGAAGTTTGGCGCCCGCATGAAGGCAATAGCCGCCGCGCTACAGAAAGTGAACGGCGCTGAGGCGCTGAAAGCCTTTGCGGACAAGGGTTCCTACACCTTTGATCTGGATGGTCAACCGGTCGAACTACTGCCCGAAGATCTTCAGGTGGGCATTCTGCCCCGCGAGGGCTATGTCTTTGCCTCAACAAAGGATATCTTTGTGGCGCTGGATACCACCCTGACAGATGAACTGATCCGCGAGGGCTATGCCCGCGAGTTGATCAACAAGATACAATATTCCCGTAAGGAACAGGGTTTCCAGATCATGGACCGCGTGGAAGTATTCCTCCAAAGCGATGTGGAAGTACTGGCCGCTGTGAATGAGTATCGTGATTACATTTTGGGCGAAACCCTGTGCGACGCCATCTCTTTCACTCAGGATGCGGATATGCAAAGCGTGGATCTGAACGGGAAAGAAATTCTTATCAAGGTGCAAAAAAGCGGGGCCTGACGCCTTCGCTCATTCTGCAGGAGGATCTCATCACAAAGTATTGCTTAAACTGCGGCAAGGCCATCCCGGAAAAGGCGAAGTTCTGTCCCGCCTGCGGCGAGCGCCAGATGCCGGAAGATAAGGCTGAGCCCAAGGTAGAAAGCCCGAAGCCTGCCCCCAGTCTCAGCGAGTATCAGGACAAAGTGAATGCCAATTTCACTTTGCTGGATCCCGGTGAGGAGTTTTGTGGTTACAAGATCCTGCGCATGATGAACAAGGACAAGGAAGGGATCAAGTACATCGCCGAAAAAGCCGGAAAGGAATACATCCTCAAGATCTTCTTCAAATCCAGCTTCAGTAATATGCACAGCCTCTTTGGGCTGCAGATGCGCCTTTCGCGGCTGGATAAAATTACCGACGCCCACATCGCCAAGGTCACGGAAGTAAATCAGACTCATTCGCCAGCCTACATGGCGGCAGAATACGTGCACGGCGTTTCGCTGGCAGAGATCAAAAAGTACAATCCGGAGCGCCTAAACGAAGATCTGGTGCGGCGCATCATGCCCACACTGATCCAAGCTGCCCGGCAGATCCACAAGCATGATCTGACCATTGCCGATCTTACCCTGAATGGCATCATGCTGGATGATAGAAATGAACCGGTAATCCTCTCCAGTGCCATCAGTTATGAAGAAAGCGACGAGCGGGATGACGTGTTCAAGCTGGCGATGATCGCCGCGCAAATGCTATCCAAAGCCACGCTGTACAACACTATATATAGTGAATCACGCCTGCGGGAAAACAAGTTCATCTCCGTAAACGGGGTCAGCATGGACCTCAACAAGGTGCTGGCGGAATGCCTGCATCGCAACATCAACCAGCGCGTGGGCAATCTGCAGGCTATGCACGACACCTTCTTGGGTCTGCCGGCTCTGGCGGGTGCTGAACTTTGCACCACACAGGAACAGGGACTCATCGAGGAAACAAGTCCCGTGGACAGCGACATGGTTCCCAAGGTGCGGATAGAGCTTGGCTTCTGGATCATCGTGGCAGTGGTGATCGTGCTGCTGGCGATGCTGTTTACCACCAATATTTATACCGTGATCTTCGGAGCCAAGGGTGACAAGCTTCAATACACCGGATTTGTCTTCGGCGAAGCCGATGAGGACAGTGTGATTGTGACTGTGGACAACAACATCAATCGTCCGGGCTCGCCGCAGCAAACCACCTATGGCGAATTGAAAAACAATGACGGCACTGCGAGAATCGATCCGAGGAGGATAAACACTCCCGCACAAAGTATTCAAACTCCGCAAAGCCCTGTGGTTCAAGCTCCCAAGCCGGGTAGAAACTTCGTATATATCGAGCCCGGAATCCTGGCCCTTGGACGTCTGGGTGAAAACCTCGCCAATAGCGTGTCATTATCCGGCTATTACATCAGTAGATATGAAGTCACTCAGGCTGAATGGAATCGCTTTATGAAACCCGCTGCCGTAAGCACAGTGGGCGACAATCTGCCAGTTGATAACGTCAGTTGGTTCGATATAGCGATCTATTGCAATGGACGAAGCGAAGCTGAAAACCTCAGTCCGGCTTACAAGATCCGTGGTGTGGGCGCATCCCGTGTGGTTACGGTGGATTGGAATGCCAATGGTTACCGTCTGCCCTCGGAAGCTGAGTGGGAAATGGCTGCCAAAGCCGGAGATATCTTCAATTACAGCGGATCAGAGAATCCTGCCGATGTGGCCTGGTATCGGGAAAACTCAGCCGGAAAACTCCGCGCCCCGGGTGGTAAAAAGGCCAATAAATGGGGACTTTATGATATGAGCGGCAACGTCTCCGAATGGGTGTGGGATTGGTACGATGCAAATTACCTGCGCGCCCTGCCCACCTTCATCAACCCCACCGGCCCTGCTACGGGAACCCAGAAGACCATCCGCGGCGGTAGCGTGGTAAATGGCGAAGGACGCGCCCTGAACCTCCTCCAGCGCGAAAAGGGCGATCCCAATCGCCAATATCAATTTGTGGGTTTTCGCCTGGTAAGAACCAAGTAGAGATAAAAGC
>JAGOKK010000016.1 GCA_017994635.1 Candidatus Cloacimonadota bacterium | reverse complement strand
CCCAGAAGTGAATGAAACTCCCGTGGTCGAAGAGATCGTGGATGAAGTTCCTGAAGAAGAACCAAAACAGGACTAAATGATTCAAAATAAAGCAGAAATGGCGCCTCCCCGGAGGCGTCATTTTCTATTCTGCGGGCATTTGCTGATCCCCGTATTCATCCTTGCCCTCACGAGTATCCTCTTTCGAAAGTTCGAATGGGATCTTGTGCTACAGACTTATCTATACCGCGATGCCTGGTCCCTGGGTGAACACTCTGCACTGAGAGCACTATATCATTATGGTAATATCCCCGCTCTGCTCACAGTGCTCTACTGCCTATACTCGCTGGCCAGAATATACTTTACTGGGACTGCGGTGACGTATCGCAAGCTGTGGCTTTACCCCATCATCGTACTTATCCTTGGTCCCGGGCTGCTGGTAAACAGCATCCTAAAAGACAATTGGGGACGTCCCCGGCCCCGAGATATAACCGAGTTTGGTGGCAAATACGCTTACGAGAGTCCCCTCCAGTACGACAATTCTTCTCCTGGCAAATCCTTTCCCTGCGGGCACGCCACCATGGGCTTCTACTTCTATGCGCTGGCTTTTGTGGCAGGACGAAAGAGTCGCCTCCGGTTCTTCGCACTTACTGTCTTTGCCACTCTGTTTGGTGGCGCGATCGGATTTGCACGCATGGCTCAGGGTGGCCACTTCCTTAGTGATGTGATCTGGGCTGGTGGATTGATTTATCTGGTGTCCTTTGTACTATGGAGGGCACTGAGCCTGGATACTCGACCATTATCCGAGCGCAGAGGGGGAGCAATGGTTCTGAAAGGCTGGCAGAAAGGTCTCTTTATCCTATTGGGTCTCTTGATCATCCTCGCAGTATTGCTGGCAAGTCCTTATCATACACTTCAAAATCTGGAGTCCACAGCCAAAGGTGATTATCATCTCCAGATCGATGTATCTCTGGCCAATGTGGAATTGAGTTTCGGCGATTCCCTAGCTGTACATAATGTGGTGAGCGGCTTCGGTTTTCCCTCTTCCAAGGCCCGCTTTACCCGCTATCTGAAGGGCGATACATTATCCTTTGTCCAAAAGAAAAAGGGATTCTTTACAGAGTTTAATGCGATGGTTACAGTGATGGTTGATACCCTGCATTGCAAGAGCCTACGGCTCAACCTACTGGACGGGGAGCTTGACCTTAGAATCCCTCATGACTTTAGCGATACCCTCTTCGTGGATAGCGAGGCGCCTTTGCCATGGCATCATCGTATTACTCCTGCTCGGCCTGATGCCAAATATCTCCTTATGAGTCCATCACTTAAGGTGCATCCACCAAAATAATTCTGGACAAGAATAGCCTGCACCTCCAGATTGCGCACAAAACATCCAAAGGAAGTGTAACGATGAAAAAGGGACTTATCGCTTTACTCATAATCCTCTTGCTAATATTTGTGGTTGCCGGTTGGTTCATCGGCAGATACAATGCCATACAAAAGGAAAAAGTGACCGTGGAGACTGCCTGGGCTCAGGTGGAAAACGTATATCAAACCCGTTTTGACCTGGTACCCAATCTGGTCAATACTGTGCAGGGTGCTGCCAATTTCGAACGCGAAACTCTCACAGCAGTTACTCAGGCTCGTGCTGCCGTAGGCGGGCAGGTCAATCTTCCTCCGGAAGCGCTTAGCGATCCCAATGCCTTCCAGCAGTTCCAGGCCAATCAAGCCGGTCTTTCCAGTGCTCTCAGCCGTCTGATGGTAGTGGTGGAAAAATATCCAGATCTCAAAGCCAATCAGAACTTCCTTACTTTCCAGTCTCAATTGGAAGGCATCGAAGGTCGCATCAGAGTAGAAAGAATGCGTTACAACGAAGCTGCCAAGCTCTACAATCAGATGATCGTGGTGTTCCCGAATAACGTCATCGCCGGGATGATCGGTGCTAAGAGCTTCCAGTTCTTCGCGGCGGAAGCTGAAGCGCAAAAAGCTCCCACGGTACAATTCAACTAAGCTGACATTCTTCAAGTACTATATAAGAACCTCCTGCGGGAGGTTCTTTATTATTGTCCTGCTATCCCGAATGACATGAGAACTTAAGGTTTGTGCGCGGCAACAGCATGATGTGATCAGATAGAAGGCACAAAATACTTTTGTTAGGTTTATTTTACTGTTTGTCTACTCTTGCATCCTAGGTTATCCTGTAATTATCAATAGTAACGTATTATCATCAGGGATTTGTGTGAACATGGTCATTTTTGGTATGTGGCTCTGTATTTGCATTCGTGCAATCAACGCTTTCAATCCTGGAAAATGACCCGAGTTATCAGGAAAAAATGTGGATAAGACGTCAGATTACCCCGGGTCTGTTGATACATGTCGACAGATGTTTGAGGGATAATAGTAATACAAGCACTAAAAGTAGTGGACAGATATTGGGGTATCTCAATTCTGACACGCGTGCGGTAAACTAGGAAAGAGGTAGAAAAAATGATTGAAATGACGAATATGAATCTGGTAATGGATTTTGTTACCCCAGAGCGGGTAAGCCTGTTCATCCGCGTAGTGTTGATGCTTGCCATCGGATTACCGGTGATAAACTTCGCAAAGAGAATACTGGGCCGCGTGATCAAGGATCGGTTGTCCCTGCAAGCAGAGGTATTGATCGTGAGGACAGTGAGTTATGTGCTGCACTTGATACTTGCGGTGATGGTTCTAAACGAATTCGGCTTCAAAATCTCTGCATTATTGGGAGCCGCCGGTGTCTTTGGTGTGGCAATTGGTTTTGCTTCCCAGACCAGTATTTCGAACATCATCAGCGGGATCTTCCTGATCTCCGAAAAACCCTTCCAAATCGGCGATGTAGTGGAAGTAGGCGGAACTTTGGGGGTGGTGGAATCCATCGACCTGCTATCCATCAAGCTAAAGACTTTTGACAATCGCTTCGTGAGAATCCCCAATGAGAACATGATCAAATCTGAAGTGATCAACGTAACCAAATACGACATCCGACGCGCCCAGATCGTTGTGGGCGTTGCTTATAAGGAAGATATCAGAAGGGTGCTGGATATCCTGAGAGATATCGCTGCCAATCTCCCGGAAGCCCTGGCTGAGCCTGCTCCCTTGGTACAGGCTGCTGCCTTTGGTGATTCTTCCGTCAATATCGATTTTGGCGTATGGACGGCCACGTCCAACGCTGTAAACATGAAGACAGAGATGATTCTTGCCGTCAAAGAACGTTTTGACAAAGAAGGGATTGAGATCCCCATCCGCACCTATCCATCTATACACAGATGAGTTGATGCCATCTCTATCAATGAACAGAACAATTGTAAAAGGAAGCGTGCAATGAGTGCAAAACCTGTGATCAAAGCTGTCATATTCGACTTGGACGGTACCTTACTCGATACCATTACAGACATAGCAGGCGCAATGAACCGGGTTCTAGAGGAGATGGGGCATCCAAAGCATCCCATCGATGCCTACAAGGGCTTTGTTGGCCATGGGCAAACGCAGTTGGTTACAAATGCCTTACCCCAGGATCAGCGTTCACCAGAAAACATCACGATAGCCGCGGCCAAGTTTTGGGATTATTACGATATAGAATGGTATCTAAATACCAGGACGTATCCAGGTGTATTGTACATGATCCAGCTCGCGGTGGCGCGAAAAATCAAGGTGGCGATACTCTCAAACAAAGCTCATTACTTCACGAAAAAGATGATCCGTCATTACTTTCGCGGTGCAATGATCCGCCACACTAAAAATCCTTTTGGAACATACAGTGGTGAGCAACCCGGCGTACCCACGAAACCAGACCCCACTTTGGCTCTGCAACTGGCTGAACGCATGAAGGCAAAACCCAATACGATAGCGATCGTGGGAGACATGCCCGTAGATATGCAGACTGCGAAGAACGCGGGGATGGTACCCATCGGTGCGGCCTGGGGATTCAGTTCCCGCGAGGCTTTGAAAGCTGCAGGCGCCAGGATGATTTTTGATAGTCCCGGTGAATTGGCCACTTATCTGGAAACGATGCCCCTGGTCTAGATGAAGCACTTCCGCAAAGAGCTGTGGTTTTGCACACTACATCGGCGTGATTATCTCAATATCACCACCCAGGTGCAGAGTGCTGTTCACGATTCTGGGATCGCAGAAGGACTATGTCTGGTAAACGCCATGCATATCACTGCCAGTGTGTTTATCAATGACGATGAGCGTGGTCTGCATGCGGATTTTGAGAAGTGGCTGGAAAAGTTAGCCCCCGAGAAACCACACAATCAATACCATCACAATGGCTTCGAAGATAACGCCGATGCGCATCTGAAACGACAGGTGATGGGGAGAGAAGTGGTGGTTGCCATCACGGCTGGTAAGCTGGATTTGGGGCCATGGGAACAAATCTTCTACGGTGAGTTTGACGGGATGCGCAAGAAGCGTGTATTGATAAAACTGATTGGTGAATGATATAGTGAAGCCCCGGATTTTCTCCGGGGCTTTTATCATGCAAACCATGCTTTAGTCGAAGTAATAGTATATCCCAGCCGCTGGCACGTACATCACAATATCGTCCCTATGGTTAAGGGTAATGGGCAGTTCTACGGAGAAATGAAAGCGTTCCCCCAATTTCATTTCAACTCCAGGTCCCACACCGATGAACCACTTGTTGTTATCTACCCACTTTGATACGATGGGGTCGCCGTTACTTATAGGTTTATAGTAACGTTTTATTTTCTGGAGAGTAAAGTTTCCGCCTGTAATGATGTATAAGTGATGTGCCTTGGTTCTCTGTAAATCCCACAGGTAGTTTACGGCGAAGTTCCCTGTTTGCTTGCGGGCGTTCTTATAATCTCCATCAATATCGTAGTATTCGTAATCTGGATGTCTGCTACCATAAGCATAAGCTGACAATGTGACCTGGTATCCGTTGGTTTTACTCCAGTGACGCACGCTGTATCCCTTTCCTGTGGATGTCCCCATATGTAAACCCATAGCAGTGGAATAATGCTCGAAAGCCATTAGCGAGCCAAATGCAAGCAGAGCTATCAGCACCAGTAGGAATCTTTTCATTTCTTGCTCCTTTGGAGTTTTTGACACTGTTTACTGGATATCGAAAGCTGTCAAGGAATATCGTTCACTTTGCAGGTGTCGGAAATTCGCTCTTGACACGATTGGCCTTAACCAGGATAGGTACTCATTACTATTGTTACACTAATTGACTGGGATAAAGAGGTTTGCATGAAACGAAGCCCTAGCAGCGCATTTTCGATTGCGCTCATACTGATGATTCTGATCAGCGCTTGCTCGCAAAACAAACAGGTCCAAAAGAGAGCTGACGCATCGCTCAAGAAAGGTGACTATTATCAGGCTAGTATCCTGGCCGCTGAAGCCTTGAAGATAAAGCCTTCGAATAGTAAGGCGCAAGCAATCCTGAAAGAGGCATATCCAAAAGCCAGCATGGAGTCGGGCGAAAGGCTGGCAGGTTTGAAACTACGCGATTCAGGCGACAAATGGGCAGAGATCCTGTCGGAATATGAGAGTTTACAAAGGCTTGGTAGCGCTATCTCCTCCTTGCCTCCGATCACTGATAGTGTAACTGGAGAGCGTATTCGCTTTGACTTTCGCGATTATAGAGCGGAGATAGCTGAGGCCAAAGAACAGGCAGCAGATTACAATTATCGTCAAGGTGTACATTTTAGCATGCTCAGCAGCGAAGCTGCCACGCAGCGCCAAGCCGCAGGCCATTTCAAAGCCGCCCTTAGCTATATCCCAGACTACAAGGACAGCGCGTTGCGCTATGAAGAAGCACGCCAAAACGCCATTCGCCGTATCGCCATCCTGCCGTTCGAGGATAAGAGCGGCTCCAAAGATCGTTATGGAGCTATTACCGATATTTTTGCCGATCAGATCATCAGCGCTATAATGCAGGACAAAGCTCAGACAGAATTTGTGGAACTCATCACTCGGGATCAGATCAATCAAGTGATTTCCGAGCAGCAACTCAGCAGTTCCGGTCTGATGGACCAAGCGAGTACTGCCAGGCTTGGCATGCTGTTGGGTGCCCACGAGATACTCAGTGGCAGGATTCTGCAGATAGACTACACTGCTCCACGAACCGTACATGTGGATCTGCAAGAAAGCGCCAATGTAACAGTGGAACGCGAAGAAGGGGAAGAGGAAGAAGAGATGGAAGTGCAATGCATATATCGGAAATACACCAAACGCAGTTCTGTGACCGTGATGGCCTCCTACTCGGTGGTCGATGTGGCCACTGGGAAAATAAACACCCAGCAGAGTTTCACAGCTTCTCAGAGCTTCAGTGAAGACTGGGGGAAAATTATCAGCGGTGATCGCAGAGCGTTGAATCCTCAGCTAAAAAAACTGGTTAGCACCGCAGAACCGATAGCTCCTTCCGAGAAAGATATGGTAAATAGCGCCATCAGGGAAATCTCGGAAGACATAGTAGGTCACTTCTGTCGTTACCTTAGATGAGACCAGTCCTCGCAATCCTTTTTTTGATCGGGCTGGGTGCCTGCAGCATCGGAAAAACTCAGCCTGAATGGGTGAGTCAAGATCCCTATGATCCGCTGTACTACCAAGCTGTAGTGAGTGTGGACAGGTCTGCCAGAAACTATAGGGAACTAGCGCGCGATGAAGCGCTAAGAAGCATCGCGATGCAGATCAGCACTACGATTGAAGCTGAGATCAACGTTTCCGAACGTGAGGCTTGGGGCGTGATGGATTCTGATTATCTATCCACACTGCGTGCCACATCATCCGCCAGTATCCGTGATCTTCAACTGAAGGATAGCTTTACCACCGCGAAGGATTATTATGCTCTCTACCGCTTGAACAAAGCTGAGTACCAGGCTCAACGCGCCATTGAGGCCAGGAGAGCCGTGAATGCCTCGGTGGAACTCTACCGCAGGTTTCAGGATCCAACCACAAAGCTTGCTCACGGGATTCCGCTGCTCCTGAAGGCTCTGGATAATCTTGTGAATTACCCGGATATCGAACTGCTGTATGACAATGGCAGAAACATCTATAATGATCTGCTTGGTTCCCTGCAAACCATTGGTGCAGAACTCAGCGCTTCCTTTGAAGAGGATAGAATGCCCATCAAGGCCCGCCTGGCTCAAACTCAATACGCCCTAGCCAGTGTTCATCACCGCGGGACGGCGTGTCCAGATATCCCGCTACTGTGCACTTTTGATGAAGGCGAAGGGCTGCTGAGTTCATCCTTGATCACTGATCGAAATGGGGAAGCCCTCCTTGAGATCAGGCGGGTTACCAGTCCCCATACTCCCCAGAGGATCAGACTGGAGATCGACAAGAATGCCTTCATCAATGATTCCTATAGTTCTGCGGTAAAACGAATCTGGAAGAGTGTTCACTTCAGCCCTGCTTATCTGACCCTGGATGTTTCCCGCCCCTTAATCTATCTTGATTATAGCTTCATCGCAAGCTATCAGAATGGGCTACGTGACAATGTCGCCAATCAATTGGCCAATCTGCAGTTGGGCGTGGCAACAAAGCTGGATGAGGCGGATTATCTGCTGGTAGTACGGATTTTTGCCAAAAAAGGCGAACATCTGGATAACCTAAATTACTATACATCTTATGGAGATATTCATCTCAGCCTCAAAGACCCCAAGAGCGGCTCTACAGTAAGTTACATGGAAAAGCTGAATCTCAAAAGCGGTGGAAACAGCCGGGAGAAGGCCGAACGCGCGGTGGAACAGGACGCGGTAAAGGCTATCAATGACGGATTGCTTTACCGCCTGCTCTATGATGCTTTGTTGGATTAGGTTTTTTTCCCTTAGCGGTAAATCCTGTCTCCGATCTGCAGGTTTTCCACATACAAGATCTCACAGGCTCCGTTTCCTTTATCCTCGCGGCTTGTGCTGCTGTGCCAGGTCGATTTCATCACGCCTTCTTTGCGCGCTTCCACATTCACTAAGTAGCCATCCAGTTTTACTACGTCACCTTTAGTGGCAAATCTCAATGCCTTCCGGATGTTATTGTTGGATGGGATCAAATGTGTATTTGCCATGTGCCGGGAGAGATACTCCTCGTCCACTGGCGCACCAGATTTGAATTTGTACAGACAGAAACGGACTATTTGGTCGAATTCGATGTGGTCCAACTGCTCGGGGATGGTCCCCCAAGCCAGAGCATAATCCCATGGGGACAACCAATTCATGAATCCGCCGCGATAATGACGCTTGCTCACCAGATAGGCAGAAATACTATATTTGGCAAGCGGTTTTAGTTTGAGGTCATACTTACCCTGAGTGAACTCAATGATCTTCTCAGTAGTAAGTGTGTCCTGCACTGGGTCATGCAGATAACCAGGCAGAATGGTGGTGAAGCCGTAATCCGGCATGGTGCTAACCTTGATAAACCCGAACACACTGAAGACTATGATTAGCCCAGATCCGATAAGTAAGGTGAGGTCTCTCTTTCTCATCGTTGGGTCTCCTATAGTTTTGTTAGCAGCTTTTTTGGCTATCGCTTTGTGTCAAGCACAATTGTGGCAGACACTATCGATGTTTCTGTGCCTTGTGTTGCCATTCATCAACACTTATCTGGTAGCCTGAGGGAACAAAGTGCGTGATATACCTCACGCGGATTTTGAAGTGAATTTCGAATGGGGGTATGCGCTCAGTGATGAGGATAGGTTCTTTGGCACGCGGATTACGCGGATGACGCGAATTTATTTGGATCTTGGGGGGGGATAGAATTCTGATCACCATGATCACCTAAGCCCCGCCAGGGGCGACACATGAGGCTTGGATATTGACGCAGAATGTGTAAACATGGTATTCGGCCTTTGTATTCATTCTGATCTTATTGACTGATGTCTTCCATTCATGTTAAACACATCTCAAACACAACCCAAGCCACGTTCAGGAGGCCCTTGGGATGCCCTTTACTTAGGCAGCTTGTACAAGGTAGGAGGAGTGCTTGTGGAATTGATGAAACACATGGTCATCTTGGAGCGATAATCCAGGATGGAGGTGATTTATCCACCCAAACTTCCCAGAGATGAGGCGCTTATTAGCTTGCCTGGATGTAAAAGAATAAGTCATGTTGCAAAACATCAACAGCTATATGCTTGATAAATGGGGTGATAGGAAAAGCATGCTCACTTCTCTGTAGGGAAATATCGATTATGCAAAAAACTTGCTTGACAAAATAAAGGCAACTTCAAGAATGAACACAGCCTACAGACCCTACATAGAATGCCCTCCGAGTCGTGGGGACGCCGCCCGGTGCTCCCCACGTTTTTGTTTATCTCTTTATCGCTTAGTCCCCCTGTGCCCCTGATCTTCAGGAAGCGATTAGCGTTACCCATTGGATTGAGCTTGGTACGCTTGGTTTCATGTGAAGTGTGTAGCTCTGAAGGAAGGTAGGGGGGACATCGATAAGCCTGGATGCAGTATCTTTCTTGTTATACCTAAGAAATATATTGACTGCATAAGGAATGTGGATAAGAGTGTAATCACTATGTAAATCCTTGTGATTCATGGCTTATTCCTAGATATGGATATGGAGAATATATGCGACGCTACGTCATGGCAGTGATGCTGATAGGCCTTTTATTAGGCGCTTGTGGAAAAACGGGGACAAGCGGAAAAACCAGAGTGACTTTCTGGCATGGACTCAGTGGCCCGTTGGGAGATACCTTGACCGAGATGATCCGTGAGTTTAACCGAACTCATGATGATATCGAGGTAGTGGCTAATCCTATCAGCAGCTATACTGCATTGTCCCAGAAGCTGATGGCTTCAATCCAAGCTAGGAAGCAACCTGACATTGCACAGGTCTTCGAAAGCTGGACCGCCAAATACATTGAAGCAGGTGTACTCTGTTCACTGGATTCGCTTTTGGCAGAGGACGCGAGCTTTAGTGATGCCGATCTAAACGATATATATCCAGTATTTAGAGAATCCAACACCTTTGATGGCACCATGTATTCATTTCCCTTCAATAAAAGCGTACGTGCCTATTTTTATAACAAAGACGAGTTTTATAGAATGGGTCTTGATCCAGAGCATTTTCCCACGAATTGGGAAGAATTTCGCAGATATAACAAGCTCCTTACTCGCGATACCGATGGCGATGGGAAGATCGACCGGTGGGGTACGAATTTTAACGTAAACGAGTGGCAGTTTGTGAACCTCCTCCATCAAGCTGGAGGCAGGATCATCGACGAGAACGGCACCCCAATCCTGAATAGTGCAGCGGGCGTGGAAGCACTGAACTTCATCCTGGATATGATGTTCAAAGATAAAAGCGTATATCTGGTGCGTGAATATGAGGGTCAGAACGATTTTATGGCAGGTGTGGTAGCCATGTATGAAGGATCCAGTGTGTCCATCACGCATATGCGCCAGCAACCCATCAATTTCAATATCGGATTCGCACCGTTGCCCACGCATAAGACCAAAAAGAGCGCAGTTTCTGGGGCTAACATTGTGATCTTCCGCAGTGGTGATCGCAAGCGGGAAAAAGCTGCCTGGGAATTCATCAAGTGGTTCACTGCCAAAGAGCAAACGGCATACTGGAGTGTAAAAACCAGCTATATGCCAGTGCGGCGTAGTGCTATGCAGAGCGAAGTCGTGAAAGATTTTTTGGCGAAGTATCCTCATTACAAAGGCATTTATGAGCAACTTGAGTATGCGGTGTATGAACCTCAGACTGCTGCATGGTTCAAGGCGCGTCCGGAGCTTAAAAGCTTCCTGGAGCGAGCGATGCGTGGGGATTTGAATGCCAGGGAGACGGTGGATGGTGCGGCGCATAAATTTGCCGAGCTGATTGCCGCAGAGCAGAAATGATGCTTTTTTGCTTGACAAATAAGGGGAAAAATTAGTTTTGAAACTCATGCGTGCCGAAGTGGTGAAATTGGTAGACGCAGTGGACTCAAAATCCACCGGGCCTTGCGCCCATGCCGGTTCGATTCCGGCCTTCGGCACCACCCAAATGAAGGAGCCACTTGGCAGTATTGCTACAATGCAGTATTCTATGATTATGAAGGGGATTTCCGGTCCTCCTGTTTATTTATGTACGTGCATGCGGACCGTCGACATTCACCCATTTACATCGGGGATATTCATTGGCCCTGAAAACCTCATTTTGCAAAATCAGAACCTGTGGAGGTATAAATGTCCCTCAGACATATTACAATCAGCCTGTGCCTGATCTTGATCGGAATTGCTCCTCTGGCAGCAATTTCTCAAGGTTCATTACTCTTTCTCACCTTTGAACCCGGCGGACGTGCCAATGGTATGGGACGCGCCTACAGCGCAGTAGCCGACGATGCTTATGCCATGTGGTGGAATCCGGGTGCAACCGCTTTTAATCGTAAGGGGCAGATTGCCGCTAATCATATTCCCTGGTTGCAAGGCTCGGGTTTGAACGATATGTTCTACGAATACCTTGGCTGGAACCAATACTTCGAAGGGATTGGCAATATAAACGCACATATTGTCCTGCTTGACGCGGGTACTCAGGATCAAACCGATTCCAGCGGGTTGGATCTGGGGCGTTTTCATTCCTTTGACATCGCCGGAGCAGTGGGATACGCGGATGAAGTGATCCCTGGCAAATTGGGCGTTGGTGCCAATTTTAAACTGATATACAGCTATCTCGCTCCTGCCACAGGTCTTACCGATACTGAAGGAAAAGCGTTTAGCTTTGGCTTTGATCTGGGCGCAAAGTATCTTGACTTGGCTGATGTAAAGGGACTTGATGCTGCGCTAGTAATCCAAAACATCGGGCCCAACGTCACTTTCGTGGATCAGGAACAAGCAGATCCTTCACCGATGACTGTACGTCTGGGAACGGCCTATACCGTTTTTGAGAGTCCTATTAATTCCCTCATTTTATCTGCCGAGGCTAGCAAGATGCTGGCCAATGAAGATGCTTTATTCGAACGTTTTGTAACCGGATGGGATCCCATTGACGAGACCATATTTGGGCTAGGCGCAGAGTATAACTATCTGGAGCTGATCTCTCTACGCGGAGGATATTTTGCGGATACAGCTGGCGAAATCACCGGCCCCAGCTTCGGCCTTGGTATCGAATACAAATTCGATAACCGTTACAAACTGAACGCTGATTTCTCGATGGTTCCAGCGGGTGAATTGACCGATTTCAACAAAGTATTTTCACTTGGCTTCGAATTTTAGAAGCTGCTGACCATGTGTATTCGGAGCAGATCATTTCGGTGATCTGCTTCCAGGCTATAAGAGAGAAGAAAATGACAAAACTTCGCACGGCCGGAATGAATTGGCCAGACATCGTAAAACTGGCTTCACTATCGATATGCGGATTGCTCCTGCTGAGCCCGCTATCTGCCCAAAAGATGCATCTGAAGCCTTATAAAGAGGATCTCAAGCCAAAGAAGCATCCCTATACCGCCTTGTTGAATCAGACTAAGCCCAAGATGGAGCCTGGCCGTAAGGGAGATAATTTTCAGAAGTTGCTGGTGATACTTGTGGATTTTGACCTGGAAAGCCCCGATGATCCCAATACCACTGGCAATGGAAAGTTTCAGCTGGAACCTGATCCCTCTTATCTGTACTCCATTGCCGCTCCCCCTCACAATCGGGAGTACTTTGAAACAAACCTGCAAGCGATGTATTGGTATTATCGTGCAGCGTCAAACGGGACATACAATCTGGAATACGACGTTTGGCCCAAGGATAAGGCAGCCTATACTCTGCCTCACCCCATGGGCTATTACAATCCGCCAGGTGCGTCTTCAGATCTCTTCGTGGGAAAGATGGAGGAATACTTCAAGGTCGCTTTTGAGACCGCCGACGCGGATGATCCCGACATTGACTTTTCCAGATATGACCACTACATGATCATCCATGCCGGATCAGACTGGCAACACGATTCCTATGGGGATAGCCCATCTGATTTGCCTTCTTTTTTTATTCGGGTCGGAGATGATAAGGCTGCAGTGGTGGATTCAGGCAATACGCGGATTTCTTACGCATGCAACGTCCCTGCTACAATCTCTCAGGATTTTAATGCTTCTCAGGAGGATGGTTACGTCCTGCATACCGGATATGGTGCGCTAAACTCTGTATTGTTCCACGAATTTGGTCATTCCTTAGGCTTGGTGGATTTGTACAATGTACGAAACTTCTATCCTATGGTGGGCAGTTTTGACATTATGGATAGCGGTGGCGCTGGGATAATGACGGACAGTATGACAAATGGCGATCTGGTACTGGTAGAAGGAGCATTGCCTGCTTTACCGGGTGCTTTTAGCCGCGCTTTGCTCTTCGAGGACGAAATGCGAGCCGCAGGGACTATGATCGATATCCAGGAGATAGACGATAGCTTCGAAGCTGTACTCGACGCAAGCTCAAGGTTACCGGGTGAGAACTGGTCTCCGACCATCATAAAATTCTCCCTCAACCCCCACGAATACTACCTACTGGAGAACCGTAGCGTAGATCCAGATGGGGATGGTGGTACAGCTCTAATGGGAGCCCTGGATGGTAGAGTGATCCTCTATCCCACTCCTATCAGCGCAACCGAGAGCTATCCCACGTATGAGTATGACTACTTGCTGCCTTCTTTTGTCACCCCCATGGGTACAGCAGTTGGTGGCGGCATTCTGGCCTGGCATGTGAATGAAAAGGTGATCTATGATGAGGGGCAGACCCTGGAGGATGGCAGTTGGGTAAGCAACTACGATAATAACACCGTGAATACGAACTTCAACCGGCCGGGAGTGATGGTATTGGAAGCCGATGGACTAAGGGATATCGGGGAGCCATATTCCTCCTACTGGACCGGAACAGCTTACGAGTATTTCCATGCCAAGAAACCGATTTTGAATGGCGATGGATTGTTTGAGCAATGGTCAAACGCAGATTGGCGTCCGCGCCTGAGCGCCACTACTGATCCCGCGATGGTGGATTCCTACAATCTTGGCAGCAGTTTCTATCTGGATGAAATCTCTCATCCCGGGGCAAAAATGACCTTTAGTCTGCGATCCTCATACTTCGACCATCTGTACAAAGGTATTCAGGCTCCTGTGAATCTGGCGGGTCCGCCTGTTTCGTCCATATACAGTGATCTGGCATTGCCCTTTATTGGTGAATTGGGCCTGCATCTTTTTAACCGTATGTATGAGGGATGGCAGGATACAACTGGCCCCACAGAGTCACCGATGGTGAGTTTCGATCTGCCGTTGATCAGAACCAAGGATGGACATCCTTATTACAATGGACTGATCGGAGTGAAAGGGGCTACAATGTATCAGATGAGGTTGTCCAGCGCGATCCCGGACATAACTGAGATAGAGTTCCCCGATACCATTTCTGTAGTCCTAAACAGTGGCGTGATCGTGTATGCGGCTACCCAAAACGCACTTTACAAGGTTTTGGGCTCCTCGGTCATGGATAGCCTTGCTACCCAGGGCATCCGGAGTATTGTTGTCTGGCCCGAAAAGATTGGCCTGCTCAAGAATAGAGAGTTTGTGCTGCTAAACTCTAGCGATTTCAGTGTACTCAATCAGATTGACCTGGACGAGGATTTTGGTAGCTACGATCCCGTAGCGTGTTATTATGACGATGCCTACTCGGTGTTCCTTACTTCGGATAGTGGAAATCTATATGAGTGGGACGGAGAACGCACGAGGAAGCTATTTACCAATACTGAAGACGTAAAACCTTCGCAACCTGCTCTGTATCAAATGGATGGAGGACCGCTAATGGTCTTCTTCGGTTTGGGTAATCGTGCTTATCTGATGCGCTCAAATGGAGCTTTTGAGCCTTCGTTTCCACTCTATCTGGACCAGCGGATCATCCAGGAACATGGTTATGGCAGAGCTCTGATCGTCGAAAATACTATCATGATGTATCTGCCGGTGGGCGGGCAGGGTTACATCGCCATTTCTAAGGATGGACAATGGAGGCCTGAGTACGATATGCTGCGTCCTTATCAGGATTCTTACTCCACTCTGGATGGAGAGGACTATCTACATTATGATGCGGGCAGCGAAGCCTTGATCTGGTATTATGTAGCAGGGAACAGGGTGAATATCCTCAGCCGGAATTCTGTGGCTGAAGATCCAATCTTATGGAATGGAAGGTACAACGCGTCTGGCGGCAGTATTGAGGCCTCAGATGATGAAGGGATGCCCCCCCCAGACTTAACTATCCGGGCTTATGTGTATCCAAATCCAGTAAAGACTCCGATGCTTCGTTTGCGGGTTTCCGGGTCCTGGGAGAGTATCAAGGTAAAGATCTGGGATATCAGTGGAAATCTGATCTACCAGAATGACCGTGATCCAGTGTCTAATCCCGAAGAGATGGAGATAGATGCCCGGAGCTGGAGTTCTGGTGTATACATTCTCAATGTGAGTGATGCCAAGCACAGCAGAACAGTCAAGTTCGCAGTGGAAAAATGAGGATTAAATGCAAAAAGTAATTGCCATTGTGTTGCTAATGATCGCAGGATCTATGCTACTCGCCCAGAACACCGACGATTGGTTGTGGGGCGAGGAAGAAGAAGAGAAGCCCGCTCAGGAGATTAATGATCCTGAGTTTATCAAAGTAAATTATGCAAAGAAGGATGCCCGTCTGGCGATGATCTATTCGATGTTACTGCCTGGTGCAGGGCAGTACTATGCCGATAAAAGCTCATTTACGACCTACGTATTCCCTATCCTCGAAGTGGGGATGATCGCAGGGATGATCATCTATAACAACAGTGGAAAAGATAAGGCCAAGGATTACGAACACTATGCCAATGGCGAAGATATTGCCTATACCCTTGGAAATGGGGATGTCATCATGACCAAGCGTTATGACCGCGATCGACAGCATCGGGTGGAAAGCATTCTCTTGGGCTTGAACGCTTCTGACATCTATGAGAGTAGTTATTTCAGGCTGGATGGAGATAATACTCAGCATTTTTACGAAGACATCGGCAAGTATCCTCATTATGTGTTTGGTTGGGCGGATTGGTATTATCACTTTGCCACAGATCAAGATGGAGTCGATCTGGATCCGATCTGGTACCCCGGAGGTCACGAAGATAATCCCGGATGGGTCTGGCATGGAAATTATCCACTCTGGAACGATGACGCCTTGGGCTACAGTGTGGATATCCCAGTAGAAAACTACAATCACGCGTCCAGCCCCATGCGTGAAGAATATGTAAAAATGCGCGATAAGGCAAAGTCAGATTATGCCGTGGCGCGAAATCTAAGTTTCGCTCTGGCAGGTAACCATCTGCTGGCAGGTCTGGATGCCATCAGGTTGGCGCGCAAGGCCAATAAAAACTTCTTGTCCGATACGGGTATCCGCTTTCAATATTACGCCCAAATGCGTGACAACGTGTTAACTCCCACTTTGGGATTGAACTGGAAGTTCTGATGAAAGCTTACATAAGGATCAGACCCATATTCTTACTGCTGCTCCTGTCGCTCATCGGCGTTTTGGGGGCAGAATCAAAGCTGTTGTATCTTGGGATGAGTGCTGCTCTGCCCGGATCAGGTGAATTGATGCTGGGTAAAACGAATCGTGGCATGGTATTGCTGGCCTCTGAAGCTCTGGCAATGACAGCATTTTTTAAGACTTCCAGCGATATGGATGCGCAAAAGAACGCTTACAAGAAATACGCTCAGCATTACGCTGGAGTCAATCCCAATATGGGGCAGGGTCATTATCAGGTGGTTCAGGATTATTACAGCAGCGATGACTTCAATGATTTTCAGGATATGATGGCGCGCAATTATTACGTGCTGTATCAAAACGATGTCGAGGCATATCTGGAATACATGCAGGCAAACACATATTCTGGAGATGAGACATGGCAGTGGCAAAGCCAGATGCATTGGGAAAACTTTAAGGATATGCGCAAGATGCATCAGCGGACCAAGATCAATCATACCCTGGCTTTGGGCATCATGCTCCTAAACCGCGCCATCAGTATGGTGGATGTAGCTGTATTGAAGACCGATGGCAGACTGCACGCATCGCCCTACGGGGCTGATGGTATCATGATCGGTTATGATCTGCATTTTTAGGAGGTGATGATGAAGCATGGCATGATAATCTGCACACTGTTGCTTCTGGTTAGCTGCTTGAACGCCGCTGGCAAAGGCGATCTATTGCTTTCTCTGGCTGTACCGGGTTACCGGCAGTTAAGCGATGGCAGGGATATTGGCTATGCCTTGCTGGCTACTGAAGCCACCTTGCTTGGAACCATGTATTACCTAGCAGAGGAATCTGACCTGAAGTACGACGAGTCTTATTCGTATGCCTTGAAATTCGCGCATCTGGAACCAAACGATTACGACGCTTTTTTTATGAAGAACCTGGGGCGATATAATAGCAGCGGTTTTGATGCCGATGGATACAACGCGTCAGTGAGGAAGGAGGCCATCCGGCTTTATCCTTATGACCCAGTGCAGCAACAAGCTTATATTGATGATCATGCTTATGGTGACGATCAATACTGGAATTGGGATAGCGCTATCAATCGTGCTAGATTCAACAAAATGCGTAACGACGCTGCCGATTTGGAGAGCTATGGAAAGCTGGCCGTGGGAGTGCTACTAATGAATCACATTGTGAATGCAGTGGATGTGCTCAGATCTAACAGAATCAGGCGCACTCAAGTGAGCGTAGGCATGAAAAGAGGCAATCCTCAACTGAGGATTAGCTACAGGTTCTAGATTCGTGTCAAACACCAGTAGAATACTGCTCTGCGTCACGGGAGGCATCGCTGCCTACAAAGCCATAGACCTGGCCAGCATGCTTCATAAGGCAGGCTATGAGGTGAACACTCTGCTTAGCCAGAGCGCCATGAAGTTTGTGGGTCCCATAAACTTCGCCGCAATCACACATAATACTGTACATCAATCTTTGTGGGAGGATGCCGATCCCATACCCCACATCAATCTTGCCGACTGGGCGGATATGATGGTGGTAGCTCCAGCCACTGCCAACTCCATTGCCAAGGCCGCGCATGGTATGGCAGATGATCTTTTAGGCAGTACACTCTTGGCACATCAGAAACCTGTACTTTGGGTGCCGGCCATGAATGTGCATATGTTTGAAAATCCCGTTACCCAACGCAACCTCAATATTCTAAGGGAAGCCGGCCATCATGTTCTCAGCCCCGCCAGCGGTATGTTGGCCTGCGGTTATGAAGGCAAGGGTAAATATCCTCCCAATATCGAGATAATGCACGCCATCTCCTGCTATCTGGTTTATGGTGAGGATTTATCGGGAGTCAAGGCCATGGTAACCGCCGGAGGTACCGTGGAATGCATAGATCCCATGCGTACGATCAGTAATCGCTCTTCCGGCAAGATGGGCGTAGCCATCGCTAGAGCTTTGGCACTTAGGGGTGCGGAGGTTACTTTGATCTATGGCTCTATCAGCGTTGAGCTTCCCTATCTTCTCTCCGAAAGCGTAAAGGCAGAAAGCGTGGATGAAATGTACTCTGCAGTAATGCAGCGTGCTCCGCAGATGGATTGGATCATCAAGTGTGCTGCGGTATCAGATTTTAAGCCGCAAAAATCTGTGGAGCATAAGATCAAGAAGGGTGGCAATTTGAGCTTGGAATTGGTGGCTACAAAGGACATTCTGGCAGATTTGGGCACAAGGAAGAAACCCGGGCAGAAACTCATTGGCTTTGCCGCTGAGACCGATGATCTGATCACAAATGCCAGCACCAAGCTGAAGGCCAAGAATCTCGACCTGATAGTAGCCAATCTTTTGGACAACGCCGCCGCCGATACTAACGATATCACACTTATTGATACTCATAATGCCAACTCCACCGCGTCTATAAAAGGCACCAAGGCTGAGCTCGCGCACATTATCATCGACAGAGTGAAGGCTCTATGAAGCTGCCGTTGATTTGTATTACAGGTGCTAATTCTCAGGTGGGCAGCTATCTTGCCAGACACTACTCTGGTTTGAACTACCCACTATATCTGGTTTATCACGATAGGGATGAGCGCATCCAGGGTATTCCAGGCGAAAGGTGTAAAGCTGATCTCAGAGATTATAGCGACACATCCCGCTGCATCTCATCCGCTCCTGAATCAATAGGGGTGTTAATCCACTGTGCGGCGGTGAGGAGCAGTGATGCTCAGCCCCTGGCGGATACAGACCCCGCGGTATTCAAAGAGATTTTCGATGCAAATTTCTACAGTGCGTACAACGTCCTGCGCGCAGTGTTACCTTCCATGATCCGTGCCGGCTTTGGTAGAGTGGTGCTTTTTGCCTCGGATATCACCCGGAAGGGTTTGGCAAATGGGTCTGCCTATGCGGCTGCTAAAGCGGCGATTGCCAATATGGGCAGGAGTGCAGCCAGTGAATATGTGGGCCATAATGTTTTGATAAATTGCATATCTCCAGGGCCTGTGGACACAAATCTGGAAGAGGATTACACTGGCGATTATCTTCAGTTCCGAAAGGACTATTTCTCCAGACATATACAGAGCAGTCCCTCACATTCTCTCGTAACAAAAGCTGAGATCAGGCGCGTGGTGGATCTTTTGATCGATCCTGCCCTACGCAATCTCTGCTCTGAGGAAATCTTTATTAGCGGAGGCAAACAATGAAAAGACTAGTATTGATCTTGCTGGCAATGTTTTGCATGAACATGTATGCCGCAGTGTTTATGGATGGTGAGAAGCTCACCTTCAGCGTTAAATATGGCATTGTGAGCGCAGCAGAAGCTACTCTTGAAGCCAGAACTACTGTTTATCAGGGCACTCCGGCCTGGCATCTTTCCACCAGTGCACGCACCTACAGCTTCTTCGACAAGTTTTTCAAAGTGCGCGACCGCGTGGAATCATGGTGGAGCAAGGAAGATAAACTGCCCTTCAAGTTTACCAAAAACCTGCAGGAAGGCCGCTATCGTCAGCATCGTGTACACATTTACAATCACGCTGATAGCAAAACCACTTATCAGAGATGGTCATTCAAGGAAAACTACTTTCGCAACGAAGTGATGGACATGCCCAAGGGCACTCAGGATATTCTTAGTGCTTTCTACTACGTGCGACATCAGAATTTGGTGCCCGGACGCAGCGTGTATGTAAACATCACTGCCGATGGCCGCAATATGTACACCGAAGTAGCTGTACATCGCAGGGAGACTGTCGATACTATCTTTGGCAAGGTCAAATGTGTGGTTATTGAGCCCAAACTTGCCGGCGAAGCGGTATTCAAGCAGACGGGACGCATTCTGATCTGGCTAACTGATGACAGCTATAAGATCCCCGTGAAGCTGGAAAGCAAGGTCAGTTTTGGTTCATTTACAGCCAGTCTGGTAAGCGCGCAAAACGTACCCTTGAAGCTAAAGTAATGCATCCTGATCTTCACAGAAAAGAAGCTTATCACTACGATCTCCCCCGTGAATTGATCGCTCAGTATCCCCTTCAAGACAGGGATGAATCGCGCTTGATGCATTTGAAGTGCGCTGCTGGAGAGATCCATCACCGTAGCTTCAAGGATTTACCAGATCTGCTACGAGAGGGTGATCTCCTGGTCTTCAACAATAGCAAGGTCTTTCCCGCTCGCATCTTTGGGGTAAAAGAAAACGGCACCAGGGTCGAAGTTTTACTGCTGCATCCCAGCACCCAAGAAATGGTCTGGAAGTGCCTGGTACACCCCGGTAAACGAGTAAAACAGGATCAATGGCTGACTTTTTCCGATACTTTTAAGGGGTACATACATGGAGCTTCTGAAGAAGGCATCCGCGAGATAGAACTGGATGTACATGGTGATCTATTTTCAGAACTGGATAGAATCGGCCACATCCCCCTACCTCCCTATATCGACCGCGATGATGAAGTCGACGACAGGGACAGGTATCAGACCGTATATGCCAGGGAAATCGGTTCTGTGGCCGCTCCCACCGCAGGTCTGCACTTCAGCAGTGAACTGATCGACGTTCTCAAACAAAAGGGTGTGTTCTTTACCGAACTCACTCTGCATGTGGGGATTGGTACTTTTCGTCCCGTGAAGACCGACAACATCCTGGAGCATACCATGCATAGCGAATGCACCGAGGTTAGCGAAGCAACAGCAACAGCGATTAATGACGCCAAGCGTGAGGGAAGAAGGGTGATCACTGTGGGCACTACTTCCACTCGAACGGTGGAGTCTTATCATGATGGACATAGTATGAAGCATGGCAAGCGCTGGACCGATATCTTTATCTACCCAGGCTATGATTTCAAGGTGCCAGATGCCATGATCACGAACTTTCACTTGCCGGAATCCACTCTGCTCATGATGATTTCGGCATTCGCAGGATATCACTTTGTCAGAGAAGCTTATGCGGAGGCAGTGGCTAAGCGTTACCGGTTCTTTAGCTACGGGGACGCGATGTATATGGAATTATGAAACAGAGATCTTACTTTTTTTACGATGTACTGGACAACACGATGCTGGAATATCAGCGTTTACAAGAAACTCAGCAGGGGCTCATCTGTGTAAGAGCAGGAACTCAGGCTGACGGTGTGGGTAGAAGCGATAAAGTCTGGCTGTCACCTCCGGGTGGACTGTGGTTCACCTTCGATATCGAGCATCCGGTCATGGTCCCCTCTTTTGGACTGTACGTTGGTTACTGCCTGCATCACGCACTTAGCAAGAGCTTTGCCCCCCTCAGCGGCAAGCTGCAGATCAAATGGACAAACGACATTATGTATCAGGGGAAGAAGCTCGGTGGCTTACTTTGCAAGCACGCGGGCAATAAGTACATTGTAGGCATCGGAATCAATACGAACAACCTGATTGATGACTCCTTGGGAAAATTTGGTGCGGTGGCCTTGAAGGATATCCTCGGCTATGAAGTGTCCAATGATGAGTTATGCCGCGGCCTGATTGATGCCGTGGAGACTCACGAAAAAGCGCTCGCTCATGAGATCACCTACATTACTTACTGTAACGAACATCTCTTCGGACGCAATTGTCAGGTAACCATCGACGTGGGAACCACTCCATTCAGCGCCGAAATTCTGGGCATAGACTTGCATGGAGCCTTGATCATACGCAAGGACATGGGAGAGATCGTGAATCTGCACGCCGGCTCCATCATGAGTGTGCAAGCTTTTTCTTGACAGATACTCAGAACAAAAAAAGCGTGATAGACATTAAGAATGAATTACAGACCCTGGAGGATCAAATGAAGAAATTGGTGTTCATCGCCATGCTTGCATTGCTGTTATTGGCGGCTTGCACAGCGAATAAAGCGAAGCCGGAACTTGAGCAGGTCCGGGAACAGTATACCGGACTAACCACCAAGGTGGCCATACTCCCAGTTAAAACCCTCGATGCCAGCAGCAGAAATGTAAACCGGGTGTTGAAGGTAAGAGATTTTGATTATGTGTTTGCCTCACATCCCAAATATGAACTACTGAATATGGATACAGTGGCCTCAGAATACAAGACTTTCGGCATTCCTGACGTAGAAGATCTGGAACCTGCTGAGATGAAAGAAATTGCCGATGAAATTGGGGCAAACGTATTGATCTCCGGAAACATCGCTCAAGATAGGGGTTCCTCCTTTGCCATGGCCATGAAGCTGTTCAGCGCACGCACCAATGAACTTCGCCAGGTGAACTTTTCTGTCACCACCGACAAATATGCCCGCTGGCAAAGCCTGAATGAGAACCTGATGACTGAGCTGGACAAGTTCATCTCCACCGAAGTGGAGAAGATATTCAATTTTGCCACAAACTTCTATGCCTCAGGTAACTACGCTGAAGCGGAACGTCAGCTAAACCTGGCTCTGGGTCTTGATCCCGAAAACAAAGACGCATATTATTATCTTGGCGCTACCAAGTACAAGACCAAGGACTATGCAGCGGCCGAAGAAAACTTCAATAAAGTGCTGGCCATAGATCCCAGTCACATGCAGACTCTGCGCATGATGAATGACATGTACGAAACTCAAGGTAATGCCACAAAACGCCTCGTCGTGATGGAAAAGATAGCTGCCATCAACGAAGATGAAGAGCTGTGGCTGGCCATTGCCAATCTGTATGTAGAGCAAAATAACAATATAAAAGCGGAAGCATCCCTGCGCAATGCGCTCACTGTGAAGCCCGATTTTGCCCTTGCCCAGACCCGTCTCGCCTTCCTGCTCTATGACAATCAGCGTTTTGGCGACGCTATTCCCTATCTAGAATCAGCTTACGACTTGTATCCCGAAAACGATATCATTTCCAGACGCCTGGCCATCGCCTATCAACGTAGTGGACGCATGAATGAAGCCATAGCCCGATATGAAGGCCTCATCCAGAGCAATCCCAATAATGCCCAAGCCTATTTGAACGTGGTCAGCCTTTACCGTCAACAGGCATCCGAAACCACCGATCCTGCCATTGCCAACGCCATGAATACTAAGGCAATCAATGCCATGAATGAGCTCAAACGGGTCAGCCCGGACAATCCCTTGGCCTATTTAAATCTCGCCAGCATCTACCTTGCCCAGAGCAAGAATGCCGATGCTGAGACCAATGCCAACCTGGCCATTCAAAAGGATCCCTCACTCTATCAGCCCTATTTGATCCTGGCTACGGTAAATCAGGCCAAAGGAACGAATGATTACAATCGTTTCGTGGATCTTGAAAAACGCGCTGCTGATGCTGTGGGTAGAGATGCCAGACGGCTCAGTGGTGAACGCGATGCTGCCAAGAGCGCTGCCAACGCCAATTTCCGCAAAGCTGTGGAGCAACTGAACGCTGCAAAGAACCGTGCATCCGACCCTGACGCCCTGAACGACATCAACAACCGCATCTCCAGGTTGCAAACGCTGGTTAGCCAAACCTCCGGATACTAATAGAAAGACACTATACGATATAGAGCCGCCCCTTTGTGGGCGGCTTTTTGTCCAGCAATTAGAGGGGAGCTATGAGTACCTCAATATAGTTACCATAGCTTCCTTTGGGATCAGTGACGCTTCTGCTCCAGTATTCGGAAAGGATTCATGATATCATTATCATCTGCATTCTTGCCATGGGAAGAGCTTCACCAATGCGATACCGACATCAGAGAATGGTGCAGCACTGAGATTCAGTGGATGCGAGTGCCAGAATGATGTGCAGGGTGTGATTGCCATGCCATTGGAGACATGGGTGTATTACTTCAGAGAGTATTGACTGCACTAGTGACTACTCTCGTAATAGCACAAAAAAAGACACCCGGTCATCCCGGGTGTCGTTATCAGGATATTGATTTGTTACTTCACGCGGATCAGTTTACCTGTCACGGTCTTTCCTTCGCTATGTACGCGGTAGAGGTATATGCCGCTTTCATTTGTGTCCCAGCTTTGCAGTGCGTTTCCGGATGCGTCGGAGCGCAGGTTCCAGCTCTGCAATACTTGTCCCTTAAGGTTGTATATACTCAGCTTGATCTCACTGTTTGCCTTGCTGCGCATTTGAATGGTGGTGTTTGCGCTGAAAGGATTGGGGCTGGCAGAAGCGCTGAATACAGGAGTGTTCACCAGATCATCGTTTGAGATAGGACCGATCTGGATGGTAACAATTGGTGATGGCTCAGAAAGGAGCATGGGGTTGTTGAACATGGAGCAGATCCAGTATTCATGGGCACCTTGCGGAACGTAGGTATCGGTAAAGGTAAGAGTGTTAATATTGGTGATAGTGCTAATATTCAGTCCATTACGGAATAGGCGATAGCCTACGAAGCCCTTGGCATCGAAGTGCGGGGGGCGTTCCCAAGTCAAAACCACGGTATCGGGAGGAGTTAGCTCTCCGGCAAAATTGGCAGGGGCAGGCAAGGCTTCGATGGGTAAGGTATACTCACTCATCACTGGAGCCCCGGGCATACCGTGTTGGTCGATAGGAGTGATTTCAAAGGCCAGGGGAAGTCCCAAATCAGCTTCAGTGATAATGTAGCTATCGGTATTGGCATCTGGGATCATCTGAGGAGTTCCACCAACTACGCGATACCATTTCTTCAAGCTGGCACCTTCGGTATTACCGTCCGTATCATTGAATGTATAGCTGGCGGTTAGTACCTGCATGATCACCGGAGGTCCTGAGACTATAACGTTCGTTGCAGTGGGTGCAGCATTTGTAAAGCCGGTACCGCTGAGAGGTATGGTGAGGCTTGGATGATTCAGGAAGTTACCCGTAACGCTTAAGTCTGCAGTATAGGTCTGCGCAGCAGTGGGAGCAAAGGTTACTTCGATGGATCTGGATTGCATGGCAGGGATGGTGAGAGTATTCGCACTAATACCAAAGACGGCACTGTCCAGCGAAAGGGTGGCATCGACCTGGCTTTCACTGAAGTTATTGAATATCAACTGCTGGGTAGCTATGCCATTCACATACATATCTGGGAAATCTATACTTTCCATGGAAGCAGGGAACGCTCCAGTGAGTGCTGGAACGGAGTATTTCTTCCCTTGTAAAATCTCTTTGGATTGTGTGTTTTGTAGCCAGAGAACCAGCTCCAGATCATTCAAATTGAAGTTCCATGCAGTGTTTAAAGAAAAGGTGAGGCTAAAAGAGGTACTTTCGCCTGTGCCCAGATTGATCGGCGTACCGTTCTGATTGGGAGACATGATGCGGTTAACGTTTTCCACAGTGGATTGGTTACCCCAATTGAAGGGGATGTTTGATTGAGTGAGGGAGGAGTGCAAGACCACGTTTGTATTTGTATCAGCTTCGGGTTTTGCTACGGTAACCAACACTGTCATCTCGTTGCCGTTTATCATCCCGCTAGCGGAGATGGTGTACTTTGAGGGAATGCTAAGGCGCGCATTTACTTTTGGCAGGTAATTGCTATACATGGAGGACGAGGCACTACCGCCTACGGATGGATTCAATCCATCAAAAAGAGCAGTGGGATACCCGGTGATGGCATAGTAACTATTACGGGCATTAGAATAGGTATTAGCGAAGCTATCACCATTATGATTCTTTACGATGGCAACAGCATGTCCGTTGTTAAGCAGGTCATGTGCGCCCATGGCTGCACCCGGACAGTAGCCGCACCAGGTGCCTGTGCCAATTTCTACCACGACTAATTCGCGCGGAACTGCGCTAAGAAAGGTTAGTGTTGCGAATAGCAACAGAATCAGGGCTTTGCTTTTCATAATTCCATCCTCTTATCAGAATAAAGTTAGCTGATGATATTCTAAGCAATTTTAGGGCCGAATGCAAGATAAAAGTGCTCTTAAAAGTAGTTAGCTAGTGAAATGTCCGGAGTCACCGGCAATGTTGAACTTGTGAACATTTTCGCATGATTTGAGTTTGCTGCATAAAGCCAAGTGCCTTATCTTGTGATAGTAAAGCTTCCCGTAAATAATCCAAGGAGTAAAACCGATGAATGATAAACTGGACTCAATATTCAGAGAGATAAAAGCCCGTCACGACGCACTGTTAGGGAATCGAGCCTTTCATGATCACCAAGCCTGGCGCAGTAAGGCCGAGGATGAAGATCTGATGCGTTCCCGCTTCGCTGTGGATAGAGACCGCATTTTGTATAGCGGGGCATATAGACGCTATCATGGCAAGACGCAGGTATTTTCTTTTACCAATCTTATCGATGAGGAGATGACCAACCGTAATCTCCATATCGCATACGTATCTCAGATATCCCGCACCATAGGAAAGTATCTGGGATTGAATACAGAGCTGATCGAAGCCATCGCCCTGGGGCATGATCTGGGGCATTGTCCTTTTGGTCACGATGGCGAAAGAGCTCTCAGCGAAAGCTGTTACGCTGCGGGGATCGGGCATTTTCATCACAACATCGAATCCCTTCATATCGTGGATCATATCTCTCGCAAAGGCAGCGGATTAAATCTCACGTTCCAAGTTCGCGATGGCATCATCTCCCACGACGGAGAGGTGCATAACACCCAATTGCGTCCCAAAGCAGATAAAAGCCAGGACGACATCGATGATTACGTAGCTGCCAAAAAGAGAGGAGAGAATCCGCAGTGGATGCCTGCCACTTTGGAAGGCTGCGTGGTTCGGATCACCGATACCATCGCTTACATCGGGCAGGATATCGAAGACGCCATCCGTTATAACATCCTGAAACGTGAAGATTTGCCCAAAGAGCAAGTAGCATATCTGGGAAACAAGAATTCCTCGATCATCGAGACTTTAGTGAAGAGCGTGATCGTAAACAGTTACGACAAGGACTTTATAGCCTTTGACCAGGAAACATCCGATCAGTTGCTAGCGCTCAAGCGGTTTAACTACAAGCACATCTATACCGATGACAATGTGAAACAATCGAATTCCATCATCTATCGCACCATGCGGATTATGTTTGAAAAATACCTAGATGATATCCGTAGTAAAAATCTGGAATCCAAGGTCTTCAAGCACTTTCTCAATCACAAGAACGAGGAGTATTTGCTCAGCTTCAGCCCCGCCGAACAGGTGCGTGATTTCATTGCCACCATGACCGATCGTTACTACAATGAGGAAGTGAAGGCGTATATGCTGCCCTGGAGGGGATAGAAGATATCATTACCTGCGGCGTAGTTCCAGCTTCTGTAGCAGATTGGATGCGATGATCAGGGACAGGCCGATTATTGTGGCCACATGGATGGTCTCGCTGAGGGCAAAGCGGATAAAGAGCAGCGAGAGGAAAGGGGTGATGAAGATCAGGTTTGCCACTTTTGCCGTGCTGTCGCTGGTCTGAAGCGCTTTCATCCACAGGACGAAAGTGAGCCCCATCTCAAAGATCCCCACATAGATTCCTGCCAGCAGCGCTTGAAGCAGGTGTCCCTCCGGATGTATCAGCTGCATTCTGCCTGCAATCGCCAGAATTGCCACGAATATAAAACCCAGGATGAAATTACTGCTCAGTTTCTCTATGGTGTCCCTCTTATCCCGCATGTTAATAATCCAATATAAGGCCCAGATGATGGATGAACCAGTCGCCAGAGCTGTGCCCAAGGCATCGTCAAAATGTAGGTCCCACACCTTGCCCCTGGTGGAGATCACGATTACTCCGCAGAAGCTCATCAGCAAGGCTATCAAATCCTTCAGACGAAAGCGTTCTCTGAGCAGGATCACCGAGAATATGGATAGTACTATCGCCCATGTGTAGTTCAACGCCTGGGCTTCCTGCGCGCGCATACGTGAATATGCCTCAAAGAGAATCAAGTAATACAGTAAGGGATTCAGCAGTGCCGGCCACAAAGACTGTTTGAAGTTATCCCATCTGCTCAATCGCGATTTTGAGCCGCTAAGAGCTTTGTAAATGTAGAGAAAAACACTTGCCGTAGCCGAGGCAATTACTAGCAATCCGATGGGGGTGAGCTGCCTGAGTGCGATCTTGAAGGCGGTGGATACACTGCTCCATGCCAGTATGGCAAGAGCGGCAAAAAGATAGCTGGTCTGTTGTCGAGTCATGCAAAAAACGGGGGCGAATCAAATCCGCCCCCAAGGATGTCTAATGGTGCCTATCAGGGCATGGTTTTCAGGATGTTAGAATAAGTCTTTTCCAGAGTGGCATCGCCAGTCATTTGTGCAGCAAAGACGATGAATTGCACGGCAAATTTATTTGTGTCATCCCATTCGTGCCACTTCTTAGCGTAGGTGATGAGTTTACCATAATCTTTCACATCATTGAGCAACACGGAGATTTCATTGAAGTCTTCTTCGGTGCTGCGAAGTTCGATGAGTTGTTCCAGATAACTGATTGCGAGTTGTTTATCTTCCTTCATCAAGGCTATATTCTTGGCATTGTCTAATATCTCAATATTTGTAGGATCCAGCGCCAGGGCCAGCTTGGTTTCTGCCAGAGCTTTATCGAAGTCTTTCAATTCATAGTATGCGAAGGAAAGATTCAAGAGATTATCCATGTCTGAGGGGTTGATGGTCTTGACGCGTTCGAAAAACTTGGCGGCTTCAGCGTAGTTTTGCTGATTGAAATAGAAAGCACCAGTTTCCAGGATATATGCTTGATTGTTTGGGTCTTTGGCCAGGAGCTGTTTCAGCATGTTCTCAGCCTTCGCGGGATCTTTGAGGTCTTTTTGATAGATGTCTTTGAGGCGGATTATGGGTTCGTGACGGCTTCCGTCCAGTTTCGCGGCAAGCTCGAAGATTTCCATGGCTTGCTGAGTATTGCCATCTGTTTGAGCCTTTTCAGCTGCGGAATACACGCGTACCCACGCGCTGTCGCGGCGGCGCTTCATATCCCTGATATCCATCTTTTCTTCGTCGGTGGGGTTGAGGTATGCTTCATAAGCGTTGATGGCATTGTCGTAGAGTTCATAGGCAGCCTTGTTATATTCTACTGTCTTTTCAGGATTATTCTCGCCCTTATAAAGATTGATGTCGGCCATGCGACGCATGGAGAGGGCGTGATCGGGATTGTCGGCTAACACTTTGTTATAAAACTCTTCGGCTTTTTCCACGTTCTTTTGGGCATAATACACTTGGGCTGTTTTAAAATTTACATTCCCCTGAGGGGTAAGCTTCTGCCTGGCAGTGCTGCAGGCACCCAAGGCCAGGGTAAGAGCCAATAGGATGATGATGAGCTTTCTCATTATTCTATACTCCAGTGATATTCTGTATCTCGCAAGATTTTTAAGACGTCACTATCAGTCAAGCATTTTCGCATAGTAAGTGAGTTGCCAAGCATGAATATGGCTCAGCCTATAGATGATTGATTGAAGTAGTAGAGAGTAGTTGGGATTCCCATCGCAGTTTAAGCATTGTTGGGGTTTACCGCGGTTTTCTATCTATACTCAGCCGGAGCAGATTGACTCCCGCAGACAGCTTGCGATTGCGGGCATACCTGCAGCTCATGATCCCCTAATCCAGAGAGCTGGCGTAGAAATGCTTCACATATTGTCCTCTATGGGCTACAGACTCTTAGCTCCACCTCGCTCTTGGCAGCAAGGGGTTAAGTGCTCACCACCTATATAAAGAGTCACCCAAATTTGCAAGCAGCGATCACTTGGACAAAAAGGGATAAGTGCTTATATTGTGTAGAGATAGATAAGACTATCTTTAGAAATTTGCTTGCTCGGGTTTGGACGTTTTTGTGCGTGTTTGGATCACCGATAATTGCAAATTGAGCCGATTTCGGACTATTTATGGACTTTGGGGTTTCGCTCAGAATTTATCGAATTAAAAAAGCCGCAACTGAAGTGACAAAACTCCGATCAGAAATGCATCGACCCCCTGATCCTCGTCTATAATCTGAACCTTGTAGTCTGAATTAAATGGTATTAAAACTATACGG
>JAGOKK010000105.1 GCA_017994635.1 Candidatus Cloacimonadota bacterium | reverse complement strand
CCTATCTAAAGGATTTTGCCGCAGAGCAGTATAAACTGAAGAACTACGATATTGCCCTGCCGGCATACATGCATCTGGCTAAAAGCATCCCGCAAGCTCTCCAGAGAATGAGTTACAGGTTCGAAGTTGCCAGGATGTATTATGAACAGGCCATGTATGATTCCAGCAATGCCGTGCTACAGGAGATGGTCATTGATCCCTTCTGGCAACAAAGTCCGGCTAATCAACGCAATCGCCTCAATGTATCCATCCGCCGGATGATTGCCGAAAACGCCATGGCGATGGGTGAAGATATTCAAGCCGTGATGGCTATGATGGAAGAGGCCAAGACTTATGCCTTCCAAGTGCAGGAACGCGAGGAACTGGATCTGGAGCTTGCACGGCTGCAGATACTGAACTCCGAGTATGATAAAGCCGGGATCAAACTGAAGGGCGTGAATCAACCGCAGAACCGCGCTAAAAGGGATTACCTGTACTTCCTCTCTGCATTCATGCACAATGACCAGGTGCTGGCAGATTCACTGATGAATGAATATATGTTACTATACCCTGGCGATGATTTTGCCAACGACATTATCTATCTAAACATGCTCAGCATCAATATGCAGGCTCCCCAGCAAGCAAGCTTTAGCTCGGCCATTTCACTACTGCAAAAGCTCAATCCTGCCGGGATCGATAGCCTATACACTATATATTTGGCAAACAAGGATGAAGAATTGCTACTGTTGGCCATTGAATGGGCCATTGGGCTCAGCGATTTTAAGCAGGCAAAGGCGATGTTGGACCATGAGTTTAGTGATCCTCTGGCCGTGGAATACGCATCCTATCTCCGCTTGGCGCTGCTGTCAGATCCGGAAGCCGAGCTGGAACTGGCCAGGGACTTTTTGAAGAGCAAACCAAATAGCATATTTTCACCTGGTTTTCGCCAGGTAATATCACGCGTGGCAAACTCACGCATCAGCCTCTAACCTTTTAGATGGAGCAGAAATGAAGATTCGCAAATCCTACACTTTCGACGATGTATTACTCATTCCAAAACACTCTCAGGTGCTGCCTGGTACGGTGGACCTGAGTACCCACGTCACCAAGAATCTGGCTTTGAAGATTCCTTTGTTATCGGCTGCCATGGATACAGTCACTGAAGCCGATACTGCCATTGCCATAGCCAGAGAAGGCGGATTGGGCATCATTCACAAAAACATGAGCATTGAGGAGCAGTCAAATCAGGTACACAGGGTGAAAAGAGCCGAAAGCGGCGTGGTTACGCATCCCTATACTCTAGCTCCGGATGACGATCTGGCCAAGGTGTTGCAACTGAAGGAACACCATCGCATCGGCGGCTTCCCGGTAGTAGAGAATGGCAGATTGGTAGGCATCCTCACAAACCGGGATATTCGTTTTGAGACCGATTTGAGCAAGCAGGTCAAGGAACTGATGACCCCTCAGGACAGACTGATCACCGCCAACGAAAATGTCTCCTGGGATGATGCGATCAGCATTCTGCAAAAGAATCGCATCGAAAAACTGCTGATCACGGATGAAAACATGAGCCTGAAAGGAATGATCACCGTACGTGATATCTTGAAACAGGAAAACTACCCTCAAGCCGTTCAGGACAATAAAAACCGCCTTCTGGTCGGCGCGGCAATCGGGGTTACTGGAGATTTCCTGGAGCGGGCGCAAGCGCTTTGCCAGGCAGGGGTTGACCTCCTGGTGATCGATACATCGCATGGACATCATATCCACATCCAGGATGCACTGAGAAAAGTGAAGGCAAGCCTGTCGGTGGACGTATTGGCAGGCAATGTTGCCACTGCCGAGGCCTGCAGGTATCTGATCGATAATGGTGCGGACGCAGTGAAAGTGGGCATCGGACCTGGCTCGATTTGCACCACGCGCGTGGTTGCAGGCATCGGAGTTCCGCAGCTTTCCGCAGTGATGGATTGCGCTGAAGAAGCCGATAAATCAGGAGTTTGCATCGTGGCAGATGGGGGAATCAAGTTCTCAGGAGACATAGTGAAAGCCCTTGCTGGTGGTGCAGGAGCGGTCATGATCGGTTCGCTCTTTGCAGGTTGCGATGAAAGCCCTGGAGAAGCCATAATATACAATGGACGCCGGTTTAAAAGCTACCGGGGCATGGGCTCCATCGGCGCCATGCAACAAGGCAGTAAAGACCGCTATTTCCAAAGTGCCAACGAAGGCAACAAACTGGTAGCCGAAGGCATCGAAGGCATGGTCCCTTACAAAGGACCTTTGAAAGATTATATTTATCAACTCATTGGCGGTCTGAGAAGCGGGATGGGATACGTCGGCGCTCCAGATTTGGTGTCCCTCAGAAAGAACGCTGAGTTTGTGGAAATCACTCCCGCCGGCCTGAAGGAATCGCATCCTCACGATGTGCGCATTACCAAAGAAACTCCAAACTATCAAAGCGGAGATTGAGCCGGGCAATCAGAGCCTGTTCTCCGGCTTTCTCTATCATCTGAAAGTCGAGCGAGGCATGGCTGCCAATAGCATTGAGGCCTATCAGCGCGATCTGCAGGATTTTCTAGGCTATATCGGCAAAAGAGATTGCTGTCAGATAGGAGCTGTGGAACTCACCGAGTATCTGATCACCTTGCAAGAATTGGGTCTCGAAGTGACCTCTCTGGCGCGCAAACGAGTCGCGCTGAAGCAATTCTATACCTATCTGGAGGAAAACGACATCCCCATGCAGGCAGATTTCGATCTGGTACCCCAAATCAAGATCGGTAAGCATCTCCCGGATGTATTGAATGTGGAGGATATGAAAAATCTCCTGGATAGCCTACCAATAAATGACAGCCTGAGTTTTCGTAACAAACTGATGATGGAATTGCTCTATGCCACTGGTATGCGGGTGTCCGAGCTCTTGGGGCTCACCCTGCATGATCTGTTCTTTGATCAACACATGATCCTGGTGAAAGGCAAAGGCAGTAAACAGCGTTATGTACCCTATCTTGATTCGCTGGATCCACTTTTCGTGGAATATCTCAATCTTCATCGCCCGGTGTTGCTACGATGGCAGCAGAGTGATGTGTTGTTCCTGAATCGTTTCGGTAAACAAATGTCTCGCATGGGTTTCTGGAAAATCCTGCAAAAAGCCTGCCTGGAAGCGGGTATAAAGCACGACGTCAGCCCTCATACTTTTCGGCACTCCTTCGCCACTCATTTGTTGGAAGCAGGAGTAAACCTCCGAATCGTGCAGTCTCTTTTGGGCCATTCCAGCATCAATACCACTCAGATCTACACCCATGTAGACCGTCAATGGCTGATCGAGACCCATCGCATGTATCACCCTCGAGCTTAAGATAATCAATAAATAACAAACGGAGTCTTCAAATGAAGAAATCACTGATCATCGTCCCTATCCTGTTACTGGTACTATTTACTGCATGTAAGAAGAACCCGCAGGAATTGCAAAAAGTTAGTATCACTCTGGATTGGACCCCCAATACCAATCACACTGGCCTTTACGTTGCAAAAGAACTTGGCTATTTTGCCGAGCAAGGCCTGGATGTGGATATTCAACAACCTGGTCAGAATATCACCGATCAGATTGTTGCCACAGGTAAGAGTCATTTCGGCGTCAGTTATCAGGAAAACGTGATCCGCGCCCGCAGTGAAGGTATCCCTCTGGTTTCTATCGCAGCGGTGATCCAACACAACACATCAGGATTTGCGTCCCTCAAATCTGCAAACATCAAGAGTCCCAAAGATTTTGAAGGGAAACGATATGGCAGTTGGGACAGCCCTTCCGAGATCGCCATCTTGAAGAACGTGATGGAGCGTAATGGCGCTGACTTTAATAAAGTTCAGGTTATCTCCGGTGTCTATGATTTCTTCTCCACCATCGGAAAAGATGCCGATTTCGAATGGATCTATTACGGCTGGGATGGAGTGGCTACAGATCATCGTGGCGTAGAGATAGACTATATACCCCTGCGTGACTTAAATCCCATCTTTGACTACTACACACCGGTGATCATTAGTAGCGAGAAGTTCCTGGCCGATAATGAGGAGCTTACCAACAAGTTTATGACCGCGGTCAAAAAAGGCTACGAGTACTGCATCACTGAGCCAGCTAAGGCTGCCGATATCCTGATCAAAAATGTACCCGAACTGGATTATGAACAAGTGAAACTGAGTATGAACTATTTGGCCAAAGAGTACCAAAATGATGCTGCATACTGGGGTTTTCAGGATCGCGATGTTTGGTCCAACTTCGCCAATTGGATGGACCAGGAAAAGCTGATCAACAATCCCATCTCCATAGAAAATGCCTATACAAACAAGTATCTGGGTAACTAATGGCCATCCTCGAAGCCAGAGACATCCACAAATCATTCCTCTTCAAGGGTGAACTCAGCAAAGTGCTGCATGGCATCAATCTGAAGCTGGAAGAAAATGAATTCATCAGCATTGTGGGTGCCAGCGGATGTGGAAAATCCACGTTATTGGAACTGCTGTCGGGAATTAGTCTTCCCGACAGCGGTGACATCTTTTACGATTCTCAAATGGTAACCGGCAAGGCGGGCATCCTGGGATACATGCCCCAGGATGATCTCCTCTTCCCCTGGCTGAAGACGATCGATAACATTCTGCTTCCCGTCAGAGTGCAAGGCAAGAACATCCACATCGAAAGAGAGAAAGCAGCCAGATTGCTGCCGGTTTTCGGTCTAGAAAGCTATGCCGATCATCTTCCCTGGCAACTCTCCGGTGGCTTGCGCCAAAGGGCTGCTCTGGCACGCACCTACATGACCGGCAGTAAAGTGCTGCTGTTGGATGAACCCCTGGCAAACCTCGATGCCATCACTCGCAGCGGGTTACAGGACTGGCTGGGTGAAGTGGTTCACAATCTGTCGCTGGCCATCATCCTGGTTACCCACGATATCGACGAAGCCATCAAGCTTTCCGACCGCATCGAAGTGATGAAGGATGGGCTCTTTGTGGCAAGTTTTCAGGTGGATAACCGGCTGGATGAACACAGCCAGAGAATTCTAAAAGAGCACATTCAAAACGCTTTGTGAGGCAATTTGTTTTCCCAAAAGCAGTACTATCTGCTGGCTTTCTGGCCACTTTCCACTCTCCCGCATTCCTCTTCCCTCCCACGTGGGAGGAGTCCAAGAGGCTTGATGGTTGCGAGTGAGCCAGAAGAGTGCATAAAGTATCAGTGAGTCTCTGCAATCCCGATTAGATCTACATCGTTTGCCGGAACACTCACCACTCACATGCAGTATCCTTGCTGATGGGACCAGGATTGAATCTTCAAACATGGTATGAAGGGGTCAAAGACCAGTCCTGCTCACTTTTGTGTGAATCCTGGCAGGAGAAGCCATCAAAATTAGTTCTTGACAGATAATACTGATATGTTTGACTGGTGGTATATAGGAAATAGTAGAAGAGGATATGCATGAAAGGTACGTTAACAGTTACATTTTTGCTGGCACTGACTGGCTTGTCTGCTTTGACCGGGTTTGCCCACTCAAATGTGTTCATAGGCGATACCAAAGACCCTGTAGTTCAGATATTGTATCCCCTTGATCAAGGTTTTATACAGCAGGGTTTCCCCTTGGAAATCGTATGGAATGTCACTGAACAGAATCTGGCAGAAAATAGCACAGATATTTATCTATCTGTTGACGGAGGTGATGTTTATTCCCCAATAGTCTTAGGATATGGTGAAGGTAACAGCTATGTATGGACGAGTCCTAATGAGACGATAGAAAATGCAATGATCAAGGTTGTGACCCACGACAGCTTTGGCAATGTTGGTGCGTGCACCAGCTCTGAAAGCTTCATCATAGGTCCCTTGATTCCGCTTCCCCCACAGGATATGGTACTCCATGCTATTAATCCCACCGATATGCAAATCTCCTGGACACCAGTAAACCAGGGAAGCTTTGGACAGGACATACAGGTGCAGGGGTATAAGGTATACTACAGCGAGATGTCTCCCACCGACGATAGTAGTTTCTACCTTTTGGAGAACGTTACGGAAGGTTGCTCATGTGTTCACATTAAAGCCTTGGAACATTGGGACAGACTCTTTTACAAAGTGTATGCCTACGTCCCGGATGTACCCTCTCCCCTTTGCGATCCGATTCTCATGGAGCCTCAGGAAATGACCCGACAGGATAAGGCTTTGAGGTTACAGCGATGAAGAGACACATAATGTACAGCATGCTCCCCATACTATTCTGGATTTTCGGTGCCATGTTGAACGCACAGGCTCCTGTCGTATTCAACGTTGAGGCCTCTCAGCGCACTGA
>JAGOKK010000104.1 GCA_017994635.1 Candidatus Cloacimonadota bacterium | reverse complement strand
GCAAACTCCCAATAGTAATCCCGTGTCTGGAGTGAGTGTATCGCTTAGCCCCTCCAGCGGGTATTGCCTGCAGTTCGGAACTGGCTCCTATTTTGAGGTGGCAGCCCCGGATGCGAATCTGAGTGCCAGCTTCACCCTGGAAAGCTGGATGAAGACTGCGGAAACGGACTGCGCCCTGATCTATAAACTTGATCCCGGGGATAGCGATCTGAAGCAACTACGCTTGAATGCCATGGGAAAATTGCTTTATACAGATGGATCAAGCAGCCTGGTCCAGACCAACGATTCCCTGCTGGTAGGTGATAACGACTGGCACCACATAGCAATGGTTTACGACGCCTTTGCTGCTACCGGAAGGCTATACCTGGATGGAATTTGCGTAGCGGAATCTGCCCTCACTTTGCTTGATACGCCTGGCGGCAGTCTCCATGTGGACAATAGCTCCGGTTTTACAGGATTCATCGATGATATCCGTCTGTGGAACACTGCCCGTTCCGCAGAAGAGATTCAGAACCTTATGAGCCTGATCCCGGCTTGGAATTCACCGGGACTGATCGGCTACTGGGCAATGAACGAGGGCAACGGCAGCCAGGGGTTCGACGCCACCAATTATGCTCATATCGCCATCATCAATGCCGCCTGGAGCACAAATGAACCGGGGATAATGCTCGGTGGCGTTACCGATAACTGGGGCGAATACGTGATCTCCCAGATACCCTACGGAAATTATACTACTTTCACCGTTACTCCCAGTAAACCGGGGCACATGTTCCAGCCCGAGCAGCGCTTGGTAACCTTATCCATCAGTAATATCAGCGCGGACAATGTGGACTTTATCGACAATTCCATGATCCCCATCTCAGGGCATGTAACATTTTATGGAACGATCTGCCCTGTGGAGGGCGCTACGATCTGGCTGAACGGCGCGCAGGCAGTTCCGCTGATCCTTACCGACGCCGAGGGCTATTACGTGCTGGAGGTGGAGCACGGCACCGATTGCCTGGTCTCGGTGAATTACAAAAGCCATACTTTCGACCGGGAATGGGACTTGGGCGTGGTAACCTATCCCCGTACCAACATCAATTTCCAGGATACTTTCACCACCGATCTCTTCGTCCAGGTGGTAGGCGGAGCTGATTCCTATCCACTGGGAGAGTTCAACGTCTCGCTTAATTCCGTGAACGGCCTCTACAGCCGCGAAGTAACCGGTCAGGAATGGTACACGGGGATGATCCTGATCCCCTACATTCCTCCCCTGGATTTCAATGTCACTGTCAATCCAGCCGGCGCTGATCCCTTCGATCTGGCGATCAACGACCAGTTCCAATCTCTCAAAACAGCTCATCTGAACCTCTCAGATGCCGATACCATCGCCGATACCCTGCGCTATGAGTGGCGGGCTCCCTTGCAGGTGGAGGTTGCCTGGCCCCCCGAGCTGGAGCTGAAGTACTTCGCCACCGATCCCGGACATCAATACGGTTTCTATGTGATCGGGCAGAACGAGTGGATTGAATTGCCAATCCGGTCTTTTGAGGATTACACCATATCCGGCTACCCGGAGCGGAGAAGCTTCCTCACCCATTGCGAAATCGAGATTACGGATGAAGTGGGAGCCATCCGGGATACAGATGATGACTTCGGCGGTGAAGAAATCTACACTTACCAGTTTGCTCCCTATCTGCCAAACATCCTGGACGGTGGTGAGCGTCCCTACCAAAACATGCTCCAGGTAACACTTCACGACCCTCTTTTAAACCGCTTTGCCAGCCAGACCGACTGGGTAATCACCCGGGGCGTTAAACCTACCGAGAGCACTTTCGCCACCACTTCACCGGAGATACCTTTCCTTATCCTCCACGATCCTCCCGGAGACGCCAGCTATGCCTCATTCCGCCAGTCCAGCAGCAGCAGCATGGCTATGAGCATTTCCTATAGCAGCGCCAGGGATGACGGCAGGCAGGTGGTGAGCCATCTGGGACCAGATATTGTTTCCGACATTGGTATCCTCTACTCGGTGCAAACATCCTTCGATTTCACTCTGGATATTGGTTACGGTTACTCCTGCAGGGTAACGCAGGGAGATGCTTTCGAAACCTGCCTCACCTTCACGTCCACCGAGGAATACCAGACTTCCGATCAAGGCATGCTGATCGGACGTGAATCTGACCTCTATGTGGGTGGCGCTCTGAATCTGATCTGGGGTCTTACCCGGGAAGTGGTGTGGAACGATACCACCCAAACCGTATCCGTGCAAGACAACGTGATGGTGGTGCCGGATGGCTTCGCCACCATCTATATGTATACCGAAGCCCAGATCCTCAATAACGTGATCCCGAATCTGATCACGATCGGCGATACCAATTCGGCTGAAATGTGGCAAAGCTATGTGGAGATGAACACAGACAACATCGCCAATGCCGTCAGCAATCCCAATCACCCCGCAAATGTTTCGTTCAACGCCGGAGCTGGATACCTCTATGAGGAAACCGCTTCCCGAAGCTCGACGTTCACCCACACTTTCGAGCAAGTAACGAGCGAGGAATTTGGCCTCGATGCGGGCTTGGTGATCAATGGCCTTGGCGTTACCGGCGGCTTCTCCTTTGAGGCTGCGGTAACCATCGGGAATTCTCAATCTCTGGCTTACGATACCGATACCACGATCCGCTACGAACTGGCTGATAACGATGAGACCAGCTACCTGAATTACCAGCCGGATTATTTTACCGTGGATATCAGAACCGATCCCGTGTTTGGAACTCCTGTGTTCAATCTGCTGGCGGGTGCAAGTTCAAACCGCTGGGAACAGCATACCCTCCCCCGCGATGGAGTAAATATCTCCGCCAATACCTATACCGCCACCGGATTGCAAGAGGGGGAAACGCTGATCGTTAGCGCTCAGCTTCACAATTCTGGTGGTCAAATCTCCAGCTTCACCCTTTCCGATATCTCAGAGTGGCTTACCGCCAGTGTATCCTCCGGCTCTCTATTGCCCCTGGAAACCAAAACCATCGTTTTCACCATCAGCAACCAACTTGGCTACGGCACATTCCGCGATACTATCTATGCGGACATTCCGGCTCTGGGACGCGAATCCCTGGTATTCGAGATCAGGGTTCTGGCTGATCCACCTGCCTGGGCCAGCACCCAATTGAGCAATTTTGATTATTCTATGACGATCACCGGGCAGCTCTTCATCGAAGGAGAGATCTCCCACGATCCGAATGACATCATCGGCGCTTTCATCTGGGATCCTGCCTCACAAAACTACCTTTGCAGAGGTGTTGCAGCATTGACTGGAGTCCCCTGGCTGCCTGACAGCCATCAGTTCTTTCTCACCATTTATAGCTATGCGGATGCAGGAGAAGAGCTCTTCTTCCGGGTTTGGGATTCCTCTACCAACAAAGAGCATTTCGGCATCCAGGAAGAATTCTCATTCATTTCGGGACTAGTGTATGGCACTCCCCTCATTCCCGTTGTCATCCACGTAAGTCCAGAGCTTTATAGTTCCATCAATTGTAATGCCGGATGGAACTGGCTGTCCATGAATTTAAACAATACTGCTTCCATGAGCGTTAACAGCATGCTCGCAAGCCTCAATCCCGCAGCTGGAGACATCGTGAAGAATCAGACCTCTTATGCCCAATTCATCCCCACTCTGGGCTGGATTGGCAGTCTGAATACGATTTCCACCGTAGAGAGCTACAAGCTGAAGCTTACAAATCCCGGAGCTTTAAATCTCACCGGTTTGCTTGAGGATCCAATCACCACTCCGATCCCTTATGGCAGCGGTTGGAACTGGATCGGCTATTTGCCCCATGTAAGCATCAGCGTAAACCAGGCCTTGGAGCATATTCCCAATGCCATCACCGGTGATATCATTAAAAGCCAGAGCGGATACTCCCAATACATTGCCGGATATGGCTGGTTTGGCTCCATGCTATTCATGAATCCGGGCAAGGGGTATATGCTGAAAACAGTCAATAGCGGAAGCTTCCACTATCCCCAATATACTATCCCACGTGAGAAACCCGTGGATACCTATGCCCTGGATCTGGAGAAATTGCGCCAACCCACCAGCTGGAATGTTAATCCCCTTGCCTATGAGTATTCTTCGAACATCACGGCAGTTATTCTGGATAACGGGATGCCTCTTGTAGAGCCAAATGCCCTGCTGGCTGCTTTTTACGGCGACGAATGCAGGGGGCTGGCATCACCTGTATGGGTGATAGACAAATGGGTGTTTTTCCTCACCCAGTATTCAAATGTAATGAACCAAATGCTGAACTACAAAGTGTATTTTGCAGATAGCGGAGATATATTCTCCCTTGCTGAGACTCTACCCTTTGTGAACAATCAGGTTCTGGGCGATCCCCTTGCTCCTTTTGAGTTCCATCTGGGTGCAGCAGATCTTCCCATCCCCCAAAACCTGCTTATGCAAGTATCCCCCGGTTCGCTGATCCTCAGTTGGGATGGATGCAATGGTGCAGATACATACAAGGTTTTTGCGTCGGATGATCCCCATGGAATATATGTCGATGTAACTTCCCAGGGAGTATTGGGGCGGGGACTTATGCCACTTGGTTCCGGAACAGACGTCATTGCAGACCCAGATCTGAATTTGGGGCCGCCTGCTCTTCGCTTCAGAATCACCTGGACCTGTGATCTTCCCGTTACCAATCGTAAATTCTATCAAGTAAAGGCGGTTATCCAAAGACAAGATAAATAGGCTCTCTTGCAAACCTCGTGGTATATATATAAACACGTCCTCAACCTTACTGTTTGTCCATGCGATGACCATGCGATCCCCGGGCATTTGCATGGGCATCACATGGGCATCGCATGATATCTGTTTATTTAGCATCACTTTCCAGGCTTATGTAAGTAAACAAGCGCTTCTTCCCCGATAGAGCAGTTCTGTTGCTAAGCACTTAGTTCAAATTGAGCCATAATTTAGCAGCCAGACACAGAAAGTTATTGACAGGATTGCCTCCCCCTATATTTAGGCATTTAGTTAAATACTTCTACGGGAGACCCAATGTCTGATTCGTTCTTTAAGGCCATTGCCGATCCCAGCAGACGCAAGGTGCTGCAGCTTCTCAATAAGCATGGCACCATGTCCGCCGGTGATCTCGCCACCCATTTCGAATTCAGTAAGGCCGCGCTGAGCGATCATCTGAAGATTCTGCGCAATGCCGAGCTGATCTATGCTGCCAAAAAGGGACAGTTTATCTATTATTCCCTGAATACTTCGGTACTTCAGGACATTGTTAACTGGATTTTAAGCCTGACCAATAAAAGCGAGGAGAATCATGATACCCTTAAGTAAATTCAAGTGGTCTATAGTAGTTATCGTGCTGCATTTAATAGTTCTGGGCTATTTTGCCGTCAATCTGCCTGCCGACGCCAAAGTGCCCATGCATTGGAATATCAATAACGAGATCGACGGCTGGTCTGGCAAAACCGGTGGCCTCATCTTTGGCGTGGCCATGAGCCTGGGAATCTTTCTGCTCCTATATCTGCTGCCGCTCTATTCTCCGTGGTCGCGCAATTATAAGCAGCGTCTGGATAGCTTTATTCCCACCATCTGTTTCGTGCTGGTGCTCTTTTTTGCGCTCATCAGCATTTATTCGCTATACCTGGCGCAAAGCGGGGTTACGCCCAGATTTCAGATGATCCTGGTGCTGATCGGTCTGCTTTTTATCTTCATGGGTAACCTGCTGCCCAAGGCCCCGCGCAATTTCTTTGTGGGGATCAGAACGCCCTGGACGATCGCCAATGAGGATATCTGGCAAAAAACACATCGCCTGGGTGGAAAGCTCTTTGTGATTAGCGGCCTCATCTTTATCATCAAAGGCTTTGTGCTTACCAATAACTATCCATTCCAGCAATACAGCGGCGCTTTGGCCTTCATCATCCTGCTCTACCCGCTGCTGCATTCGTTTATTCTCTTTCGTAAAATCGAGAGCGGTAAGAGCTAAAAGAATTTCCTACAAAGAATTAAAGAGAAAAGAGATTCATGCGAGTGTGGATCTCTTTTTTACTCCCACAAATAGTCTCTCACAGATAGCACAGATTTCACAGATGGTGATGATTAATGGTTAGTGGTTAGTGGTTAATGGCATAGCTCGCAGACAGGGCTGAAACCTGAAGCCTGAAACCTCACCTGCTCTTCTTCCCCTCTTTAACTCTTTTCCTCTTTGTTGGTTACATCTCTGCTTTTCTCTGATCTGCTCTGCTTTTCTCTGTGTTTAAAAAAAAGCCTCTCACAGATGGTTATGGTTAATGGTTAGTGG
>JAGOKK010000015.1 GCA_017994635.1 Candidatus Cloacimonadota bacterium | reverse complement strand
TTCCTACTTCTTTACCACCAGAAATCTCTTCTCCCGAGATTTCCAATATCTCATCAATAGGCTTACCCAAGTTTTCAAATTCGGTTAGCTCATACTTCGTATTAGGGTCTTTGAAGATCCTATCGATAACTTCTCTACTAGTCATATTCCCCACTAACACTGAATATATTTATATTTACAATCATCCTGATGTATGCAAATGGGGCCTTTTTATAGTCCCAATTCACCTTCTTTCCATAATTCCTCTGACCTTGTATTTGTCAATGCCAAATTCTGTCTCATCCTTACCCATCCTGATTTGTCAACATACAGGTGAGTGCTTTCCTGGCTCCGGATTAATGATCACAAAGGAACAAGGAGATAGCATGACCGAAACGTTGATGAATCGAATCAAAGCTCAGTTAGTCAGACATGAAGGTCTGCGACTGAAGCCATACCGCTGTACTGCAGGAAAGCTGACCATCGGTTATGGCCGCAATCTCGATTTTGTAATAGCACGCAGATGACGGAGATCGAACGGATTTACGCAGATCATAACCGCTCTGGATTCAAATCAGATACCAGTCTCGCTGGGGTCTTCCCATCCTACTAGATGAGCTTTCAGAGATGATGAGGAAGGGCCAGTGATACCAATCCCGGTCGAGATAGATGCCTTGCTCGCCATTCTTAATCTGCCCAAGGAGATGGGTGATAATGGCATCTTCAAGGAGCATCTTGCGACAACCCCCAAAAAAAAACTCTAAACCCCTCAGCTATTCTATCCCTTCGCCACAGCCTCCAGCCTCATATACGCCGCATAGAGCAATCTGCCACCGAGGTAGCCAAAGGCAGCCTGAATCAGATTTGCGGGCAGGTCTGCAAAGGCGGCGGCTTTGCCCATGGCGGGAAGCATCCAGGTTCCGCCAAAATAGATTATTACCATCAGGATGCCGCCCACTGCGGGGTAGATGTACTGTAAAGCCTTTCCGCTGCCCTTCGCCATGCCGGCAAAGAGTCCCAGGAGTCCCTTGGCAATCAGGGTGATGGGGGCAAAAATGGGGAAGCCAATGAGATCAGCCAGCGCTGATCCGATGCCGCCAGCGATCATCCCGGCTTTCTTGCCGGCGTATAGACCGCAAAACACGATGATTACATCGCCAAAATTGAAGTATCCGCCTCCGGGGACGGGGATGCGAATGAGTAGAGTGGTCACCATCACCAGTACGGTGAATCCGACATTCAGATACCATTTCATTGTTGCTCCTCATAGCATATAGCTATTCTATTATCCATCATCTCTCCCTTCATGTCTGCCTCGCCCAAAACGTATAGAGCCAGGGCCAGACTGGCGGTGAGGGCGAAATTGTAACGCTGCTTGAAACTGCGTTTACCGCCCTGCTCGCTTGGGATCAGGGCAAGCCAATCCTTGATCAGTGGGTAGGAATGGAAGGCCGCCTGGTACAGGATTCGCCCCAAAATGATGTATTTCAGCCGGTGAATGCTGAGTCCGCTATTGTAAAAGTCCTCGATCCGCATCCAGGAAACAAAGATGCGGAGCAGGAGGATCGATGAGAGCAGCAGTAGAATCCGGGGTAATCCGTAGGCCAGCCAGTAGGCGAGGGCGTTTTCATTATCGGGACTGATCCCGAGGATGATAAAGATCGCATAGATAAAAATCAGGGTGCCCACGAAAGGGAGGAGGATTTTGAGCTGTTTGAGTAACTGATTTCCGCCCAGATAGATGAGGGAAAGCATCATAATGATGCACAGAGTGAGGAGTTGCAGCTTCCACAGAGGAAGCCACAGGATACCCCAGAGCAGATTGAAAACGATGAAGAGCACACTGAGGAGGATCAGCTTACGCATCGCGATAAACCTGTGTAAGAGTGGGATTCTGGGCTTCAAAGATCACTCGCCTGGCTTCGGGGATTTTTTGCTGATGATCGATCAGGATCAAGCAGTGGGGTAGGGGGAAACGCAGCAGGAGTTCCAGGGCTGGGCTTTCATCGGCGATGATGAAGATATCCTTGGGCCGAGATGGGTAGGTTTTGCTCAGATCGTCCAGTAAGTACTCTGCAGCATCGTGGGCGTCGGTGATCCTTCTCCCTGGGGCGTGAAAGGCGGCATGTGCCTTTAGGGCATAGAGTTGCAGATGCATCTGCTGCTGCAGATAGACGATGTATGACCCTTCAGCATTTTGGAGCTGGGGGAGCAGAATCTTTTGCAGAAAGGAGCTTTTCCCACTGCCATTGGCTCCCCAGAGTTGATAGCGGTGCTCCTGTTCAAAACAAAGATCTTGGGTGAGATCAAGTGTAAAAGCAGGCCACACCTGTGCGGAACCAGCAGCAATCCTCAGCATGATCCCTTCTCGTGCAGGATGGTCTTGGTGCTTTGTCTGATCAGGCTTTGGGTTAGCTCGCGGCGCTCATCGTCCAGAGCATGCAGCAAGTCCTTGAAGATGATCCTCTGTGCCGGAGAATTAAGTGCCAGGCAAAGCATTAGCAGCACTTTCTGCCCGCCGGAAAGCTCATCTGCTACGCACTCCCGGTTGATATGTTTGCCGCTGAGGGTCTCGAATAGCTGAAAGACTGCCATTTCACCTTGTACATCAATATTGTATAGCAGCAGCTCATCTCTCAGCGTGTGACAGATGATGGGGTGATTGGCGTCCGCGATCAGTGCCTGATTCAAGCTTTCCATGAAGTCAAGAGCTATCGGCAGGGGCTTTCTGTCAAGTGCGGCGTTTTGGGGTATATCCCTTAGTTTCGTAAGTGATGTGGTATGAACTGCGAGTGATGGATAAGTGGTATTTTGGAACGAAACTTGTATGCTTCACAAATCCCGATAAATTATCAAGGTGAGAAAATGAGGAGTTTTTTGATGCGAAAGTCATGGATGTATATGCTCTGTCTGGTCAGCCTGATCGCTGCAGGACAATTGTTATGGGGGATGGGAGTTCCACGTTCCCGGCAGATCCCGGCGGCCCCCGTTGCGCTACCAGCTACGGAGATAGGTCCGGATGGATTTAGGGCAAACTGGCAAAGCGTTGCCGGTGCTACCAGCTATCGCATCGATCTTTACACCCGCACGCCAGGGGGCAGCGCAGAGGATTTGATAATCAGCGAATACATCGAGGGAAGCAGTTTCAACAAGGCTGTGGAGATCTATAACGGGACCGGAGCCACGGTAAATCTGAATGCCTATCAGCTAAGGCTTTTTAGCAATGGTGCTACCAATCCTACTACTCTGGAGCTCAGCGGTGCTCTGGAACATGGCCAGGTGTATGTGATTACCCATTCCTCGGCATCATCGGGCATTTTGGCGCAGGCAGATGCCACAAATAATACTGTGATCAATTTCAATGGCAATGACGCAGTGGCTCTGTATAAGGAGTCTACCGGAAGCTATGTAGATATATTTGGCGTGATCGGCAGCGATCCCGGAACCGCTTGGCTCAGCGATGCACTGAGTACTAAAGATCAAACCCTGGTACGGGGGCCTGAGGTGACCGGAGGAGTTACCCAAAATCCTTCCGGGGGAGGCGCAGAAGCCTTCATTACCCTGGGGACAGAATGGTGGGGATATCCCACTGACACCTCATCCTACCTGGGTTATCATGAGATGGGCAGTAGATCACTGAGCTATGTGTATCAGGATCTCAATGTGGGCAGTGTCTTGAGCTGGCTCTTCAGTGGCCTCGATCCCGATATTCAGTATTACTATGTAGTCCGTGCCGCAAATGCTGAGGGAAGCAGTGCCTCTTCAAATGAGATTGGCGCATTTACCCAGAGCATTTCTGCACCCACCATGCCGGCGAGCAGCATCGTGGCGGCAGTTGCCAGCCATGATATCTCGCTGGAATGGACTCCGGGAAATGGCTCACGCCGGATCGTGGTGATGAATACAACGAATTACTTCAATGCTCCGGTAAATGGCACCGATCCGGTTTCCAATCCGTTGTATTCAGGTGTAGGGCAACAGGTTATCTACAACGGTGCTACCGAGATCATCGAGGATGTGCCTTACAACGGTGTGTTTGTAGAAGGGTTGAATCCCAATACCACCTATCATTTCCGCGTCTTTGAGTACAATGGCACAGGATCTCAAACTATGTACCTAGCCAGCACCGCCACCGGGAATCCGGCTTTCTTTACTACTCTAACCGATCAAAACACAGGGTATTATCAGAGTATCTCGGGATATGGCAATGCCTTAAAAGCAGGGTTGCACGAGCTTCTTAAGAATACACACAGCACTCAATACAGCTATGACGCGCTGTGGACGCAGCTACAGTATACCGATGAGGATCCTGACAATGGGAGTAACATCATCCAGATTTATACCGGATGGAGCATCCCCAAATCACATTATGGGGGCGGTGTGACACAGTGGAACCGGGAGCATACCTGGAGCAAGTCCCACGGTGACTTTGGCGAAACGCGGCCGGCCGGTACCGATTTGCACCATATGCGCCCCTGCGACGCCACGGTCAATTCCTCAAAGGGAAACAAAGATTTTGACGAGGGCGGCAGCGAATATATCGATGCTTCGCCATATCCCGGATATTCGGGTGCTACTGAGAACTATACAAGCTCCAGCACCTGGGAACCCCGCGATGAGGATAAGGGCGATGTGGCGCGGATGATCATGTATATGGCTGTGCGCTACGAAGGTACAGATACTGGCTACGATCTGGAAATCGTGGATTACAACAACAGCTCTCCCTCCGGCCAGCCATATTATGGCAAGCTCTCCACTCTGTTGCAATGGCACGACCAAGATCCCGTGGATGCTTGGGAAATACTGCGTAATGACAGGATCTGGGAACGCCAGGGCAATCGCAACCCCTTCATCGATCATCCGGAATATGCCCAGTATCTCTGGACTCCCGTACCTCAGGCGGCCACGAATGTGACCATGACAACCTTTACGGCCAATTGGAGCGTACCTATTAGCGGTACCGTGTATTATCTGGATGTATCGGCGGATAGCCTTTTTGGAAGCTTCATTACAGGATATAGTGGTTACAATGCCGGTACTTCCACTCAGAAGAGCATCACGGGGCTAAGCGCGGGAAACACATATTATTACCGGCTGCGTACCTTCTTTACCAATGGCTACTCGATGTTTTCACCATTGGGTAGAGTGAGCTTGCCTACCCCTGAACCAGTGCAGACTACGCTATCCATCGAGGTTGCAGGTACAAGCGTACGGCTGAGCATCAGTCCGGTAACGGGTGCAACATCATACCAGATCTTCGCAAGTGACACCCCTGATGGGGATTATACCGATATTAGCAGCAGCGGGAATTTCACCCAGTCCACTCTGTGGGTCAGTCCCCTGGGAGACATCCCCAAGCGTTTCTACAAGGCCTACGCGATCCGATAAGTGGTTTTGTGCCTGCGGTCGTGTGTCTCCCGGCTCTGGGAGGATTCGACACGTCTCGTGTCGACACGGAACGGAGTTCCGTCAAAGTAAGCAGCTACGCTGCTTTGCAGACGAGACGTCTGCAATCCTGCAATCCTGAAAACCTGAAAACCTGAAAACTTGAAAACCTGCAGTAGCTACCTTGCAAAGCCTCTCGCTGTAGATGAAAACTCGTTTAGTAACTCAGTATCTCTATTGCCCGTTCAAACTGCTGGAGAGAATCAAGTTCGCTATCCAGTTCGATGATCAGCTTCAAGCTCTTGGCTGCTTCGAAACGCATGGGTTCGCTGATCTTGCCGGTAAAGCGGAGGATTTCAGCTTTGGGAGGGGTATTTGAGGCGTCATACTCAATGGTCATAATGCCACGTTTTACTGTGCAATTCTTCAGTTTCCTGGCCTTTGAAAGCAGATCCATCTTGAAGAAAAGCAGCATCCAGCGCGCATTATCGGGAACGGGACCAAAGCGATCCTGCAATTCGGTCTCAAACTCCTGCACGTCACTCAGTTCGCTCAGTTCGCCCAAACGACGGTATATGCGCAGGCGTTCTTCATCGTTATCGATATACTCGGCGGGCAGATAGAGATCGATCTCGGTCTTGATGCTTTGCCTGGTGGCAGGGTTATCCTCGGTATAGAGCACGGAGGTATCGCCATTCTCCACGGCCTCAATGGCTCGCCCCAAGAGGCGGTTATAGTAGTTGAAACCTATGGCCTGAATGATGCCGCTCTGTTTGGTGCCCAGGATGGTGCCCGCTCCGCGCAGTTCCAGATCCCGGAGTGCCACCTGGAAGCCAGCGCCCAGATAATCGTACTGGGTAAGCGCTTCCAGACGTTGTTTGGCGATCTGAGTACTACCTTTGGGGATCAGGAGATAGGCATAGGCTCGACGGTTGCTGCGGCCCACGCGTCCTCGCATCTGATAGAGCTGAGCGATGCCGAAGGTATCCGCGCGGTCGATGAGGATGGTATTGGCATTGGGGATATCGATGCCGTTCTCAATGATAGTGGTGCAGATCAGCACCTGGAACTCGTGATCCACAAAGGCTTTCATCACCTCCTCCAGATGATGCTCCGGCATCTGGGCATGACCCACCATAAAGGAGACATCGGGCATTTCACGACGCAGCTCAAAGGCAATGGTTTCAATGGTTTGTACGCGGTTGTGTACGAAGAATACCTGCCCCCCACGATCCACTTCGCGCCGGATGGCATCCTTGATCACTTCCATGTCCCGCATGGTGATGATGGTGCGGATGGGTAGGCGCTCCTTGGGCGAGGTCTGCATCAGCGAAATCTCTTTGAGCTTCGCCAATGCCATGTTCAAAGTGCGGGGGATGGGTGTGGCGCTCATGTACAGGGTATCCACATTGCTCTGCATGCTGCGCAGACGGTCTTTGTGACGCACTCCAAAGCGGTGTTCTTCATCGATCACCAGCAGGCCCAGACGCGTGAACTTTACATCCCGCGAGAGTAACCGATGCGTACCGATGGCGATATCTACAGCACCGGTAGCGATATCCTGTACATCCTTGGTGATCAATGCCTTGGAGCGGAAACGGGAGAGCATGGCCACACGTACAGGGTATTGAGCGAGCCGTTCACGGAACACCCGAAAATGCTGCTCCACCAAAAGCGTTGTAGGAGCCAGTACAGCCACTTGATATCCTGACATCACGGCTTTGAAGGCGGCGCGGATGGCCACTTCGGTCTTGCCGAAACCCACATCGCCGCAGAGCAACCGCTCCATGGGGGAGGGGACTTCCATGTCGTCCTTGATTTCTTGCGAGGCTTTCTTTTGATCGGGGGTATCCTCATAGATAAAGGACTCCTCCAATTCCTGTTGCCAGGCTCCGTCCGGTTTGTGAGTAAGTCCGGGGCGGCTATTGCGCATGGCATAGAGCTTCACCAGGTCGGCGGCGATCAGTTCGATCTCCTGAGTGGCGCGATGCTTGGTATTTTGCCATTTGCTGCTGCCAAGCTTGTTTAGTACCGGGGCAGAGCCTTCTTCCGCCACGTATTTGGTGACCAGCGAAAGCTGGAAGGTTGGCACGTAAACTCTATCTTCATTGGCATAGCGTAGTACCAGGCACTCCACATCCTGTCCATCCAGACGGATGATCTTGAGTCCTTCAAAGACTCCCACGCCGTGATCGATATGCACCACGTAGTCACCGGGCTTCAGGTTTTCATAATCCACGATGGTCTCACCCGGGGCAAAGCGCGGGGCGTAGCGCTTGCGTTTATAGCGGTTAAAGATCTCATGATCGGTCCAGAGCCCCAGCTTGATGTCCTCGATCTCAAAGCCTTCGTGCAGCACCCCGATGTGACTGACGAAAGATGCGTCCTCGGCGATGGTCTGGCGCATGCGACGCTCCTGCGAGGCATTGTCAAAGAGCAGATAGTGTTGCCAGCCGGATTCCTGCTTATGGCGTAGAGTGTCGGCCACAAGCCCCAGATCCGACTCAAAGGCCGGTTGCGCCATGAAGGGAGCGCGGACATTGGCTGTCAATTCCGGAAAGATAAATTCGCTCTGCGAGAGATAGATTTTGTCATTGCTGGAGATTAGCTTAAAAAAGGCTTCCTCGTCCAGAATCAGCTGTTTTGGCGAGGGAGTTTTGGCCTTGCTGCGGCTCTTCAGTGCTTTGCGATACTGGCTAAAGGTCTGTTCTTGCAGGGCTTCCATCTCTTCCACGATGTAGCTGTAGTTACTGAAGGCCATGATTCTGGTCTCGGGGGGGAAGTAATCCACAAAGCTGCTCAGATTCTTTGTGAGAAGGCAATAGTAGTTCTCGATACCTTCAAAGAAGCCGTGTTCGCGCACCTGGGAGATGATCACCGATCCGCTATTGATATCGTCCAGCGAGATTTCCCGGGCGGGGATCAGGGTCACGGCCTTGATATCGGCGTCCAGAGAGCGTTGCGTGGAGGCGGAAAAGTGGCGGATAGAGATGATCTCATCGCCCCAAAACTCGATGCGTACGGGATTTTGATTGGGTGGTGAAAAGACGTCCAGGATCCCACCACGCCGGGCTGCCTGATACACCTTGGATACCTGATACTCGATCTCGTAGCCCATGTTTTGCAATTGTCGCAGCAAGTCTTCGGGATCGATGCTATCACCCTGTTTCAGGGTCAGGATGTGTCTGGCGAGTGATGCTTTATCGGGGATCAGGCGCAGGAGCGAACGGATGGAGAGCGAATAGATAGCCGGTGCGTCGCTCAGGGCATTGAGCAGAGTGATCATGCGGGTGGCGCGAATCGAGTAATGCGGGGATCGATCTTCATAAGGCAGAATCTCGTAATCTGGCAGATAGAAGGCATTCTCGCGCCCCACCAGACTGATGAGATCGTCCCACAGGTCTTCGGCGATGATGTCGTCCTGAGATACCAGGATAAGGTTCTTGGCGCTTTTAGCCCAGAGATGGGCTGCCACCAAGGCGCGGGCGCTCTGGCTGAGGTGATAGATCTGCGTACCGGCAGCCAGGGGTACCAGGCCCCGGAAAAAGGCGGATTGCTCCAACTGCGCGGCTATCTTTTGATAAAGCATGGCTCCTGCTGATTAGGGGCGGTTAAAAGATTGGCTCAATAGCTCCTCAGGACGGAGGCTGTGCTGCTCGCCGCTTTGCAAATCCTTCAGCATGACGCTACGGTTCCTGGCTTCGTCCTCTCCCACGATCACGGCAAAACGCGCTCCTGAGCTGTCTGCAGCCTTCAATTGCGCCTTAAAAGAGGCTTTATCGGGATTGTAGTCCACGGCGATTCCTTGGGAGCGCAGAGATGAAATCAGTGGCAAGGCAAAATCCTGTGCGTCCTTACCCATCAACACCATGTACAGATCGGGACTCTGACTCTCGGGCAGCACGACATTTCCCTTTTCCAGAGCCAACAACAGGCGCTCGAAACCACCGGCAAATCCGATGGCGGGAGTGTCCTTGCCCCCGATCTGCTCGATCAGCGCGTTGTATCTGCCGCCGCCGGCGATGGAATTCTGTGCGCCCAGCTCGTCACAGATCAGCTCAAAGGCTGTATTGGTATAATAATCCAGGCCACGCACAATGGCTGGATTGATGGTATAGGCGATGTTCATGCTGTCCAGATATTGGCAGACGGCATCGAAATGCTCCTTACATTTGGTATCCAGGAAGTCGAATTGTGAGGGAGCTCCCGGGCGCAGAGCCTTGCAGGATGGCACTTTACAATCCAGCAGTCGGCGGGGCTTGAGCTCATAACGCCTTTGGCAATCGGGGCATAAAGCCGCTATATGAGGTTCAAAGAAGGCTCTCAGGGCAGCGTCATAATCCTTGGAACAATCCCCGCAGCCCACGCTATTGATCTCCAGACGGGCATTCTTGATCCCCAAAGTCTTGAGGAAGGTCATTTCCAGAGCTATCACTTCTGCATCGTAGTAGGGATGATTGCTGCCGATGAATTCCACTCCATATTGGTAAAACTGACGGTATCTGCCGGCTTGGGGGCGGTCGTAGCGAAACATGGGGCCGATGTAATACAGCTTGCAGCGGCTTCCCTGCATCTCCAGATGGTTTTCCACATATGATCTCACCACGGGCGCAGTGCCTTCGGGACGCAGGGCAAAGGTGCGTCCGCGCTGATCATTGAAGCGATACATCTCTTTTTGCACCACGTCGGAGCTTTCCCCGGACGAGCGTTCAAAGAGCTCTGCCATCTCAAAGATGGGAGTGGTGATCTCGCGGTAACCAAAAGCGGCAGCCACTTCGCGGAAAACCCGCTGCACATATTGCCACTTGTAGCTATCCGCAGGCAGGATGTCAAAAGTGCCCCTGGGTATCTTGTAATTCATGTTTACCTCACTGAGAGTTCATCAAATTTGTAGCAAGGTCTGCCGTCAAGAAGTTCTGCCGGATATTTGACGTCGATCAGGAACAGGCCGCAGGCGGGAGCGGTCAATACCAGCCTTTGCCGCGAGCACTTCTGTTTCAGCAGATGATCGATGGTCTCTGGCGGTAGCTCGAAATGGGACACATTCACCAGAGTGCCTACAATGCGCCGCACCATATTGTGTAGGAAGCGATCGGCGCGAAAGATGAAGGTAAAATCGTGCGCATCTTCGCTGATGGTGAGTTCCTTCAGCTCGCAGACGTGATTGGGCACTTCGGGATTGAGCCGGCCAAAGCTGGAGAAATCGTGGCTGCCCAAAAAGCGCGGAGCAGCAGCCTGCATCGGCGCCAGGCGTGTTCTCAGATGCGGGATCCAGCCTGCGCTGTGCCGATTGAATGGGGTGCGATCTTTGGTAAGGATGTAACGGTAAGCGCGTTCATACGCTTGGTAACGGGCGGAAAGCTCAGAATCCACCTCAGTGATTTCCAACACTTTGATGTCCTCCGGCAGCCATCTTTTGAAGGCCAAAAGGATCTGCTGCGGCTGCATCCTGCCCACGTAGTCAAAATGCGCATACTGTGCCAGAGCGTGAACTCCGGTATCGGTTCTTCCGGCCGCCACGAGAGGAGTATCGTTCTCGGTAAACTGTGCCAGAGCTTTCTCCATGATCACCTGGATGCTGCGTCCCCGGGCTTGCTTTTGCCAGCCTATGAAGTCGGTACCATCGTATGCAATTTTGATCAGATAGCGCATCTCACCCGTCCTTAAATACTATTTACCATTACCAATGCGAAGAGAAACACCGCAGCCAATAGATTTGCCCGAGGTATCGATCTTTGCCGAAGGGCGCTGGAGCGCATATCCTCATCCACTTTGCTTTGAATGCTCGTGCTTTCGCCGTGTACTTTAGCTCCGGCTGCGATCACTCTTTCGATCAGCTTACCAAACGAATCGTCCTTGGGGATGCTTTGATAGGCCTGGATGTATTCTCTCAGGAAGTAAGCGGTGGACAGGATGTAGGATAGCAGTGCTCTGGCGAGGCGGAAGCGGAGAAAGAAGCTGCACTGGCCGATCATCATATCCTTATTGGCGGAAGCGAAGGCAAGCACCATCACCAGTAGCAGATAGATCAAGCGCGCGCTAAACAGCAGCGAACTGATGAAATCGACCGAGAATAGAGTGGCAAAGATCCAATAAGTGCAGAGGAAGAATACCAGCTTGCGCAATCCGAAAAAGAGCTTCAGATATAAAGTAGGCTCCAGCAACATAAATACGAGAAACAGACTGCCCTGCAGGGCTATTTGCCTAAAGCTGGCCTCCACTCCGGTGGCCAGACCAATGATAAAGATCGCCAGCTTCATCGCCAGGTGCTGGTTTTTGATGAGGCCGGAATTCATTCAGGATCGGCTTCCTCGTTCTTTTCGGGGCTGATGATATCAGGTGGTGGTGTTGGCGCAGGGTACTCATGCTCATCCTCGGTCTCTTCCAAGGGCTGATCTGTCTGATCGGGAAGGACTTGCAGACTGTCAGACATTGCGTTTTGCAGACTGTCTGGCAGCACAAATAGCGAATCGGCGAGAGGAGGAGGGATGAACCCCAGTGAATCAGCAGGACTGATCGCCAGGCTGTCCGACAGAGCGGGGGCCAGGGAATCGGGGATGCTGATGGAGGTCTGCAGACTGTCGCTAAAGACGGAATCCGGCATCGCCAGGCTATCGGCCACATTCAGGGTATCCACAATCCCGGAATCGCGCAGCAAATACTTGGCACCATCGTAAAACCGCCTTACCACCACGCCGTAATCCCCGGAGTCAGTTTGATCCAGCACCGATTGCAGATAGTCCTTGGCCAGGGTCGTATCCGGCGCTTCAAAGCTATAGTACCAGCCCAGACGGTAGTTTGCCCTTAGCTGAAGCTCAGGATACCTGGACTCCCGGAAGTCCAGCATCACGCTTACCAGAGAATCGGGATGTACGGGATAATACCCCAGAGCGGCATCATAGGCTTCCTCCGCGGCTTCCAGATCGGGATCCACCAGCCGGGGAGTAGTGCCATTTTTTACTGCGATTGCAGCGCGTGTGTACATATTGCGCGCAAAGTCCCTTTGCATCAGGGTAAGTACTTCGTTAGCCGTCTCTTCGCGTCCGGACATGTTCTGATAGATGCCGTACATTGAGAAATGGCAAAAGGGTAGTATCTCACGCTCAAAGCGGCTGATGATATCATTCAGGCCATCCACCCTGGTTTGCAGCTCGTCTATCTCCAGTAAGGCTTCCTCGCGCAATTGTGAGGGCGTCTTGGCAATCTGACTGGGTGGAGTTGCGTTACTATCCGGCTCCGCAATTGTGGTATCTAATACGGATAGACTATCCACAGCTTCCGTGATATCTGGTAAAAGCTCAATATTCAGACTGTCCGGCTGGTCCTCAATGGGGTTCATTGCGATGCTATCTACAGCGGGAACTGCGGTACTATCTGGCGATAGTAACTCCGGCAGGGCGTTGAGGCTGTCCACCTGGCTGAAGATCGTACCGATTCTCGCATTTAGGCTGTCGCATTCCGCCTTCAGAATATGGTATTCATCGATCACCGCCTGATAGGTAGCCAGAGCGCTGTCCGGAAGAGCCAGCGGGCTGATGTAATACTCGGCTTTCAGATATTGATAATCCAGATAGGCCTGCAGATTTTGTCTGCTATTCAGATTTGCTGGCGGCTTGATCTGGGACAATGCTGTGGCAAATTTCTGCCCTTCAGCGGCATAGGGTGAATTGCTATATTCAGTGCGTACCTTATTCAAGTGCGGGGTAGCGCCGTCGATATTACCCTCGTGATAGTATAGATGGCTTCCCCAAAAATAGTACGCCGCGGCTGCCTGTTCGGTACGGGGATAGGTCTTGGTAACCTCTTCGAGTTCCTTCAGCCCAAGCTCTGTTTTGCCTTGAGCCAATAGCACGCGAGCGTACAGAACCCGTGCCAAGCCCAGATTGTTGGGGCGGATCTCATTGCGGATAAGATTGCGGGCATTGCGCGAGGCGAGGTCATACTGACCAAGTTCATATTGATTCAAAGCTATGTAATACAGCCCTTCCAGCTTCATTTCTTTATCTATGCCCCGAGTCTTTTGATACTTCTCGAATTGCTCCAGGGACTGGGCGTAATCCTTTTGCATATAGTAGTTTTTGCCAAAAAGGAAGAAGGCTTCGTGGAATTCTTTGGTCTTGCGGTAATTCTGAATGATGCGATCCAGCCAAAACTGCGCGCGATGATAATCCTTGTCCTTGATCTCAAAATCTGCCAGCACCAATAGGGCGCGGGGATGGTATTTGAGATACTTGGGATCGCGGATAAAGCGTTCCAGCAGCGCTTCAGATTCCTTTGCCTGATTTATCTCCCGCAGTACTTTGGCCATGTAGATGTTGGCTTCCGGCACATATTTGCTATTAGGATAACCCTGGATCAGACTTTGGAACGCATCCTTAGCCTGAAAGGCGGAATTGCCCTTGTAATACAAGGCTCGCGCCATCAGGTACAAGGCGTCGTCCGCTCGACGGCTCTTCTTGTTTCTGGAGAGGATCACGCCGCATTTCTTGATAGTTTTGGTATATTCATCCACGGCTTGAGGCGTGGGCCGCCCGCTGGCGTTCAGGGCACGATCCTGCGCGGTTTTATAGTACTGCTGCGCATTATACATGGTGTTGTCGATTCCGCAAGCCACCAGCATCAGTAGCACAAGGGTAAGGCCGAGGATTTTTCTCATGCGTTAAAAGCCTGTGATAGCCGTAAATCTGTCAATTGATTTTTAGCCCGCCAGCTTCCACCGCGCTCAGAATGTCGGCGTTTTTCGTCATTTTGGCCGCTGCTGCCAGATCGGAATACATTACGCGATCTTCGGCCAGCACGGGCACTTCCTTGCGCAGAGAGGCTTTAGCCCTTTCCAAAGCAGGGGATGAGGCAATGCCGCGTTGATCCAGAGCAGAGGCTGCGATGATCAATTCGATGGCGATCACTTGATTCACATTTTCTACAATCTGTTGCAATTTGATCGCAGATACGGAGCCCATGGACACGTGATCTTCTTGGTTTGCTGACGTGGGAATGCTATCCACTGAGGCAGGATGGGCCAAAACCTTGTTTTCACTTATCAAGGATGCGGCAGTCAATTGCATAATCATAAAGCCCGAATCCAGGCCGGGACGCTTGGCTAGGAAGGGTGATAAACCTCTGGAGAGAGCGGGATTGAGCATTTGCTCCATTCGTCTTTCACTGATGTTTGCCACTTCACTGATGGCAATGCCCAGGGTGTCCAGCGCGATGGCGAGGGGTTCACCGTGAAAGTTCCCCCCAGATATCACTTTGCCCTCATCGGGAAAGATCAAAGGATTATCGGTGGCGCTATTGATCTCCACTTCCAAAACCGAGCGGACATAGCGGATGGCATCACGTGCCGCGCCATGAACTTGGGGAGTACAACGCAGTGAATAGGCGTCCTGCACATTGCCGCAATTGATATGAGAATCTCTTAATGGGCTGCTTGTCAATAGGTTCCGGATGTTCTGTGCAGAGTCCATTTGCCCGCGATGGGGACGCAACTGATGCACCAGCGGATCAAAGGCACTCGGTGTCCCTTTGAGGGCGTCAATCGCCATGGCCGCGGTAATATCTGCCTGCTGACATAGCCGCTGCGCATCCAGCAGAGCCAAGACCCCGATCGCTGCCATCACCTGGGTACCGTTATTCAGCGCCAGACCTTCCTTGGCAGCCAGTTTTACCGGCGTGATGCCGGCTTTTTGCATGGCAGCAGCACCGCTCATGCGTTCACCTTGGTAATGCGCTTCACCCTCGCCCAACAGGACAAGTGCGAGATGCGAAAGCGGGGAAAGATCGCCACTGGCACCCACCGATCCGCGTTTGGGAATGATAGGGTGAACGCCCCTATTCAACATTTCCACCAAGCTCTGTAAGGTTTCGATGCGAATCCCGGAATGCCCCTTGGCCAGCACGGCGATACGCAACAGCATGATTGCGCGAGTGGTGGCTTCGTCATAGGCTTCGCCTACGCTTACAGCATGGCTGCGGATCAGATTTAGCTGCAGCTCGGCGATGTTTTCTTCCGGGATAATGACGGTGCTGAACTTACCAAATCCGGTGGTTAGTCCATACACGATCTCTTTGTTGGCTATCACTTTATCCACGTAGTCGCGGCATTTCTTCACCAGCGCTATGCTGCTTTCTGCCAGACGGATGGGGGCATGCTTGCGGGCAACCAGCTCCACTGCTTCCAGGCTCAGGCTGTTGCCATCAATGATGATTTCTTGCATTTGTATCCTCAAGTTTATTAATTCATCGGGGGAAAAACAAAAATCTACTGCCTTTTTGGGTCACGCTATGAAAGCGAAGCTTTTTGTCAAGCTTGAGCTCGTTCTTCACTCCAGCGGGTTAATCTCAGCAATACTGATCAAAGTCATCCCAAATACATCCCAAGCGCCGCTCAGGATGTGTTTGGAATGACCATTGGTGGTGTAGAACTTATGAGGCAGGATGGGAATGCCAATAAGCTTCATAGCACCCAACCTTGCTTATGCCTCCAGGGCACTGCACGAATCAGTTCTGGTGATCGGCAAGGTGTATGATGAAAAAAAAGTGGCGGAGATGAATCCGCCACTAGATTACACTGTGTTATAAGGTTTTACTTCGCTGGTAGATCAGAGGAGTTGACTTGGGAATGTGTATTCTTTTCCTTTAGTCTCCAGGTGGAACCATCAAAGGTGAGAGTAGTAACGCCCCACATGGCACCTGTATCACCCAGGAAGCCGTAGTAGTTATTTACGGTTTCATCGGGAGTACCTTCATTGATGCGGATCACCACTCCGGCATTAGTTCCAATGGCATTCTGAGAGTCATGATCACTGTAGTAATGCACCTGCACCACATAGTCTCCAGGGATGATGTTGGAAGTAGTGATGTTCTCAGGGCCATAGCCGTTTGTATCGTCAAAATCCAGGCTCAAGCCGCTGGCTGTGTTTCGATTTGCATAATAGCATCTTTCTCCACTGGGATCGGTGACCCAGAGATCGACGTCTGTATCCGCTGTATCCCAGGAAAGGGTAACTCGGATGGCGGTGGGTGCTACTTGCGAAGTGAAGCTTGCTGTATCAGTAGCGGTCAGGGAGCCGGAAACGGCAGTGAGCTCCACAGTATGGGGAGTTTCCACCGCAGAACCGCTGATGGCAACCTGTTGCGAGAAATGTCCGTTACTCAGATTCACTTCAAAGGCCTGTTCCGATTCTCCGTCGATGATGAGATTGGCGCTTTGAAGCAGGGGATTTGCCACTGTGCCACTAATAGTGAGTACGCGATCGGTAACGGGTGACTGGATGGGATTGATCTCAGCGTAGAAATCCACGGGAATAGAGATAGGGACGCTGAGGAGTACGGGATTCTGATTGCTATCTTGTACCAGATATTGCAGCTCCATGTTTGCGTTCGGCTCTGAGAAATTGGCGGGGAGCTGAACGTTTACCATGAATTGGGCGGTTTCACCTACTGGTATCTCGGCAGTACCGCTGTTGAAGCCCAGTAGTACACCATCAAAGCCTAGCATGTCTGCGATACCGGTGAGGTCAGCCTCGCCATCGTTGGTCACATAAATCCGGTAGGTAGCCAATTCTCCAGGATTCAGTTTGCCATCGATGATCTGTTCATTGGTCTGTTCAGTTTGCTGCAGAGTCAGATGAGCATTGATCACCGAGATTGAGCTTTGGGCGTTTTTCAGATTACCAAGGGCGTCCTTTATCTCGCAGGCGATGTTGTAAGTGCCTTCGGCAGAAGGTTTGAAAGATAACTGGTTATTATTGGCACTAATGTTTGTGTAGGCACCGCCAGTGATGCTCCAGGTGAACTCCAGATTTTGGCCCAGAGTGCTCATGCAAACCAAATTCACATAGGCAGTATTTCCCAAGGTGATCACATCAGGATTGGCACTGATACTCTCCACGATTATGGCATTTTCAGCCAGTTTTAACAGTTCATTCACCTGGTTGGTCAGCACTTCTTTTGCGACAGTGACTGCGCTATCCACATTGCGGATAAACTCATCCGCGATAGCGATGATGTTGTAATTTCCGGAGGGCAATTCCTGGACTAATTCCTGGGGGGCGTCTATGATCACGGTGATCTTGGGCTCAGAAGCAGGAACGTCCATGCGGTCTATGATAATGGTCTTGGGGCCCTCAATGGGAGGAGTTCCGCTTTCGGAGCTATTCACTTTGATCTTCATGGTACCCTTGTCATCGGGGTCCTGATCGGGAGTCATGTGCTGTATCAGCACTTCATTCGTCCATTCACCCACGCCACCGCCGTAGGCATCACCCACGAGTTTAACGCCGGTCTCACCCAGCTTTTTGGCTGTGGCAGCAGTGCGGATACGTTCGTCTGGATCCCAAAGGGACACGTAGCTGCGTAGTTCCAGCTTTTGAGGATCTTCATCCGGCAGGTTCAGATAGTAGTTTACCTTATCCTGAGCCGTGGCACCGGGAAGATCACTAATAGGAACATAACCTTCCTGAGAGTCACCATCTAAAATCGATTGACGGATGGCAGCATCGCGGGCAGCATTGTGCTGTTGCAGATCTGCTGCGAAAGAAGATACGATGGGGATGCCCGATTCCGGATCGTTTAAGACCTGGCGCAGACTTTGTTTACCAGTAAGTACGCGGAAACCGGAACGCACCATGCGTCCACTGGAGACCACAGCATCGGCAGCTTTGTTATAAACTCCTCGAGCGATATCGCCCAAGAGCCCTTTGTCGTCGCCGTAAGGTACGATGTTGTCTTCGAGATTGCGCATGGAGATAAAATAATCAGATGCGTCGTTACATTGTTGATAGTAGGTGTTTACCAGGGATTCCCATTCCGCGAAGGGATCTTCCTGTTTGCTGGATCCCAAAGCAAGGATGGTTTGTTCCATAGAATGCATCGTAGCATCGCGATTCACCAGGCTTTGAGTGAGATCGCTCTGAGATTCCCAGTAGTTTGCCAAAGCTTCGGCAGCTTCTGGCTTTGAAGCTTTGTCCTTTTCACAGGATGCAAAAAGGAAAAGCAACAGTAAAAACATTATGACTTTGATCGCAGGTTTCATCATTCACCTCCTAGGTTCCAATAATGGTACAAGCTAATGCTGTTTAGATCCAGTGTCAAGTTATTTCATCCCAAAATACTTCGATAGCACTTAGTGTATTCGTTCTTAAGTATCCCCGTAAATGTTGGTGTAATGTCACTTAAGAAGTGGCAAGATGCAAGCCACAGTATAGCTACGTTTCTGGGAACACAGAGACGGAGACATCTCGCATACCTCACAGGAAATTGAACTTAGCTAATTCTCATGCATCTGTCATAGGCCTGTATCGCAATCTGAGCGGAGCACAATGGTATACAACATGTAATAATACTTGACAAAATATGGCATCATGGGATATGTCGCTCCCAAGAGGTACACATTATGGACAAAGATATTTTGAACATTGAGGAAACAGCGCGGATGCTATCCTTGCATCCCCGCACCATACGCAGGTATCTGAGAGCAGGGACTTTGAAAGGGAGCAAAATTGGAGGCGAGTGGCGCATTCATAAGGCGGATTTGCAAGCCCTGTTGGGGAACTCAGAAGTGGCTAAGGAACTGAAAGATTCATGGGAAATGGATGTGGCTGAATTTATCCGGGGAAAGCAGACTGCTCCAGTGGAGGGCTACAAAGTCTGCACCATAGTGGATTGCACGTTCCCCAGTTCTGGCAAGGCCCAGGAGGTTTCTGCAGCACTGTTAGGTATCGTGAACCAAGTAGCCTCCCGAAACCAAGAAACCCGCTTCCAGTACTCTTATGAATCGGAAACTGGGCAAGCGCGCTTCATATTGTGGGGGCATCCAGAGTATATTGCTGAGATGATGCACGTGTTATCCGCCAAAGCAGGCAGGGAGGAATGATGAAGCACCAAGTAATAATGCTCTTCCTGGCCCTTATGTTTACTACCCAGATCCCGGCCATCACTCCCCAATCCCTGGAATCTGCAGATGCTTCCTATCAGAAAGGTTTGCAACATATTACTACAATGTGGCATTCTTTAAAGGGATTGCATCCAGCCTGGGAGAAACTGTATCCAGTTTGCATAGCCCATGGCGATGACTACTACCTTTATGTTGCTACGCCCCAGGGAGATTGGAGCTTGGAGCAGATAGTCAACCGTCCGGGACAGGTCCCCCAGGAGATCCGCGCCGCGTATCCTCTGGATTTTGCCGATAATCAGATCGCCTGTGTCATCGATCCCAGCGTGTTTGAAGACCAAAAGCAGATGATAATCGTCTTCCATGAGTTTGTTCATTGCTATCAGTTTAACACTTGCGAGGCAGAGATTAAGGGATCGCTAGAGGTGTGCCGGGCTGAGATGATGAAGCAAAACTGGATGTGGGAATTGAATTATGACTTTCCCTACAATGATAGAAAGGTGGCAAAGACCTATTTGGCCATGATTAAAGCCGCCAGACAGGGAAAATCTGACCGGGTTCGCAAGCTAAGAAGCCAGCTACGATCAATGATCTCTGAGCAAGACTGGGAATACCTTACCTGGCAGGAATTTAAGGAGGGGACAGCGCGCTATCTGGAGAACGAACTGAATGCAAGGTATGGATACAGGCTGTCAACCTCATCATCCAAACAACCTCTAAATCGAGTGATCTTCTATGAAGGTGGCGAGAGGATGATCCGCCTGTTGATCAAAGCCAATCCCTCTGTTGCGACCGATCTACCGCTTTTGTGGCACGCTCTACGCTATGAATGATGGCATCAGTCATCCGATCATGGTGGGGCTGCTCCTCAGGGCTGGATATCTGGGGACTTCTATATCGGGTGTGATATTATCCCGGCTTTCTCACATCGTGGGTTTCGGGAAAAGGGTTGACACAATGGCCGGGGCGGAAATATTGGAAGACTTAGTGTAAGTAGCTACAAAAATAATATATTAGATCCGTATGGGAGGAAAGTATGAAAACTGGTGGTTGCCGCTATGGAACCCATCGTGTAATTGAACCTAAAGGTGTATTGCCTCAGCCTGCGCGCGTGCTCAACAACGACATGAGTGAGATCTGGGACAATGAGCTGTTGATCGACGTAATCCGCCTCAATGTAGATAGTGCGTCCTTTCACCAAATCAAGAACAAACTGATCGCACAGGGGCATAGTGACATGGAGCAAGCTTTTGCCGAACATGCCATTGACCTTACCACCCGTACCGGAAAACACAAAAACGAAGATACTGGCAGCGGCGGAATGCTGATCGGTAGAGTGGCGGCGATCGGTCCAAATTTTGAGATGAAGGACAAGATTCAGGTGGGCGACAAGGTAGCCAGCCTAGTTTCGTTATCTCTCACCCCGCTCAAGATCAATAAGGTAAAGCGCGTACTCCTGGATAAAGACCAGGTGGAAATCGAAGGTCAGGCCATCCTTTTCTCCAGTGGCATTTATGCCAAACTTCCCGATGATATGGACGAAAACCTGGCGCTATCCGTGCTCGACGTGGCTGGCGCTCCCGCGCAAGTGGAACGTCTGGTAAAACCCGGTGATACGGTGGTGATCTTGGGCGCCAATGGTAAAAGCGGTATTCTCTGCAACGCTGTGGCCAGAGAACGCGCCGGAGTATCGGGCAAAGTGATCGGCATCGTACGCAATGAAAATTACATCACCACCTGTAAAGAAACCGGCTGTCATGAAGTAATCATCGCCAATGCCACCGATGCCATCACCATCCAGCGCGAAGTATCCCGTCTCACCGATGGGAAAATGGGTGACGTGGTGATCAACGTGGTAAACATCGAAGATACCGAGCTTCCCACCATCATGGCCGCTCGCGACCGGGGTCTGGTATATTTCTTCTCCATGGCCACATCCTTTACCAAAGCTGCTTTGGGCGCGGAAGGGATCGGAGCCGATGTGGATATGATCTTGGGCAATGGCTACGCTGCGCATCATGCCGCGATATCCATCGATTTGCTGCGCAGAAATCCTGTATTGATGAAGCTCTTTAAAGAACGTTACACGGATTGAAGGAAGTACAGAAATGAGTATCATAGATATCAAGTCAATCGCCACTGATGAACAGTGGAATGATTGGCACTGGCAGCTAAAGAACCGCATCACTGATGCCGCGACATTACGCAAATACATTGAGCTTTTACCGGAAGAAGAAGCGGTTTTTGCTGATGAAGGGTTCTCTTTCCGCATGGCGATCACTCCATACTACCTCTCTTTGATCGATCATGCCAATCCCATGGATCCTGTGCGCCTGCAGTCTATTCCCCGCATTCAAGAAAGCTACGTATCCCTATCCGATATGTCCGACCCGTTGCATGAAGATGGCGATGCACCCATTCCGGGGATGACGCACCGCTATCCAGACCGAGTATTGCTGTTGCTCACCGATCAATGCGCCATGTATTGCCGGCACTGCACCCGCCGTCGTAAAGCGGGCGAACACGATGCCCCGATGCCCAAGGAAAACGTGGACAGAGCCATCGAATACATCCGTGAACACAAGGAAGTGCGCGACGTGGTGTTATCCGGCGGAGATCCCCTCACTCTGGGTGATGAACGTCTGGACGAGATTTTGAGCAAACTGAGCAAGATCGATCATCTGGATATTGTGCGTCTGGGCACCCGCACCCCTGTGGTATTGCCGATGCGCTTTACTCCGTCCTTGATGGCAGTGCTGAAGAAATATCCCTTCGTGTGGCTCAATACACATTACAACCACCCCCAAGAGATCAGCGAAACTGCCATGAAGGCCCTTGCCACCATCGCAGAGACCGGTTTGCCCATGGGCAATCAATCGGTATTGCTCAAGGGTATAAACGATCATGTGGACGTGATGAAAGCCCTGGTGCACAAGCTGGTACGCAATAGAGTACGTCCCTATTACATCTATCAATGCGACCTTTCTGAGGGAATCGGACATTTCCGCACCCCCATCGCAAAGGGTATCGAGATCATCGAATCCCTGCGTGGTCACACCAGCGGACTTTGTGTCCCGACCTATGTGGTGGACGCTCCCGGTGGCGGCGGTAAGATCCCCGTGATGCCAAATTACATCATCTCGCAGATGCCGGGAAGAGTGATCTTGCGCAATTATGAAGGCTTCATCACCAGCTATACCGAGCCTGGCTTTGAGGCTCCTGACGATAGCCAATACCGTGATCTCTGCCCCAAAGAACGAGAAAGCATTGAGGGCGTGATGAGCCTGCTGAAAGGAAAGCATGTATCAATCGGACCCGCAGAAACCAAACGCAACCTGCGCAGAAAACCCTGATATGTTACAAGAGCTGATCTCCACCGGGTCCCTGAAAACCATAGCCCTGGTGGGGACCAGCAAAAATTCCGGTAAAACCACCCTTCTAAACGGCATTCTAAAGCTTTATCCCGATCTGTCATGGGGTGTGATGAGCACAGGTCTGGATGGCGAAAGCAGCGATCGCGTCTTCAAGACACCCAAGCCGCAAGTTCAGCTACCGCAAGGTGCTCTATTCTGCGCGGATGGCCACACCCTGGAATGCCTGGGCTGCAGGGTCAGCATTCTCAAAGCCGAGCTGTTCAGCGGGCGCAAATTGTGGTTTCTAAAGGCAGAGGAAGCGCTGCAGACCGAGATCACCGGGCCCTCCAGCGTTAGCGATCAGATCCACGCCGCGCGCGATTTGCACCGGATGGGCGCGGCCAGAGTGCTCATAGACGGCTCGCTGGATCGTAAATCAATCGCCTTTGAAGATAGCGTACAGGCTATCATTCTGTGCATTGGCGCCAGTTTCGGCACCAAAGAGGAGATTGTGGAAGAGCTCAAACGCCTTGATCTGATGATCTCCATCCCAATTTATCATTGCAGCAAGTACCACCTTGAAAGCCTCAAAGCTGCAGAAACAGTCATGTATGGCACGAGAGGGCAATGGCAGAAAACACAGATCGCTTCCCTGATCGGACACGAGGACGAGATTGGTGCCATCCTGGGCGAACATCCAGACACACTTTACATTCCAGGCGCTTACACGAGCATGCTGCATGCCAGGCTTTTCCCCCTATTCAAAGAGGCCAAAACGCAGCTCATTTTTCGCCATCCGCAGTGTCTGGCACTCAGCCATGGTGAGATATCCCGGCTACGTCGGGACTGCGATGTGAGCACCCTGATCTCCTTCAAAGTAAAACTCTACGCCCTCAATGCATGGGCTGTGGGCAAGCACCCCATCAATGCTGAGCAATTCAGGAGATACATCCGCTCGCATCTGCCGCAAAAGACTTTTATCGACATTATGGAGCTTGATCATTGAATAAAGACAGAGATGCTTTAACCGCATTTGCCGTGAATCTGGGGCTTTTTAGTAATGTGATACTCGCCGGACTCAAGACGGCCATCGGAATATTCGGACACAGCCCTGCACTTCTGGCGGACGGCATCAATTCCTCCTCAGATGTGGTATATTACATAGCCGTAAAGATCTTTATGAGGCAGGCCAGGAAACCTGCCGATAACGAGCATCCTTACGGGCATCGACAGCTCGAATCCATCGCTGCCATCGTAGTGGGAGCATTCATTCTGACCACGGGTATCGCCATCTTCTGGGAGAGCATAAACAAAGTATATGAATTGATCACCCACACTGAGGTCGGAAGATCCGCTTCGGGTTGGGCTCTGGTGATTGCCATCACCACCTTCTGTCTGAAGATATTTCTCTATTACTACACTCAGCGTACCGCTAAAAGGACGCATAACCCCACTCTGAGAGCTTTGACCAACGATCATCTGAATGATATCATGGCTTCAGTGGCTGTGATCATCGGCGTAATTATGGGCCGGCTCGGATTTTACTGGATGGATCCCGCTGCCGGGGCTATCGTGGCACTCTACATCGTAAAAACTGGCATTGAGATCATCATGGATTCATCATCCGAACTCATGGACAGCCTGCCCGACGATGAGTTTACCCGGGAATTGAAGGATGTTTCCACGCTCGTGCATGGAGTAAAAGGCATTGAAGAGCTTGGGATTCACCGCTTCGGGCCTTACTACACCATCAGTATGACCATAGCAGTGGCCGGAGAACTCAGCATTGATGAGGCACACAAGATCTCGCACGACGTGGAAGAGCGCTTGCTAAAGCATTTTGACAACGGGCTGCGCAAGGTGCACATCCATTACCATCCCTTCAGCCCTGCAAATACCCCCCAAGGAGTAAACACCATATGAATATAGGAAAACACCTGCTTCTCACCCTCATTCTTTTCAGTCTGGCCACCTTTAGTTTATTCAGTTTGTTTGCTCCTTCAAACAAGTCCTCACAAGGTAAGAATGTCCCGCTGGAAAAGCCGAAAGATCCCTGGATCACCCAGACTGTTCCCGATGGCGGCTCCATCTTTTCTCTCCTGGAAAAGCTCAATTTGCCCGGCCCTGAGATTGGCAAGATCTCCTATCGCTTTGGTGATTACATCGATGTAAGTACGATCCAGCCGGGTGACACTCTGCGCGTACTTTTAAACGCGGAAGGCACCAGGATCAGCAAGATGATGTATGTACAGGAACCTACTGTACGACATCACTTTGAGGCTGTGGGCGATTCTCTGGCCTACACTATGGAAGCCCTCCCTGTTACCAAACGTCCGCGCATTATCACCGGCACTCTGGAGAGTACTCTGGACGCCGCTTTGCTCTCCATGGGCCTTTCACCCACCGATAAACAGAGCATAAACAACGGGCTGGAAGGTGAGATCAATTTCGCAAAGGACGCCAGAAAAGGCGATGCATTCAAGGTCTTCATCGAGGAACGCATCTTTGAGGGAAGAGCTCTGCCCCGCGCCAAGGTGCTCTACGTGAGCTATGATGGAAAGCGGACAGGTGCGCACGAACTCTTCCGCTATGAGCAAGACGACGAGAAATCCGTACTAAACGGACTATATAACAAAGACGGTAAAAGCAATAACACCAGCGGAGTAGGCTTTCCCCTTGCCAGCATTCACGTCAGTTCCAGCTTCGGTCGCCGTCTGCATCCGCTTTCGGGACGCTGGGCGCATCATGACGGTGTGGATTACCGCGGCAGACACGGTACCCCTGTGTATGCAGTCGCAAATGGCACAGTGGTTTCAGCACGGTGGAATGGCGGTTATGGCAAAGAAATTCGCATCAAACACCCCAGTGGCTACACCACATTATACGCTCATCTCTCGTCTATCGGGGTCAGCAACGGACAAAGCGTGAAACGCGGTCAGGTGATCGGCAGAGTGGGCTCCACTGGAGTATCCACCGGCGCGCACTTGCATTTTGGATTGATTTCAAACAACAAATACATCAATCCCACCAATCTCAAGATGGTAGGCGCGGAACGCCTTAGTAAAGCTCAGATGGCTGAGTTTGAACGGCAAAAGGAAAGCATCCGCAATCGGATGCGTGCCCTGGAAAACCCTCCCGCAATCGCCAAACGCTAATTATTCGATGGGCTCCGGAATATCCTCCGGGGCCTTTTGAGCATCCTCATTCATCTTGAAGAGCTCGGGGAACACCGAGTCGTAATACAGCGCTGTCAGATTTCCCTCGGAGGAATACATCACGTGCAGGGTGCGGGTAGTGGAGAGAAACCAGATCAATTGCTGCGTATCCTCGTCGAAATGATTGGTCTTACCATGCATATCCATGATGCGATCGATCACTATGTGGTCGTTATCTTCGCCGTTTAGGGCGCTATATTTCACAAACCAGCCGGCTATCCGCTGGCTTTCCGGCTCCACAAATACCATGATGGCATCTATAAGCAGGTTTACGTCACTATAATACTTGATGGCATGATGTTCGCTCCCCTCGGGGTAAAAGCTGTGGCTTGCCAGGATGGAATCGGCCTGGGCCACCGTGTGACCGTATGCGAGGTTAAACAAACCCATTTGAGCGTGGAGGCCGGCTCCAGCGCATAGAATGACGAGTAGTATCAGTGATTTCTTCAATTTTCTTTTATCCGCCTTGTATCTTCAGGTGTTTCGGGTCAGCTTTGCCGCCGCCTCTGATTCGTCAATCAAAATGACTTCACTTCATCAGAGTGACGCGCCTGGAGATGCTTTTACTGCCACTTTCCAGACGCAGGACATACACTCCGCTGGAGTATCGATCCAGATTTAGCGTCAGGTTATGGCTCCCCTTTGTATACACGTCATCAGCGAGCATCGTTACAAGCTGTCCTTTTACATTATACAGTTTGAGCTGCACTTTTCCTGCATCCGGAAGAGAAAAAGTGATCCGGGTGCTGGGATTGAAGGGGTTGGGATTTGCGCTCAGTGCCAACCGTGGGATGGGGGAAATGGCATCTTCACTTCCGGTCCCGTCGCTTACCAGGGTCTGTAAAAGCGCATGCACGCCGGGAGCCTCCATGAAATATAGCGGAAACCCGAAATAGTAGGAATCCGGCCCGATCTCGATGGCAGCCTTCAGTCCATTTCCTTCAAAAGTGGCGGGCATTTGGGCATAGTAAAGCGCGGGGAGATTTACCTCAAAGGTATTGATCATGGGCAAAAGTCCGTTCCAGGCAGTGGCGAGTTTTTCCTGATCCACGATCAGCTCGGGGTAGCCGTTTCCGCTCAGTCCGCTCAGACAAGCTGCGTTGTCGTAATGCACCGTGTAGGCCATATCGCCAAAGATGTTTTGCCAAAAGTTTTCGGAAAGCACGGTGGCACTCCGCCATCCGGAAAAGATCAATCTGCCTCCGCCAAGGATGTAATTCAGCAGCATGCTTTCGGCTTCATACACCATGTTTTGCGAGAAATCATCGGCATGCCAGACTACGCAGGCAAACTGCCCCAGATCACTGATGGTGGGCAATCCCTGGCTTGCCACGTCCCATGTGTTAAATTCGAACCCATTCAATGCTGCTGCGTAAAAATCATCCACCATGGCATCATCGGGTGCGATGTTGCTGCCGGTGCCGTCGCGGGTTTCATCCACCACAAGCAGCGGATACTTCAGGCTCAAGCCGTTTGGTGTGGCGGTGATGGGGTCGGATGCACGGCTCAGATAGCCCTCAGCGTCCATTCCTTTGATCATAAACTGATACTCTTCACCGTTGATCAGATCGGAGAGCAGCGCGCTGGTACTTCCTTCTACCACCAGACCGGACTGGATCCAGGGATCACTGCCCGCCAGCCGATAATACAGCCGATAACTCTGAGCGTTCGGAAAGGCTACCCATCGTAAGCTTACGGATGCGTCGGCTCCAATCGCAGAGAGAATCTGCGGACGTTCTTCGGTAATCCCGCGCAGAATGGTCCAATGATCATGGTTTGGGCTCACTGTGTCGATGCTTCCTATCGCTTCAAAGTGGTTCAAATGTCCCGCGGGAGTTGCCATCACCAATACCGAATCAGCTATAGCCCCTTCACCCAATCTGATGGGAAAATCCACGTCAAAGCTTGTGGAGGTGGGAGATGTGCTGGTAGAATATACCTTTAGCGCATTGGTTTCTGGATTGTGCATCAGCCTGAAAGAGACAGAGGGAATGCCCCGGCCATATATCCATTGCTGGAAGAATTGCTCCAAATCCAGACCGCTGATCGTTTCTGCCATCGCCTGAAATTCTGAAGTAACTACATTACCATCCCGATAGGTGCTAAACCATTGCTGCAAGAGATGGAAGAAATCATCGTCTCCCATCTTCAAGCGTAACATGTGCAATACGCTGGCGGCTTTTTCGTATGACGGGGGAGAAAAGTAGTCGCCAAAGCCAGGATTGTAGATTGCCGGAGGATTGTATGAACTTTCCCAATTCATATAGTACTGGTGAAAGCTGGTATTTACATAGTTGCATGCGGCCTGCCAGCCATCCACATAATCCACCCAGAGATGTTCACTATATGTGGCAAAACCTTCGGATAGCCACACATGCGGAAAATCCAAAAAACTCACTGCATTGCCATACCATTGATGTGCAAGCTCATGCGCGATCGTGAGTTCATACGTCCCATTGCCATTGATGATGAAATTGCCCAGTGTGGTCTGGGTTTGATGCTCCATAGCCCCAAAGGTGCTCATATTCACGGTGGCATTGCCGTATTTTTCAAAAGGGTATTCTCCGAACAGACTGCTGTAATAATCGATCATTGAGGGCAGGTTTGCCAGATCGGAAAGCGCGTTGTTATACTGCGCCTGAGTCACAAAATTGAGGATGGGGAGTTCGCCATCCAAAGCGGATTGAGCAATCTCCACATAAGGCCCGGCGGTGATGCAAACCAGATAGGTGGTCATGGGATGATAGCCTTTCCAGATCGTAGTGGCAGTACCATTGCCATTGTCCGTAATGCTCTCTCTCAGACCGTTTGCCGCCACTTTCCAATCGCTGCGCATGGTCACAGAAATGTCCACGATCGCCTTGTCCCAGGGGTGGTCGTAACATGGCCACCAATAGCGTCCTGCATCAGGATCGGAAATTGTAAAGATGCTGTTGGCCTGGAAATACATACCCACATTATATGGGGGACCGGAAAGCTGAGGCTGCCCTCCATAAGCTACTCTGGTCTGGAAGGTCTCACCCGCATTGGCGTTCACTGGGATGGTCACCAGGCCGTTACTGTGCGTGAAAGTGGCAGCAGCGCCATTCACCCACACCTGGCTCACGGTCAGGCCTTCGAGTTCATAACTGATGTTGCTCAGATTTGTTTCTGCCAGCACCGTCGCCTTCACTTCGCCGTTGATGTGATTGGGGCTTTGCGTGATATTCACGGTGATTTCATATTTTTGCACATCGAAACCGGTGGCGCTGTCCGCTTTGGCGTCAAAATGCGGGACATTTTGCATAGGATAATTGTACTTGCGGGACGCAGACGCATCCCAAACCCTGTCCGCAAAAAGGCTGCCAAGACAGAAAAGCAAGCAAATCAGAACGAGATATTTACTGTGTTTCATAACGAGTACTCCGAAATAGATCTTCCATTAAAGGCCTCAATATGCATTTTTTGTTCCATATCAGGCGGTAAGGGGTTGTGGGGTTTTGAGGTTATGGAGTTTTAGGGTTTATGAGTCGTCGGATGTGCACCTGAAGCTTTACACTATCTCATTCTCAGATATCAGTTCTTCCGCTTGATCTGCGTGAGCCCAATTCTCAATTCTCAATTCTCAATTCTCAATTCTCTTTAAAATCCGCGTGAGGCACACTAGTCCATCCATTCCCATCAGTGGCATCAGGTTCCCATCTCCCACACGAGGCACCCCCCCTGCTGGCCTGAACGTCACCAATAACCCACCTGAAAGCCACCTGAACCGGATTCAGGAGGACTTCAAGTGGACTTCACGTGGCGTTCGTGAAGTTGATGGGGGCCATCCTGCGGTTTGCTTTCCTCTCTGTTTGAAACTAAATAAACAGCCTTCGCCTTCTCCAGCTATATACCTTGGCCAGAGAGACTTGAGGAGATAATGACTGGATGAGATTTCTTGCAAGCCATTATGGGATCTCATGCAAATCCAGAACAACGTTTAGAAAATTACGGCTTACCACACATTGTGTATGTAGTTAGGCGGTATCTTGAAAATGGCGACAGCAAAGAATTTTAGGTATGCCAATTAATGTACCTATGGCGAGGGAAAAAATTGGGAACGTGATGGCGCATACTCTACGCATTGTACGGTAAAAAAAAGAACAGAGCATTTTTGCTTGACAAAAGAATGATGGATTAAACATTGCTTTCTTGGTTGATCCTAATGTCTGCATCATACTCAGGATATCATGGAAGTCTTAGCTGCCGACAAGCCTTTTTCTGACTATCTGTTTTTCTTGCTTAGAACACGAGATTACCTTTAGCCAGGCTTAGGCAATTCTGTTTGATGTGCCTTGTTGCTTGCTAGGTACAGGCAGATTTCACCATTATCTCAAAGAACATATATGGAGGTGATTTGAGATGAACCAGAATAAGATCATTGTGATCTGTGTTTTACTTTTCGGCCTGCTGATGGCTACCTACAGTTTATCAGCGCAGGAGTATTCAATTCATTTGAACGGGACGAGTCAGTATGCAAATTGTGGTTCTTCCACTGAGTTCAATTTTACCAATGCTCTCACCGTGGAAGCGTGGATTTATCCGACAGATTTCAAGACACACGAGCATATGAACACGATCGTGGCAAGGACAAATTGGGGTAACGATTTCTCAAATGGTTGGACTTTGCGCTATGGATCGTCAAACGGGACTTTATGCTTCAATATGGCTGGGGAAGGGACTTCATGGATTAATTGCATGGCAGATAATGCCCTGATTCTAAACACATGGCAACATGTGGCCGCTACATACAATGGATCGGTTATAGCCCTATACGTGAATGGAGTTCAAGTAGCGACGCAATCACATTCCGGGGACATAATAAACG
>JAGOKK010000014.1 GCA_017994635.1 Candidatus Cloacimonadota bacterium | reverse complement strand
TGGATAGAGTCCAGCGCGGGAAGTCTCCCCTGGCAATGCTGTCGAAGAGATCACGTTGATGGCTTTCCCGATCCTTTCCTACCAGCTCTTCAGCTTCGGCATCCGTTAGATTTTTGATTCCCTGTTGGGTTTTGAAATGGAACTTCACCCATACCCTTTTATTCTCATGATTGTACATGGCAAAGGTATGGCAGCCATAACCATTCATATGCCTGTAAGATAGCGGGATGCCCCGATCACTCATAGTAATGGTAACCTGATGTATTGCTTCGGGCAGCGAACTCCAGAAATCCCAATTATTGGTGGCGCTGCGAAGATTGGTCTTTGGATCGCGCTTCACGGCATGGTTTAACCCCGGAAAGCGCAGAGGATCGCGGAAAAAGAACACCGGAGTATTGTTTCCTACGATATCCCAATTCCCCTCTTCAGTGTAGAGCTTGACGGCAAATCCGCGGATATCTCGCTCTGCATCTGCCGCTCCACGTTCGCCTGCTACTGTGGAAAAGCGCACAAAACACTCAGTCTGTTTACCGATCTCACTAAAGATTTTGGCCTTGGTGAACCTGGTGATATCATTAGTTACAGTAAAGGTACCAAAAGCTCCCGATCCTTTGGCATGCATACGACGTTCCGGAATCACTTCTCGATCGAAATGAGCCAATTTTTCCACCAGCCAAACGTCCTGCATCAAAAGCGGGCCACGCTTGCCAGCAGTCATGATATCATTATTGTTTGCCACGGGAGCGCCTGCCACCGTAGTTAGTTTCTTCTTCTTATCTTCCATTTGTTCCTCCCTTACTTAGATGATTCTCTTACCCTTGCCTCCGGACTGGCCGGGGCTGCTATCATAAATCTCTACGTTAAAATACATTGAGGTGAGGAAGTCTTTGGGAAACTTCCCGTGAAAGAAACTGTGGATCAGATTGACGTACTGTGTAACCCTACGTTCGTAGTCAGTTAGATGGGGATCCTGGGGATCCAGTAACCGCACGATGGATTTGATCTTGAAGGTAGGAATATCCAGCCAGACAACTGCACAGGCTGGATTTAACATCTGATTGATAAAGGTCTGGCTTTCACGCAATGGCTCGGAATACAATTCCAGCGATCCCAGTCTGTCCGCGGCATACAGCTCCTCTGCATTATCATAAAGCTCCTGCAGAATATCCAGACGTCTGGCCATGGATGCATCCATATTTCCTCGCAGGATATTGATTATGTCATCCAACCGCTCTGCTTTGGGCAGGAAACCCATACCCTTGACTGCGTTGTTCAGGGCGAAACGAGAATCATCCCTGGGATTGCCATAGGTGGCGACCATGGCATTGTGCGGCCCTGACAGATTGGGCCTGCGAGAGCTCAAGGATCCCGCGCTCAGCAGCTCCCGAAAGATGGAAATGTATTCACGCCGTCTGTCTTTACTCCATTCCCAAAAAGCCTTGGGGAAGTCCACTAGGGAATAGCTACACCAGTTTCCATCCACAAAAGCTTCTATGCTACTGGATCCAGCAGCAGGAGTCTTCGCCACTTTTTGCACACAATAATTATCTTGCCAGTAATTTGAAACCATGGTCTATACCTTCCTTTACCGTACCCATCGGGGAGCAATCCGATGCATCCGTACTGACGCCAGCATCTGGCAGCAGCTATTAGCTGTCAAGGACTTTCCCTTCCATTATTCCATTTTCTCCAATGGACCCGATCCCTTGCTGCGTTCAGTTGCATAAACCCTGTCTTGCTTCATCGGTGCCAGCTCGCTAGTGCCCAGTAAACATGTCATACTCATCCCAAGCACAACCCAAGCCGCGTTCAAGAGGCCTTTGGGATGACCTTGATTTGGATAGCTGGTATTAGATAGGAAGGAGCAAGCATACGAAGGATGAAATCCATGCCCATTCCAATTACCTTGGTATTTCTGGGACTACTCCAAAGCAAAAGGAAGACACCCAATCCGGAGATAAATGCGTAACATAATGCAAAAAGGGACACTACGATGAGTGTCCCTAAACTGAAGATTTGAGCCTTAGCTATTCAAAGCGCAGGATTATGAACTGAGGTACCTGATTGCGGTCTATCACGTAGAGCCGCATAATCTTCCTGCCGTCTTTATCCATGCTTTCTTTAACTTCGGCCAATACTGTACGGAACTCACTAACGCTATTTACCTCGCGTCCATCGATGGTAAGGATCACGAAACCGGGCTGCAATCCAGAGCGGGCTGCGGGTGAATTGGCGTCGATGGCGCTTACCACCACCCCTTTGTCCGAGGTGATATTCAAGCGCTTGGCAAATTGAGAATCGATGCTTTCAACGCTAATTCCAGTGGCAACTGCCGTTTTACCGTTCTTGTCCGATACTCCGGCCACGCTATCTTCGGGGAAGGCTTCGAGCATCACTTTGATGGTACGTTCTTTATTATCGCGCAGAATCTTGACCGGTACTTCCTCACCAATGGCAGAGGTGGCGACTGCAATGCGGAAACGAGCCACATTGCTGATCTTCTCGCCGCCAATTTCCAGGATTACATCGCCCACTTGCAGTCCGGCCTTTTCGGCAGGACCGTCTTTTTCCACTTTGGTGATGAGTACGCCGCTCACTTCCTTGAGACTAAAGGCTTCCATAATATCGGAGGTAATTTCTTGGGGTAGAATGCCGATGTAAGCTCTGGTAACCCTGCCACTGGCGACCAGATCGTCCACCACCCGCTTTGCCAGATTGATGGGGATGGCAAAACCGATGCCGATATTGCCGCCACTGGTGCTGGCGATCGCGGAATTGATGCCGATCACCTCGCCATTGATATTGAGCAACGGACCACCGCTATTCCCTGGATTTATCGCCGCATCGGTCTGGATAAAATCCTGATACACGGGAGAGTTATTGCCCAGGCTCATGCCTGATCTGCTGAGGGCAGAGATCACTCCCAGGGTAACCGTGCGGTCCAGTCCGTCGGCAAAGGGATTGCCTATGGCAATGGCCCATTCTCCGATCTCCAGTGTGGATGAATCGCCCAAGGGCGCCACAGTAACCTTTTCTCCTTCCTTGATGGTGATTTTGATCACGCCGACGTCAGTGTTTGGATCCAGGCCTACCACTTCCGCAGTATAGGACATGCGATCGGCCAGGGTAACCGTGATCGTACCTTCACGACCACGCTCCACCACGTGGTTGTTGGTCATGATAAAGGCTTCGCGCGTGGCAGAATTGAATTCATATATAAAGCCGCTACCCATCGAGGTAACGGAACGTTCCTGTTGAGGCTGAGGAAAGAAAAAGCGGAAAAGATCGTCATTGAAAAAGGGGTTTTGATTGTTTTGTACGGCTACTTTGGCTTCCACTTTGATCTGAACCACCGCTTCCCGTACATCGCGTACTACCTGCACCACCGGATTGGGTTCACTGAACATCGCGTTCGTTTTGGCATTGGCACAACTACTGAGGCTCATCAGTAGCAACAGTAGGACGAGACTTTTGATAATCTTCATAATACATCTCCTGATTTTGCAGTATAGGGGTCTGATAAAAACAAAAAAAACAAGCACTCCATGCTTCAAACAAACGCATACGCTTGATAATATATACTGCGCTCTTTCTGAAAACAAGCAAAAATCTTTGGACAATACAAAATTCTCTTGCCAAAATCAAGGGGAAAGCCATGCTTGTCTTTTGGTGAAAATGCCTTATCAATATAGGAAAAGTGACTTATATCAAGGAGTGCAAAATGGAAGATAACAATAGCAGGGTTCCCAGAACATTACCGGTCTTGCATATGAGCAGCATCGTAATGTTCCCATATCTGTTGATGCCATTGGTAGTGACAGATGAGGAATCCAAGCTTGTGATAGATCATGCGCTTTCGAACGATAAATTGATGGCCTTCTTTTTGGATAAAGGCGAGGATGGTACGCTGTATGAAATCGGCACCGCGGTTACCATTCTACGCATGCTGCGCAATCAGGACGGTAGCATCAGCCTGTTGCTGCAGGGCACATCCCGTCTGCGCCTGCAGCGTTATGTGCAAAAGGATCCTTTCATCATGGTGGATGTGGAGGCCATCTCCGAGCCTACCACCGATGACATGGAGATCCAGGCATATCGCACCATCGCTTTGGAACTGATGGACAAGATTTCTCAGGAAAGCAATGTGCTAAACCGCGAAATGATCGCGGGGCTGGCCAATATCAAACAATCCGGCCGCGTGGCAGATATCATCGCAGGAAATATCGAGCTGCAGTTATCCGATCGCCAGCGGGTACTTGAACTGGTGGATTTGAAGCTTCGGTTCAAGTTCCTCAATAATGCGCTGGCGGAATTGATCAGGCAGATGCGCCTGGAAAATCACATCCGCAGCAATATCCAGCTGGAAATGAACGAAGATCAACGCCGATATTATCTGCGTGAACAGCTCGATGCCATTCGGCGAGAACTGGGTGAGACAGATGAGGTAAGCAAGGAAATCTTCAAATGGCAGGAATTGATAGAAAAAAACAAGCTCCCTGAATATGTGCGTGACGTCGCTATGGAAGAGCTTGACCGTCTGTCGGCGATGCAGCCCGCATCCAGCGAATACGGGGTGATTAGAAACTACCTGGAATGGATAGTTAATCTGCCATGGACCACCTATAGCAAGGATCGCCTGGATTTAAAGAAGATTGAGCGCACACTTACAAAAGATCATTATGGCCTGGAAAGGCCCAAAGAACGCATCTTGGAATACATTGCCGTAAAAAAGCTGAAAGGGCAGCTAAAAGGACCCATCCTCTGCTTTGTGGGGCCTCCCGGCACGGGTAAAACCTCTATCGGGAAATCTGTCGCCAGCGCTTTGAATAGAAAGTTCATCCGGATGTCATTGGGCGGAATCCACGACGAGGCGGAGATTCGCGGGCATCGCAGAACCTATATCGGCGCGATGCCGGGGAAGATTATCACCGAAATCAAACGGCAGGGTACAGCAAATCCCGTATTCATGCTGGACGAGATCGATAAACTGGGACGCGACTTTCGCGGCGATCCGGCCTCTGCCCTGCTGGAAGTGCTGGATCCAGAACAAAACAACAGCTTTGTGGACAATTACATCAATCTGCCCTTTGATCTCTCCGAAGTGATGTTTATCACCACTGCAAACTCTCTGGAGACCATTCCTCCAGCTCTGCGTGATCGCATGGAAATAATCGAGTTTACCAGCTATCTGGAGTACGACAAGATATCCATTGCCAAGAGCTATCTGATCCCCCGGGAACTGGATGATAATGGGCTAAAGGATGCAAACGTCTCCATACACAAAAGCGCACTGCAAGAGCTGATCCGCTATTATGTACGGGAAGCTGGAGTGCGTAATCTGCAAAGGCGTATCGGGTCCATTTTTCGAAAGATTGCCAGGGAAGTGGCCTCTGGAGAGAAGGGACCCTGGCAGATCAAGAATCATGACATCCAGAGGTATCTGGGACCTCGAAAGTACTCGCTGGAATTGGCGAACCGCAAGCCTGAGATCGGAGTAGCCACGGGGTTGGCCTGGACTGGCTATGGTGGAGAAATCCTCTTTTGCGAAAGCACCAGAATGCCGGGTAAGGGCGCGGTAAGTATCACCGGACTATTGGGAGAGGTGATGAAGGAATCTGCCCGAATTGCCCTGAGTTACCTGAAAGCCAATTATGCAAGGTATCATCTTGATCCCAAAGCTTTTACTCAATACGATATTCATGTACATCTACCCTCGGGTGCCGTACCCAAAGATGGACCTTCAGCCGGGATCACTCTTACCACTTCTCTGGCCTCACTCTTCATGCAGGCAAAGGTAAGACACGATATTGCCATGACAGGTGAGGTAACCCTGCTAGGCAAGGTATTGCCCGTAGGGGGTTTGAAGGAGAAAATCCTGGCTGCCAAAAGAGCCGGTTTTAAGAAACTGATAATCCCAGAAGAGAATCGAGAAAGCATCTCCGATTTTGGCGAAGATATCCTCTCTGGACTTGAGATTAACTACGTGTCAGATGTCTCGGAAGTATTGGATATGCTAATCATTAAACCGGATAGAAAGCCGAAAAAGTAGTCTGACGTGGAGCGCTATCCAAACATCAACATTCTTTTAAACCTCCCGCGGGATTACATCCCCAAGGCGGAGTTTGTGTTGCGCACTTTCTGCTATATACTCAGGCTAAATCCGAAATTCATCTACGGCAATCGCTTTGAGGCCGCGCATCTGTACTACGGTCCGACTCCTGATCGGGACTATCCCATCCGCATCCACTTCGATCCGGAGGCAGTTACCTTCTTCTCCGGGAAGGAATTGTACCCCCTGGAAAAGGTCAATTTCTGCCGGTTTGGGGCAAATCAGGTGCCATTTCTCTTCTCACAGGGCGGTGCCATCTTCTCCTTTTTGCAAGAAAGCTGCATTCTACGCAAGGACATCGTGGCCAGTGCTTTCTACTTCCTCACTTGCTGGCATGAATATGTGTTCAGTGAACGTGGTCTGCCACGGGGTAGAGTGGATTACAAAGAAAGCCTGCAATACCGATGGGATTTTTTGGAAACACCAGTTGTGGACGTGTATTGCCGCATCCTACTGTATATCATGAAAGACTACCTGCCGGAGTACATCAGAGACATCTCCTGGCGCGAAGATCGCCGCTTTGCCCTCAGCCTTTCGCATGATATCGATTATTGGATTTACTGGGATGAGGCCACTATCAGTGATACTTTCCAGTACAACTGGCGCAGTTTTCCAGAGCGTCCCATCAGAGCAGCGTACAAGCTCGCGGGTCACTACCTTCACAAACGAATATTCCGCGGACACCGGCAACAGATTGAAAAGCTGCTGCGTCGGGAACTGGAACTGGGCATTTCATCTACGTGGTTTATCCTTGCCCGCACCGATTTTCCCGATCAACGGCAGAATTACATCGGCGATGTGGTGGCCCGTACGCAGCTTACTGGTCTCCTGGCACAGCAAGATGTGGCACTGCACGGTTCGCCAGATTCTGCCTTCAATCTGAGTGTCTTGAATGAGGAATTGGACTCCCTGCGTAATCTAGGCTTCAATCCCACTGGCTTTCGCACCCACTATCTGCACTTTGACTATCAAAAGAGCTTCAGTAATCTCGAAGCTGCTGGCATCAAATATGATAGCACTCTGGGATACTGGGAAAACATAGGATTTCGGGCGGGGATATCTTTCCCCTTCTTTCCCTTTAATATCAAGGAGAACCGTCCCTTCCGTGTGTTAGAAATCCCCCTTATCGTGATGGATACCACTCTGCATTCCACTAAAGCCATGAATCTCAGCTCAGCAGCCGGCAGACGCAGTTTGAACCGCCTGATAGAGGTGGCTGCCACCTATCAATCCCATATCTCGCTACTCTGGCACAACACCACCTTCGATCCGGTGGACTATCCCGGCTGGGGTGCACTTTATTGGCGCACGATCGATCATGTCCTCAAAAAGCAGGCATGGGTAACCTCTCTAAACGATATCTATGAGGAATGGGTAAATCTGAGCTACTAAAGGAGTGTATGGTGAAATCTCTGCTGTGGAAAATCTGGTTCATCTTCTTCATGCTGTTGTGCATGCTGGCTTTTTGTGCGTTGCTGGTATGTAAGCTGCTCTTGCCAAAGGGCCTATATCGCAAGATTGTATATACCTGCGTGCGGTTTTGGGGACGGCAAACTGTGCTTTCCACGGGATCGAAAGTGGAGCTCAGTGGCATGGAAAACTTGCCTGAATCCAATGACATCTGTTTTGTTGCCAATCACCAAGGCATGTTTGACATCCCTTTGGTATTGGGCTTTATCGCCAAACCCAGTGGATTCATCGCCAAGAAGGAACTCTTCAAAATTCCCGTCCTCTCTTGGTGGATGCGGGAAATCCCCTGCGTCTTCATCGACCGGGATTCTCCCCGAGCGGCCATGGGATCCTTTAAAACAAGTGCAGAAGTGATCAAAAGCGGCCATCCGCAGATTATATTCCCGGAAGGGACACGCAGCCGCAGTGACCAAATGGGGGAATTTCATCTGGGGAGTCTGAAACTGGCTTATATGGCAAACGCGGCGATCGTTCCCCTTGCTATTAAAGGTACCTGGCGAGTGCATGAAATCGACAAGGGAATTCACTCAGTACCGCTGAAACTGCGGGTCCTGCCAGCCATCACACCGGATGATGAACTGTATAAAGACAAGCATCAGCTTGCCCGGCATCTGTATGATCAGATCAGCACTGCTCTATCGGCGATGTGAGAACCATTGTCTGGAAGGTATTCACAATGGCAGTAGCAAGTTACCGCATGGGGATCCTGAGGGTTGGATCCCGATTCTGATTGACAAAAAGACTTGCCCAATTATCCTGCCGTAAAGACCATAATATGGAGACCTAAAATGCTAAGGCAGATACTATTAGCCAAGCTTCACCGGGGAACGGTGAAGGAATGCGATATTAACTATAACGGCAGTATAAAGATTGATGAAGCCCTGCTGGAAGCCAGTGGGATGCAGGAGTTTGAGCGCGTGGAGGTGTTTAACATCACCAATGGCGCGAGGTTTAGCACCTACATCATCAAAGGAGAACGGGGCAGCGGCATGATCGGCATCAATGGAGCTGCAGCTCGTCTGGCGCACGAAGGAGACAAAATCATCGTGATCTGTTACGGGATGATGGACGATAAAGAAATGGCGGCACACAAGCCACGGATCGTGATCCTGAACGAAGATAACGGCATCGAAAGCATTATCTGATGAAAGTGATAAACGACCTGCAAGCCATGCGGGATCTTGTCTATCCCCCCCATGCCAGCATTGGCTTTGTCCCTACCATGGGCTATCTGCATGAGGGACATCTGAGTCTGGTAAAAGCTTCCAAGCAAGCCTGTGATGTGACGGTAGTGTCCATCTTCGTAAATCCCACTCAGTTCGGCCCCAATGAAGACCTTAGTTCTTATCCCCGGGATATTGAGCGCGATCTGCATTTACTGGAGGCTGAGGGTGCGGAGTATGTTTTTTTCCCCACTGGGGAAATGATGTATCCCAAAGGTTATCGGAGTTGGGTGGAAGTGGATGAGCTTTCAAGTATCCTCTGCGGAGCCAGTCGCCCTAGCCATTTTCGAGGAGTTTGCACAGTGGTCTTGAAGCTCATCAATATAGTGCGTCCCCATCGCATGTTCATGGGCGAAAAGGACTTCCAACAGCTCAGTATCCTGCGCAAGATGGCCGAGGATCTGAACCTCAGGATCGACATCATCGGGTGTCCCATCGTACGCGAGGCGGATGGTCTGGCGAAGAGCAGCCGCAATGTCTATCTGGATCCCAGCCAGCGGATTACCTCTCTCAGTTTGTCACAAGCACTCCAGCATGCCCGGCAGATGGTAGCAGCGGGCGAACTGAGCGCATCCTCCATCATCGCGAAAGCTACAGAACTAATCGCCAATAGTGGCGCAAGAGTGGATTATGTGAGCATCGTCGATGCCCGGAATCTGCAGGCCCAGGAAAGCATAAACGATCACAGCCGCATGATCCTGGCTGCCTATGTAGGGAAAACGCGCTTGATCGACAATATGCCTCTATTCTGATACCGCAAATCTGCTTGACAGATGCTGCCCCTCAAAAAGACTGGCAATTCACAGTTAAATAGATGATCATAAAGCCCTTGCGAAAGTGGCGGAATTGGCAGACGCGCTGGACTTAGGATCCAGTAGGTTCACTCCTGTAGGGGTTCGAGTCCCCTCTTTCGCACCAACTTTTGATTTTATACTAAGGAGATACAAAGTGCAGGTAGATTTTAATGCAATCAATGCCGTAACTAAAGAGATTACCATTCAAGTTCCCGCCGCAGAGGTAGAGAAATCCTGGGAACAGCATCTACGCAAAACAGCAAGAAGCGCTGAAGTACCGGGTTTCCGCAAAGGTAAAGCCCCCCTGGCCATGGTGGAACGCATGTATGCTGATCGCATCAAAGAATACTTCCTTCAGGACAGCGTGAACGATTACTTCGAAGTGGCGGCCAAGGAACATGATATAAACTATTTGCTCTTCCCGGACGTCAAGGATGTGCAGTGGGAAAAAGGCAGCGATATGCTGATCAAAATAGAGATCGAACACGAGCCGGAGATGGAATTCAAGCAGCTTGACAATCTGAAGGTTCCCCACACTCCCATCAGTCTGGAGGAGGAGATCGATCGCAATCTGGAAGAAATGAAGAATCAAAACGGGCGCGTGATCGACGTCGATATTGCAGCAGAAAACGACCACGTGGATGTGGAATATACCCTCACCTTAAACGCAGAAGAACTGAAGCTGAACGCCTCCCTGTTTGCCGGTACCACTCCTGAAACCCGTGCCATCGAAGAACTGATCGGCAAAAAGACCGGTGACGTAATCGAAACAGAGCTTAGCGGAATGGCGATAAAGCTGACTTCGCGCAATTCGTCTCTGAGCCTTGATAATGACGACATGTATCCCGTGAGTATCATGGTAAACTCCATCAGCAGGATGCAGTATCCTGAGCTGGATGATGATTTTGCCAAAGATATGGAGTTTGACAGCATGGCAGCGATGAGAGCGAAGCTGGCTGAAGACATGCGTCTGGCCAATGAACATAAGAATCTGGATGCGCAGAACTTCGCCATCGTTAGCAAACTCTTTATCGACAATAAGTTTGATCTGCCGATGAAGACCATCAACTACCTCGCTGCCAAAGAAGCCGAACAGAGTCCTCACGCTCAGTACCGTCAATATCTCGAATATCAATACCGGATGCAGATTTCTCAGGAACTGATTACCATGTATGTCCTGAAAAACCTGCGCAAAGTGGTGGATCTCGAGATCACCGATGCCATGACTGAAGAATACATCACTCACGAAGCCATTTTGGCAGATAACACCGTGGAAGCTTATAAAGGACGCAAGAAGGACGAAATCGCCTCCGACGACTATCGTGACGGAGTGCGCAACTTCTTCATCCTGCGTAAATTGGCAGAGACAGCCGACTTCTTTGTTCCGGAACCCGAGGCTGAAGAAAACGCGGTGGAAGATGCCATGCTGGTGGATGAAGAACCCGAAACACCAAAGGAAGACTAATGAACTACATCCCAATGGTAATCGAACAAGTAGGCCGCGGTGAGCGAGCTTACGATATCTACAGCCGCCTTTTAAAAGACCGCATCATCTTTGTGGGTGGACCCATTGATGACATTCTGGCCAATACTGTCGTGGCGCAGCTTCTGCATCTGGAAGGGGAAGATCCCACCCGCGACATCCATATGTATATCAATAGTCCCGGCGGGAGTATTAGCAGTGGACTCGCCATTTATGACACCATGCAGTACATCAAGCCATCGGTTTCCACCATCTGCATCGGTCTGGCTGCCTCCATGGGCGCGGTGCTCCTGGCTGCTGGAGCCAAAGGCAAGCGTACTGCACTGCCCAACAGCCGCATCATGATCCACCAACCCTGGGGCGGAGCTCAGGGACGCGCCGCGGATGTGGAAATCCAGGCGAAAGAAATCCTTTACCTGCGTGGCAGAATGAACGAGATCCTGCACCATCACACTGGTAAAAGCATCGACCAGATAAGCGTGGATACCGATCGTGATTATTTCCTCAGCGCTATCGAAGCTAAAGAATACGGACTCATCGATGAAGTAATCGCTCAGCGAGATCAAAATCAGGAGAAATAATTTGGAACGCAAACATTTAAGCTGCTCATTCTGCGGCCGGGACGAAGCGGAAGTTACAAACCTGATACGCGGTATCGCCGGTAATATCTGTAACGACTGCATCGAAATGTGTCACAACATTGTGCAGACAAATACACCGGAACCCGATGTGGAAGCCTTTGATGCTCCCACCCCCAGCAAGATAAAGAGCTACCTGGATCAGTATGTGATCGGGCAGAATCGTGCCAAGGAAATCATCGCCGTGGCGGTTTACAACCATTATAAGCGAATCTTTAAGCAGAAGCATGATGACGAAGTGGATCTGGAAAAGAGCAACATCATGATGATCGGTCCCACTGGCAGCGGAAAGACCCTGATCGCCCAGACTCTTGCTCGCTTTTTGCAGGTACCCTTCGCGATCAGCGACGCTACCACACTGACCGAGGCGGGATATGTGGGCGAAGACGTGGAAAACATCCTTGTTCGCCTCCTTCAAAACGCTAATTATGACGTGGCCAAAGCAGAACGGGGTATCGTGTACATCGATGAAATCGACAAGATCTCCCGCAAAAGTGAAACGCCATCCATCACCCGTGACGTTTCAGGTGAAGGTGTACAACAAGCCCTGCTCAAGATTTTGGAAGGCACCAAAGTGAATGTCCCCCCCAAAGGCGGACGTAAACACCCTCAGCAGGATTTCATCGAGGTGGACACCAAGAATATCCTCTTCATCGCTGGTGGAGCCTTCTTTGGTCTGGAAAAGATCATCAAGGAACGTACAGATAAGAAAGCCATCGGCTTCGATGTGGAGCTGGGTACCAAGCTTGAGGATACCAATATCTTCGATAGCACCACCCCACACGACCTCTTGAAGTATGGTCTGATCCCGGAACTCATTGGACGTATGCCCGTAATCTGCACTCTGCATGAACTCAGCGAGGAAGCCCTGATCGACATCCTCACCGAACCCAAGAACGCTATCTGCAAGCAATATCAGAAGCTCTTTGAAATGGACGGTGTGGATTTGAGCTTCGATACCGATGCCCTCAAGGAAATCGCACGGATTGCGATCAACCAGAAGACCGGTGCTCGTGGCCTCCGCTCCATCATGGAACGCTTTATGATCAAGATCATGTATGATATCCCGGATCGGGGAAATCTGCAGAGCTGCAAGATCACCAAAGGCGCGGTGGATGAGAGCGAGGAACCCCTCTTTACATTTACAAAACCAATCCGCAGCCGTGCCAGGGCAGCGGGCGAGGATTGACCTCGGGAACATATCCCATGTACAGGATTCTGACAATCATTGTGGCGCTGGTGATGCTTTTCATCAGCGCCTGTTTTACAGAGTCTGAACTAGAGGTAAAAAACAATAGCATGGCAGATGCCTGGGTAATGGTAGGTAATGGAGCAGAGCGCCACATTCCAGCAAAACAAACACGAAGCATCAGCGTTTCTGGACCCTATACCATTGCGCTAAACTACTGGGGATATCATATCCTGCCGGGAACCATTTACGTCGATCTCAGTCAGGGAGCTGGGCAAAGTGTGAGTCTGGAACCTAACTGCGGTGCATTGAAGATACGTAATCTCACCAACCGTAGAGTAATAGCCGCTTATCTCTGCTCTGCCGGAAGTGGAAACTGGGGTGAGAACATCCTTGATCAGACCATGGAAAGCGGCACAGTACAAAGCATCAGTGTGGAGCCTGGTCACTATGACCTCAAGCTCCGTGATCAGAATAGCAATTATTCCTACTTTACAGGGATCAGCATCATCCTGGATCAGGACCGCATCGTAGATTATCGTTCCTGATTCTGACTCACAATCAGTCCTCTAGTGCCTGACGAAATGTACTCGTTGCCCAAATACGTTCACGCTCAGGCTATCGGCAAATGATACATCGTCATCGTAAAATAGATATCCCTCTTTCCGAGCTCCGGCGAGGAGTTCACCAAAACTGAAGGCATCAGCTACCAGGGCATAACGATCTTCTTCCCTTTGCATCCAGCTTTTTTCCTGTTCCGATAATGTATTTAAGAGATCAGGCCAAAAGGGGTATGAATCATAAGGCTGGGAGAGCATCAGATAAGTTAAAGGCAGATAGCTATACTGCTTGCCATCGATCAGGATTTGCATGCTGTTTTTAGGGAGTTCTATGCTCTTGTCAGACGTGTTTTGTATTCTGAGGAACAGCGAGAAATAGTCCGCATTCAAGCTGTTGTTGGGGCTGCGGTAAGATAAAGGACGGATGGCAATTATCAAGCTATCCGTCCTCACAATGGCAAATCTGTCTTCGATGATATAGTTCCCCGCCGCCGGCTGGAAGCGCTTTACTGCGCATCCGGCCAGCAGGAGCAGGAAAACTACTATACTACTCGTCTGTATCGTCGTCCACTTCGTCAGCGGTATCGATATCGAGCTCTTCATCTTCTTCATCCGAGAAATCTTCCTCGATTTCTCCGGTCATGGGTATCTGGCTGCGTGGTGGAACTTTCTTCAGTTCCTCCACCTTCTTTTCCAGATTCTCTTCATCTTCATTTTCTGGAGGAACGCAGGTGATATCGCACACCTGATCACCCTTGGTGAGGTTTATCAACCGCACGCCCTGGGTATTTCTGCCTTGAGTGATTTTCACGTCTTTCACAGCCTGGCGGATGATCATACCTTCCTTGGTGATGATCATCAGGTCGTCCTCGTCGGTTACTAGCATCAGGGCTGCCATCTTACCGTTTCGGGCAGAGGTATTCATGGTGATCACACCCTTGCCGCCACGATGGACGTTCACCGGGTAAGCTGAGATGGGGCTGCGTTTGCCATATCCATTTTCACTGATGGCCAGCAGGTTTGGCAGATTGTCTGCCTCGTCCCCGTTTTCTTTGATGTACTCAGCGTTGATCACGGCCATGGAGATCACATAATCATCATCACGCAGCCTGATCCCGCGAACGCCCTTGGTGTTTCGACCCATGGCGCGGGCTTCGCTCTCATCAAAGCGGTTGTTGTATCCCCAGCGAGTAGCCAGCAGGACATGATCGCCTGCGGAGGAGATTCTGGCATCAATCAATTCATCGCCGTCCAGCAGTTTGATAGCACGAATGCCATTGCTGCGGGGATGAGAATATGCTGTAAGCGGGGTCTTTTTGATCAGACCGTTGCGTGTGCACATCACGATGTTCTGATTGGGATTGAACTCTCTCAGTGTGACGAATGCTTTGATCTTTTCGCCATCGGAGAATCTCACCAGGTTTACGATCGCCTTGCCGCGTGCAGTCCGGCTGGCCTCCGGTATTTCATATACCTTGAGCCAGTGGCACATGCCATGATCCGTAAAGAGCAGGATATAGTCATGCGCATTGGCTACAAAGAGATACTGGATAAAGTCTTGTTCCTTCAGGTTGGATGCGCTCAATCCCTTGCCGCCGCGTCCCTGAACTCTATATGTATCCACGGGCAGACGTTTCACATAACCGTCGTGAGTGATGGTGATCACCATCATCTCGTCGGCGATCAGATCTTCCATGTTGAAGCTGCCACCGCGTCCTTCCATGATTGCCGTCCGTCTGGGATCTCCAAATTTGTCCTTGATCTCCAGAGTTTCTTCCTTGATCTTTTCCAGGCGCAGTTCCCGGCTTTCCACCAAGGCGCGCAGTTCTTTGATCAGTTCCAAAATCTCGCGGTATTCCTGTTCTATCTTGTCTCGTTCCAAGCCAGTAAGGCGCTGTAACCGCATATCCAGAATGGCTTTAGCCTGGATCTCGGACAGGCCAAACTTCTCTTGCAAAGCGGTGCTGGCTTCTGGAGGTGTAGCTGACGCGCGAATGGTGGCAATCACTTCGTCCAGATGGTCCAGCGCGATGCGATAACCTTCCAGGATGTGCAACCGGGCTTCGGCGTTACGCAATTCAAACTGGGTGCGGCGCAGGATAATGTCATGACGGGTCTCGATGAAGTTGCTTACCAGTTCCTTCATATTCAACACCACCGGCACTCCATCACGCAGACAGAGGTTGATCACGCCAAAGGTGCTTTGCATTTGGGTGTATTTATACAGCAGGTTTTGCACCACATTGGCATCGTGGTTGCGCTTTACCTGAATCACGATGCGCATGCCATCGCGCCCTGATTCGTCCCTGATGTCGCTGATCCCTTCGATGCGCTTTTCCTTTACCAATTCCACCATGCGTTCGATCAAAAGCGAGGTTGTGGTTTGGTAAGGGATAGAGCGGATGATGATGCGTTCGCTGTCGTTTTGCAAGGTTTCGATTTCCATCTCTCCACGCACGAGCACACGGCCGCGTCCGGTCTCAAAATAGTCTCTGATCCCATCGGTACCCAGGATGAATCCTCCGGTAGGAAAATCTGGGCCTTTGATGTATTGCAGCAGATCCAGGGGCTCTAAATCGGGATTATCCACCAAAGCGATCACCGCATCGCACACTTCACCAATGTTGTGGGGTGGCATATTGGTCGCCATACCTACGGCGATACCGGATGATCCGTTGATCAGGAGATTGGGTGTGCGGGAAGGAAATACTTCCGGCTCTTTGCGGGTTTCATCGTAGTTACTCTTGAAATCCACCGTATCTTTTTCGATCTCGCCCAGCATTTCCATAGTTACTTTGTGCATACGGGCTTCTGTGTAACGCATGGCCGCGGGGGGATCACCATCGATGGAACCAAAGTTACCCTGTCCATCGATCAATTGATAGCGCATGATCCAGGGTTGAGCCATGCGCACCAGCGTGGGATAAACCACCTGTTCACCGTGGGGATGGTAGTTACCTGAGGTATCACCGGCTATTTTCGCGCATTTTCTAAAGTGCCCGCCAGGGCTGAGATTCAGCTCGTGCATGGCAAAAAGGATGCGGCGTTGAGAAGGTTTCAAGCCGTCGCGAATATCAGGCAGCGCGCGCGACACGATCACGCTCATGGAATAGTCAAGATAAGCCTGTTTGAGGTGATCTTCGATCTGGGTCGGGATTATTCTGTTATTGTCAGACATCTATAAACTCCATTAAATATCAAGATTTTTTACGTAACGGGCGTTGGCTTGGATAAACTCACGACGCGGCTCTACTTCGTCACCCATCAGGATGGTGAAGAGTCTGTCGGCCTCGATGGCGTCATCCATTCTCACGGCGATCATGCTGCGGGTATCGGGATCCATAGTGGTCTCCCATAGCTGCTCCGCGTTCATTTCACCCAAGCCTTTGTAGCGCTGGATAAATACACCCTTTTCGCCCAGTTCCTGCACTGCGGCATCCCGTTCTGCTTCTGAGAATACGTAGCGCTTCTGTTTGCCCTTGCGTACCAAAAATAGCGGCGGCATCGCGATGTAAAGATAGCCGTGCTCGATCAGGGGGCGCATATAACGGTAGAAGAAGGTCATGAGCAGGGTGCTGATGTGCGCTCCGTCCACGTCCGCGTCGGCCATGATGATGATCTTGTGATAACGCAGCTTGGCGATGTCAAAATCCTGACCGATGCCCGCGCCCAGAGCCAGAATAATGGGCTGGATCTTTTCGTTGTTCAGCACCTTATCCACTCTGGCTTTCTCGGTGTTCAGCATCTTACCCCACAAAGCCAGGATAGCTTGAAAACTGCGATCCCTGCCCTGTTTGGCAGATCCACCAGCGGAATCTCCTTCCACCAGGAAGAGCTCGGTTTTGGCGGGATCGTTGATCGTGCAGTCTGCCAGTTTGCCTGGCAAAGAACCGCTCTCCAACACAGATTTCCTGCGAGTCAGTTCACGTGCTTTACGCGCAGCTTCACGGCTACGAGCTGCCATCACGCTCTTCATCGAGATGTTCTTCGCTTCGCCCGGATGCTCTTCAAAGTACACCATCAGTTTTTCATAAACTGCAGATCCTACTATACCTTCCACCTCAGAGTTTTGCAGCTTTGTCTTGGTCTGCCCCTCAAATTGCGGATTGGTGATCTTCACCGAGATTACCGCGGTCAAACCTTCACGGATATCTTCCCCGGTGGGCCCCACTTTTTCGTTCTTCAGCAGATCAGCATTTTTGATGTAGGCATTCACAGCCGATGTAAGGCCGCGTTTAAAGCCCGAGAGGTGCGTTCCGCCCTCGATAGTATTGATGTTGTTGGCAAAGCTGAAGATGTTTTCCTGATAGCCGTCGTTGTATTGCAGGGATACTTCGAACTCCATGCCGTCCTTGGCTGATTCTATATGGATCGGTTTGGGGAAAATCGGTTTCTTGTTTTGGTTCAAATACTCCACAAAGCTGTTGATCCCACCGTCATACTTAAAATCATGCAAGCGGTCGCTACGTTCATCCTTCAGGATGATGCGCACGCCACGATTCAAAAAGGCCAATTCACGTAACCTGGTGGTCAGGTAATCAAAGCTGAACTCGGTGGTTTCAAAGATTGTGGCATCGGGTTTGAATGTAATGATCGTTCCCTTGCGGTTGCTGGATCCCAGGATCTGAAGCTCAGTGACCGGCACGCCCCTTTCCAACCGCATAAAGTATTCTTTCCCATTGGTATGAACGCGTACTTCCAGCCATTCCGAAAGCGCGTTTACCACCGATACGCCCACGCCGTGCAGACCACCGGACACCTTGTAAGAGTTTTGGTCAAACTTACCGCCTGCGTGCAACACGGTAAGCACTACCTGAACAGCTGGTACGCCCATATCCTTTTGGATATCCACAGGAATACCGCGGCCGTTATCGTCCACTTCGATATTGCCATCATGTGTGATGGTTACTTTGATCAGATCGCAAAATCCGGCCAGAGCTTCGTCGATAGAGTTGTCAACTACTTCATACACAAGGTGATGCAGGCCACGTTCGCCGGTTCCGCCAATATACATGGCAGGACGCTTGCGAACCGCTTCCAGTCCCTTGAGAACTTTGATGCTACTTGCGCTATAGGTGTTTTCTGGCATAATCTATTGTCTCCTATATGTTTAACACAGCTATTTGGTGAGCCATGTTCAGGGTCATTTTCCTAGCAGGCTCAATATCTTGTTATCTTGTTGCCAGATAAAATGATATGCTGTATCTGTCAAGAACTTTCTCTTAGATATTTGCATTTGTAACTACCATATTTTACAATGTATTAGTAGCGGGGATTAAATACTCCAATTGGGCTGCTCATCTCTACTCCAATTTTCCTGGCTCCAAAATCCAGGTTCATACCCCTCTTCAGGCTCTTGATCAAGCGATAGTCATGCCCTTATCAAGCCCTCATTCTTAAGGCTTGATAAGGGCTAGATAAAGAAGTAATAGACGCCGTCAAAGGAGCTTTGTCTGCGAAAGTCCGATTCCGTTTCGGGTATCGGTCTCTGGAATTACCTGTAACCCTTAGCAAAGTACTTGAATTTTCCGATTCCGTGTAATCAACCATCAGCGGAACTGGCAGAATAGCCAGGGAGAAGTTCAAGCTTGAACTATGGGCTGATTCCTGTTGCCCTGCCTGTCTCTCGCCGAGTCTCCACCGAGTGTTGGAGAGAACCGCGGAAAAGAGCTTCGCTATATTGACAGAAAGTAAGGCGTAGATTCTCTGGCATCGGCGATGGGGTTCGCCTGGCAAATAAGAATGCCGAACCGGGCTGAGAGCAGCTTCTGATGACTCCTGCAAGTCTCTGTTTATGGAGAAAGAAGTATGTTGACCTTTAGAATTTCCTGGCAGGATATCCTGCTGGTGATAGCTGGTGGAGCTCTGGGTAGCCTGATGCGTTATATGGTATCTGTATTAACTCACTACCATACCTCCAGTCCCTTTCCATACAAGACTCTCATTATCAATGTGCTGGGCTGTCTTCTGGTGGGTTTTCTCTCTGCCAGATTCCAGAGCCATGCTCATCAAGACCTCTTAAGACTTTTCTTTATTACAGGTTTCTTGGGCGCTTTTACCACCTTTTCAGCCTTCAGCATGGAGACCGTGATGCTTTATCAATCCGGGCACATCAGAACCGCTCTGATGAATATATTGGCTTCTACCGTCTCAGGTATCACTGCAGTGATCGGTGGTTTCTGGCTGGGCTCCAAGTTCTGATATGGACCCTCACTGAAGACTTCAGTATCATCACTAAAGCCTCAGATGTCCAAGTGCAAACGAGTTTCCTATCGCGATCCTATCATGTTTGTTGATAAAGAGACAGATTGATTTGTCCAAGTGAGTGCGATTTGCAGTTTGGAAGGATGGTTTATGGCAGACTTCTGTCACTCAGGATTGGCACTGAGCTCCAAAAACTAGTTGACTGAATTGCCCCTCTACAAATAGTGTGCAAAAAAACTATCAATCCGAACAAGGAGAATCAATGGCTTACAACAAGATGAAAACCGACCTGCAGCAGCTCTTCACCGAGCTCAAGGAACAAGGCCTTTACAAGAATGAACGCATTCTTACCACCCCTCAGGGCGCCGAAATTGGCGTTGCCGGCGGAGTGAAAGCTCTGAACTTTTGTGCCAATAACTACTTGGGCTTGGGCAATCACCCCGAAGTGATCAAAGCTTCCCAGGAAATCATGAACAAGTGGGGCTATGGCCTGGCTTCTGTGCGTTTTATCTGCGGAACCCAACAGATCCACAAAGATCTCGAAGCCGCTGTCTCAAAATTCCTTGGCACTGAAGACACCATCCTTTATGCCGCCTGCTTTGATGCCAATGGTGGCGTATTCGAACCTCTCCTGGGTGAAGATTCCGCTCTTATTTCGGATGAATTGAACCATGCCTCCATCATCGACGGCGTACGTCTTTGCAAAGCTCAACGTTACCGTTACAAACATGCTAACATGCAGGAGTTGGAGGATGCCCTCAAAGCAACTCAGAATTTGAAGTATCGCCTGATCTGCACTGATGGTGTTTTTTCCATGGATGGAGATATGGCCAAGCTTGATCAGATCTGCGATCTTGCCGATAAATACGATGCTTTGGTGATGGTGGACGATAGCCATGCCACAGGTTACATTGGTAAAACCGGACGCGGCACTGCCGAGCAATTTGGAGTGATGGGTCGCGTGGATATCATTACCACCACATTCGGTAAAGCCATGGGTGGCGGAAACGGTGGATGCACCAGCGGCCGCAAAGAAATCATCGAACTCCTTCGCCAGCGCAGCCGTCCCTACCTCTTCTCAAACACTCTGGCCCCCGCCATCGTAGGTGCCACCATGAAGGTGATAGAGATGCTTACTGCCAATACCGAACTGCGCGACAAGGTTTGGGACAATGCCAAGTACTTCCGCAGCAAGATGATCGAAGCCGGTTTTGACATCGTGGAAGGCAATACTGCCATCGTTCCCGTGATGCTCTATGATGCTCCTCTGGCCATCAAGATGGCTGATATGCTGCTGAAAGAAGGGGTTTACGTGATCGGATTTGTGTATCCTGTGGTACCCAAAGGTAAAGCCAGGATCCGCGTCCAACTCTCTGCCGCACATAGTCATGAAGATCTGGATAGAACCATTGCCGCCTTCATCAAGATCGGTAAAGAGCTTGGGCTCATTAAATAATTCTTAATGCGTAAAGGGGTGATATTCCTGGTCCCGGTGCCCATCGGCAACCTCAGAGATATCACCCTTCGTGCGCTTGATGTCCTGGCCGGTGCCAAACTGATCGCCTGCGAGGACACTCGGAAAACTGCCTTTTTATTGTCCGAACATCACATTCCCGTTCCCAAACTCATTAGCTTTCATAAGTTCAACGAACGTAGCCGGGAAGACCTGCTTTTCCACCATCTTGAGAGCGGCGAAGACCTTGTGATCGTATCAGATGCCGGATCCCCTGCCATTTCTGATCCAGCGCTGGCTATCATTCGTTCCGCGGTAGAGAGAAATATCGAGATAGTCGCACTGCCCGGTCCCACAGCTTTGATCCCCGCCTTTTCCGTTGCAGGTCTGGGTGAGGGTAAGTTTCAATTCTTGGGTTTCCTGCCCGTAAAGAATAATGAACGCGCGGCCATGTTTGAGCAACTGAAAAGCTACCCCTACCCCAGCATCATCTATGAAAGCGTTCATCATCTAAAAGCTACTCTGAGAGCGGTGTACCACGCCCTGGGTGATCGCCGGGTATCGATCAGCCGCGAGATCAGCAAACTCTATGAAGAGTGCATTCGCGGTTTATTATCCGAGCTTGTAGCGGATTTTCCCTTCACCGAAAAAGGCGAGTTTGTAATTGTCATTGATGGGGCCAAGCCCCACAAGGATCCTTTCCCCAATCCAGAAGCTGAGGCCTTGCTTCTGGCATTCAAAGACGTTCACAGCAAAGAATTGGCTGATACGTTGGCAGCCCGTTTCGGGATCACCAAGAAGGAAGCATACTCATTCATCATAGCAAGGAGAAAGCGTTGATCCCCTTTCTGCTTTTCGATTTTGACGGGACTATCGCCAATTCGATGGATTTGGGAATGCAGATTGCCAATAGTCTGGCACCCAGATTTGGCATCGATTCCATCAGTCGCGAAGAGTTTGATCTGATGCGCACGATGAGTATACCCAAAGCGTTAAAAACCTTGAAGATCCCTTTTTACAAGCTGCCCCAGGCCATCCCCCTCGCCCTGGTGGAATACCGCCACATGATCCACGATCTTCACCCCTTTGAAGGCATTCATGATATGCTACGGGATTTGAGGAATCTGGGGCATAGAATGGCGTTGTTGAGCTCCAACAGCAAGGAAAACCTGAATCACTTTATCATTCAGCATGATCTGGACTTTTTTGAATGGGTGGAGGGAACCTCCGGCATACTGAACAAGCACAGCAGCATCCGAAAACAGATGAGAAAACACGGTTTGAAGCCAGATAACGTGATCTATGTAGGAGATGAAATTCGCGATATCATTGCCGCACACAAATGCGGGATCAGGATCATATCTGTGTCCTGGGGTTTTCATACCGTCGATCTGCTGGCCAGCAAGAATCCGGATTACCTGGTGGATAATCCCCTGCAAATCGTGCAGTTGATGCGTAGCATCAGTTCTTAGTGCTCGGTTTGGGTTTATTTAAGGTCTGCCAACTCCATAGTAACTGAAGCCCAATTCACGAACCTGCGCGGGATCATATTGATTGCGGCCATCGAAAATCACCGGAGTATTCAGCAATTCTTTCATCCTGAGGAAATCAGGATAGCGGAATTGGCGCCATTCTGTAATCAACAGCATGGCGTCCGCGCCCTCAAGCGCACTGTACTCATCGTCGCATAGGGTCAGGCTATTGTTCGCACTCATGATCCTCCGGGCTTCCTGCATGGCAATGGGATCGTAAGCTCTCACCTTTGCCCCGAGCGCGGTTAATGCGTTTATCATCACGATGGATGGGGCTTCGCGCATATCATCGGTCTGAGGTTTGAAGGCCAAGCCCCAGATGGCAAAGCACTTTCCGGCAAGATCATCACCAAAATGCTGCTTCACTTTGTCGATCAGCATCATCTTCTGATCCTTGTTCACGTCTTCCACCGCTTTGAGGATGCGGCTGTCGTATCCCACCTTTCCAGCCATGTGAATCAAGGCTTTGATGTCCTTTGGGAAACAGCTGCCGCCATAACCTACACCCGGGTAGATGAACTTGTAGCCAATGCGGCTGTCGCTGCCGATACCGTTGCGAACTTCTTCCACGTCCGCTCCGTAAGCGTCACAGAGTCTGGATATCTCGTTGATAAAGGAGATCTTTGTTGCCAATAGCGCGTTTGCTGCGTATTTGGTCATCTCAGCTGAACGGATGTTCATCACAATCACGCGGTCGTGTGTGCGGCAGAATGGCGCGTAAAGTTTGTGCATGATCTGCGCGGCTTTTTCGCTATCGGTTCCGATCACCACGCGATCCGGCTTCATAAAGTCTTCGATCGCAGCGCCTTCTTTGAGAAATTCCGGATTGGATACCACGTCAAACTCAACCCTTGCTCCGCGTTCATCCAGCTTTTGCTGTACCCGGGTCTTTACCAGATCAGCAGTGCCGACGGGCACGGTGGATTTATCCACTATCACCTTGTAGCTATCCATGTACGTGGCAATCTCTTCTGCTGCAGTCAGTACATAAGAGAGATCCGCACTGCCATCTTCATCGGGAGGAGTACCCACAGCAATAAAGATGATCAGGGCTTCTTGCACGGTAGACTTCAGGTCGGTAGTAAAGGTGATGCGCCCAGCTTCCATATTGCGATGTACCATGTTCTCAAGGCCTGGCTCAAAGATCGGGATCTCTCCCTTTTTCAGCATGTCGATCTTGCGAGAATCCTTATCCACACAAATAACTGTGTTCCCCATATCGGCGAAACATGCGCCGCTGGTTAGTCCAACGTATCCGGATCCGATTACTGCGAGTTTCATTTATCTCTCCTCAAGCTTAAAGTAGTAGATTACTTCTGAAATGCCCTCTGCAAGAGTGTAGCGGGGTTCCCACCCCAGTTCCTCTTTAGCTTTATCGATTTTTAGCAATGAGCGGTGAAGATCACCCTTGCGGGCAGCCCCTTTTTTGGGCTCAATCTGCAGCCGCATCTGCTTGCAAATTTCGTTGAATAAGGCTCTGGTACTGGTTTCAATGCAGGTGCCGATATTATAGGCCTCACCAGAACCTTTGTTCAGTGCTGCCAGGTTTGCCGCCACCACGTCTTTTACATATACATAGTCCCTGATCATGCCATCCGGTTCTTCGGGATAGATATTCAGAGTTGGAGTTTCCTCGGCCAGTAGCTTTTCCACAAAGATAGAAACCACTCCGGCTTCACCATGCGATACCTGACGCGGACCAAACACATTGGCGTAGCGCAGTACTGTATAATCCAGCCCGTAAGTTTGTTGGTAGAAGTAGAGGTAGTTTTCTCCCACCATTTTATTGATGGCATATACCGATAACGGTTTGGGATTGTAGGTTTCTGATGTGGGATACTCTGTGGCTTCGCCATACATCGCCCCGCCGGATGAGATGTAGATTACCTTTTTTACCTGATGCTTTACACAGTTCTCCAGGATGTTTATCAGGCCTTTCACGTTGATCTCGGCATCAGTGAGAGGGTCTTCCACCGATAATGGTACCGATATCTGCGCGGCATGATGATCTACCACATCTGGCTTTTCCTTGGCAAAGATGCATTCCAGACGGGGATCACATATATCTAGCTCGTAAAACCTGGCTTTGGGATTGAGGTTATGGGGGTATCCGGTTCTAAAATTATCCACGATCACTACGTCGTGACCCGCGTCCACAAAGGCATCCGCCACGTGCGAAGCGATAAATCCGGCTGCTCCTGTGATTAGTATCTTCATTGTTCATCCTCTATGATTTTATATTCTCCGATGATTTTCACGTGTTTGGGATCCACGATCATCAACACTGCCTGTCTCAGGATTTCCACCTGCAGACGTACTTCCGAGATCTTATCGTGACTTTCCACCACACCCCGAGTCCCTTTCAAAGCCCCCTCAGTGATCTCCACTTCCAAACCTTTGGAAAGCCACAGGGCGGGAGCCAGATCCACTTCCTGCCTGGTTACACCACATATCCTTCCCAGTTCCTGCAAAAGCTGATTCTGGTTACCCACACGGATGAAGCGTACTATCAGCCCCGATATGGCGATCTTTTCCCGGTCCAGCGGGCCAATAATGGCAAAGATATAGCCTGGGAACATCGGCAATGTGGTAACAACCTTGCGTCTTTGATACACCCGCTTATGTTTGATCTGGGGCAGATAATACTGGATCAGGCGTTTGCCCAGATAATCAGCCAGGCGCTTTTCACAGCGTGGTTTGCAATGAATCACTACCCAGCGAAAGCTATCATCAATGGGAACCTTTAGTTCGCCAAAGAGTTCATTGATGATCACGGGTTTATGTGTTGCCAATTCCAGCCAGCCTCATCAGTACCGATATTGCTCCGGTTTGTAGGGTCCTTCCACAGGCACTCCTATGTATTCCGCCTGCCTTACACTAAGGTGCGTCAGCTCTACTCCCAGCTTGTCCAAATGCAATCTGGCCACTTCTTCATCCAGTATTTTCGGGAGAGTATAAACACTCAGTTCATGCTTATGCTGCCAGAGATCCATCTGCGCCAGCACCTGATTGGTAAAAGAACAACTCATTACGAATGATGGATGGCCCGTAGCGTTCCCCAGGTTTACCAAGCGGCCTTCTGAAAGCAGGATGATCGCTCTCTCATTGGGAAGCTCGATCAAATCTACCTGTGGTTTGATATTGACCTTCTTCACACCCTCCAGATTGTAGAGTTTGTTCACTTGGATCTCGTTGTCAAAATGCCCGATATTGCACACAATGGCATTATGCTTCATCTTCATGATGTGATCCACTCTGATCACGTCACAGTTCCCTGTGGCGGTCACAAAGATGTCAGCGGTCTCCACCATGTTGTCCAGAGTATTCACTTCAAAGCCTTCCATCGCCGCTTGCAGGGCACATATCGGATCTATCTCGCTGATCACCACACGAGCACCAAAGCCCCGCATAGATTGCGCGCAGCCCTTGCCCACATCTCCGTAACCGCAGACCATGACGGTCTTCCCGGCCACCATGATGTCAGTACCGCGCTTTATGCCATCGGCCAGAGATTCGCGGCAGCCATAGAGATTGTCAAACTTGCTCTTGGTGACGCTGTCATTCACATTTATGGCGGGAAACAGAAGCGAACCCCTTTCCATCATTTGATACAGGCGATGAACTCCTGTGGTGGTTTCTTCGCTGACGCCTTTCAAGTTTGCAGCTATCCGATGCCAACGCTGGGGATCGCTTTCCAGCCGATCGATCAGCAGTTCCTGCACCAGACGAAACTCCTCATTTTCCGAATCTGCTTGTGGAAGAATGCCGCATTCACGAAATAAATCTTCCAAGCGATAGCCTTCATGGATCATCAGGGTGGCGTCTCCCCCATCGTCCACGATCAGGTCGCAATCGCCATGGGGCCAGACCAGAGCCTGATATGTGCACCACCAGTAATCCTTCAAACTCTCACCCTTCCAGGCAAAGACTGGGATACCGGCTTCCACCATTGCGGCCGCGGCGTGATCCTGCGTGCTGAAGATATTGCAGCTGGCCCAGCGCAATTTGGCGCCAAGCTCCACCAAGGTCTGCATCAACACGGCTGTTTGGATGGTCATGTGCAAGCTGCCCGTCACTCGAGCACCAAGCAAAGGCTTTTCATGGCCGTACCTATCACGTAATGCGATCAGGCCGGGCATTTCCATCTCTGCCAGAGCGATCTCTTTGCGTCCGAAATCGGCAAGCTTCAGATCGGCAATCTTATAGTCCATCTGTCACCTCTCTCTTGATGAAGAAAACCTGAGCGCGATCCACAGTCATGAATCGCGCCCAACATGCTATGTATTAGTTACTTATCTACGGTTGCGATCTCTAGGACCACCACCGGAACGGAAATCTCTACGCGGCGGACGATCGTCACGACGCGGCGCAGCAGGACGCTCGGGAGCATTGGGATCGGGCTCGGGATTGCCTTCCACGCCTTTCATGGTGAGAGAAAGCTTGCCTTTTTCCATACCCAGGGCTTTTACATGTACCACATCGCCCAGCTTGACCATATCTTCGGGATGGCCAACGCGTGATGTGTGCATCTGGGAAACGTGCACCATACCTTCTTTTGCTCCGCCGAGAATCTTCACGAAAACTCCGTAAGGTTCGATGCGGGTGACAGGCCCTTCAAACTCTTCGCCGGGTTGAGGATCAATGGCAATGCCTTTGATGATGGCTTTTGCCTTGTCGATGCTGTCCTTATCCGGAGACAGTATGCGTACGGTACCATCGTCCTGAATGTCGATGGAAACCTGGCAGCTTTCGATGATGGATTTGATCATCTTACCAGATGGTCCAATGATTTCGCCGATCTTATCGGTAGGCACCTTGAAGCTTTCGATTCTGGGTGCGGTGGGAGCCAGATCTGTTCTGGGCGCAGGAATGCATTGCTGCATGATGTCCAGGATCTCGAAACGGGCTTTCCGGGCTTTATCCAAAGCTATCCGCATGATGTCTTTGGTGATGCCTTCGATCTTGATATCCATCTGCATGGCAGTGATACCTTCCCGGGTTCCCGCGCACTTGAAATCCATATCGCCCAGATGGTCTTCCAGGCCCATGATGTCGGTGAGAACCACGTATTTGTCGCCTTCCATGATCAGTCCATTGGCGATTCCAGCCACGGGAGCTTTGATGGGCACACCGGCAGCCATCATGGCCAGACAGCCGCTACAGATGGAGGCTTGTGAGGAGGAACCGTTGGATTCCAGAGTGTCAGCCACGATACGAAGGGTATAAGGGAAAGCTTCTGCACTGGGCATCACAGCTGTCAGAGCACGTTCGGCCAGATTGCCGTGACCCAGTTCTCTGCGCCCGGTGGGGCCCATACGGCCAGCTTCACCGACGCTGAAGGGAGGGAAGTTATAATGCAGGAAGAATCTCTTTTTGTACTCTTCCTCCAGAGTGTCGATAATCTGTTCATCACTGCCTCCGCCAAGGGTCACAGTACCCAGGGACTGAGTTTCGCCGCGGGTGAACAAGGCTGAGCCGTGAACTCGGGGAAGGACATCAATCTCGCAAGTGATGTCGCGAATATCATCCAGACCACGACCATCCACGCGGAAGTGCTTATCCAGGATCGAAGCGCGAACATAACGGCGAATCAACTCGTGGAATGCTTCTTTATAGACTTTCTCGTTTGCGGCGTATGCTTCTTCGCCATCTGCGGCCAGGTGCTCTGCGAGCATTTCAGCTTCCACAGCATCAAAGGCATCCTGGCGTTCTTGTTTACCAAGGATAACTGCTGATTCTGCAATCTTCTGGCCATATTTCTGCTCCATCTCACCGAGGATGTTTTCCGGAATACCAATCAGGGTCACTTCCACTTTCTCTTTGCCACAAGCTTTCACGAAGTCATCCTGTAAGGCGCAAAGCTGCTTGATGGCTTCATGACCAAAGTATACCGCATCCAGCATCTCCTCTTCGGTGAGTTCTTGCGCAGCAGATTCGATCATCACTACCGAAGTGGAGCTTCCGGCCACAGTGAGGTTCAGACGGGATACTTCTTTGATTTCTTTGATCAAGGGATTGATCACAAACTTACCATCAATGTACCCCACAGTAAGCCCGGCTACAGGACCATGGAAGGGGATATCAGAAATGCTTAAGGCCAGTGACGCGCCCAATAACCCTAGATTTGCGGGGTCATTCTCCCCATCATAAGCCAGAACGTTTACCACTACATGTACCTGATTGCGGAATCCTTCCGGGAAAAGCGGACGGATGGAGCGATCGATCACGCGGGCTTGTAAAGTGGCGTCGGTGGAGGGCTTGGCTTCCCGTTTAAAAAAGCCACCGGGGATCTTGCCCGCGGCATACATCTTTTCGATATAGTCCACAGTGAGAGGGAAGAAATCCTGATTTTCAGCGGCTTCCTTGCTCATCGTAGCGGTGACCAATATGGCAGTATCTCCATATTGAAGGTAAACCGCACCATTGGCTTGTTTGGCCATTTTGCCAGTCTCGACGATCAAGGTACGACCGTTGAATTCGATTTCACGGCGGGTAATGTTAAAATTGTGCATGTATTCTCCTAGATTCTTTCTTAACCGGGGAGAATGAGCAATAGGCAAAGGGCTGATCGCAGGTGGCCAACCCTTGGCTTATTGCTGATTACTCCCTGGTTTCGTGGTTGATTCACAAAAATGGAAAAGTGGAGCCTCGCTTTGCGCCGGCATCCACTTTTCCATGACTCTAATATCTTGGCTGAGAAATTACTTTCTGATGCCAAGCGCTTTGATGATCTCGCGGTAGCGATTGATATCCTTACGCTTGAGATAATCCAGTAAGCGCCTGCGCTGCCCGATCAGCTTCAAAAGTCCCCGACGCGTGGAGAAATCCTTCGCGTGTACTTTCAGATGTTCAGTAATATCCTTGATGCGTTTGGAGAGCATAGCGATCTGAACTTCCGGGGAACCAGTGTCTGATTCATGGAGTCTAAACTCTGCCATGATAGCCGTTTTGGCCTCAGGTTTTAGTGACATTCATCCTCCCAGATGAAACGTTATATTCAGGCTCTAGCCTGTTGATTGGCACATTGGTGCCGCCTTTTGAACCAGCTTTTCAGAGGGCGTCAATCTGTCCAGTTTTTTTGTAGCCTCAGGCTCCGGCTAACGCATAGAGGACTGTCTCATCATCATGGTTGCCAGGGCTATGCCATTCACTTACCTTCCATACTGGCCAGACAAGTCCCGCAGGACAGATCTCCCACCACCTGGCTCTGATACGGGGCTACTTAAGTGTCGGGATTATCGGCAGTGATGAGTTGCTTGGCTTTGGCGGCGATATCAAAGAGTGTGTAGGCATGGTCATTGAAGGATGCCTCACTCTTCATATTCCACATGTTGGAGAGCAGTACAAAAGCGAAATCTGTATCAGGATCGTAGAACATCAGTGTGATGTAACCGGCGATTGCTCCAGTGTGTCCATAGCCGAATCCCGGACTGAAGGATGTTCCTAGACCATAGTTCTGATCAGGATTCACAGATTCCCGCATTTGGAGCACGGTACTGAGGTCCAATCCTGCAGTACCAGTTTGCCACTTTCTGAGCCAGGATAGAAGATCGGCAGCGTTGGTTACCAGATTACCCTGAGCAAATTCAAAGGACATATTGTATTGGTCTATGTCGATTGCTCCCGCAGGCAGATACATCATCCCCGGGATTCGAGGCTCTGCCAGGTGTTGAGCCACATCAAGGGGAAATGATGTAGCCGCAAGTCCATTGGGCTCTAGAATCTCACTCTGCACATAATCCTCGTAACTCATTCCGCTGATCCGTTCGATGATTTTGCCCAACAAAATGTATCCCGTATTGGAATATTGATGGGCTGCTCCGGGCTCGTAATGGTACAATTGATGCTGCGCCAGGATTCCGATCATCTCTTCCACAGTGAAAAAATGTCCTGGATCCTGTTGTTCCACATAGTTTAGCCAGTTCATCCCGGCATACGGTGCATCTACTGTGGCGGGAATCTCATAATTACTCAGATCAAATACGCCGGCACGATGCTCCAATAGCTGTCTGAGGCTTATCTGTCCTTTAAAT
>JAGOKK010000103.1 GCA_017994635.1 Candidatus Cloacimonadota bacterium | reverse complement strand
GATGGTACATGGGATCATAGAATATCACCTGAAAAGTTTCCAGCGATGTGCGGTTGTAGCCATTGCGCATTTTGTAATACTCAATGATGAAGATGTGCTCGGCAGTGTCGTAATATTGGTACACACCGGCATCGCTGATCTGAATGAGGTCGTCCCAAAAAGCTGCGATCATCGGTGATGGTCCCAGGCCGGCGGGAAGCCGGCTATTTCGAAACTCTCCGTTTTCGGTTTGTCCCATGGCTATGAAACCATTTGTGGAAACGGTAATCTCATTGTAGGGCTCGCCGTAGAAGGGGAAGGTAAAGGGCAGGGGAACCACTTGCAAAGCAGTGCTGCCATTCTGGTCGCCTTCATCGCCATTAGTTCCAGAATCATTCAGAGATGTAAGCCTGGTGCCACTGCCCCCAACGGTGGGATTGATCTCAATCCACTCATATTGAGGACAATCCATGAAGGCTGTATCGGTCTCATCATAGATGAAATACCCATATGCATCGGGGCCCAAGGGAGTGTTTTGAGTTACATTACCGATTGTGATGTTAAAGGGTATGAATTGCTCAAAACCTTCCGTGGTATAGATCCGTAATTTGAAGGGTATCTGCATACCCGGAATAAGGATGGAGCGGGCAAAGAGTTCGAAAGGTTCGGCGAGGGTAGCAAGGTTGTTCGGTGCGATTGTGCCGACTGAGGCGTTTGCCTGATTCACCACCACCAGATCGTTCAGTGAGATCAACTGAGCCTGCAGATCGTAACCGGGAACGAAGGCCTCGTTTTTTAAAGTTACGGTTAGCGAGCCGGTCTCGGTGGGATCCAAAATACTGTTACCCCCGGCTGAGATTGCCAGGTTCACGGCAGATAGCATGGCGTTGTACGCGGGGATGTGCACAGGGAAGGCATGAGTGTTTCCATCCGCGTCGTTCACGGTTACTTCCAGGCGGACATCGTGATAATTGGGAATGGTATGATCTATATGCACTACGACAGCCACGCTGGCGTCTTCAGTGGCATAGGGTGCCAAATCGGCAAAGGAAATGGCGGTGCTCTCCATGTTCACATGGGGATCATCGCTGGATACAGTGCCGGTAAGTGAGCTGAGTGTAAGATCGGAGGTATTCCGTACGTTCAGAATCACGGCCACGCTTTCTCCGGCCCGGGCAATACCATCACCATCGCCGGTGGAACCGTGCTGACCGTTATCATACAGGCTGATGCCATTGGCCACCAAACCGCCCGCGGCTACCAGTACTGTACTTTGAGCAGGCTTGTGATCATTCTTGGACGCAGTAATCAGCAGTGCTTCGCTGATTCCGGAAGGGATCTGCAAACTCACATTGCCATATTCGTCACTAAAAGCTTTGGCTACCACGGCGTCGGTGCTTGCAGAATAAGCAGTCACACACACTCCGGCAATGGGATTGCCGCTGGTATCCGTGCTATGGGCATCCACAATCAAGCTGCCGTAAGGAAGGCTGGCAGGAGCGGTAAGCGTGATCACTTCCGGAATCCCCACAAATACTTCCATGCTGGGATCACCCATTAAGTTGCACCAATGAGCAAAGTAACTGGCTTGATTGGGGTGAGTGGCTGCATACACTTCGTTCAGGAACAACCGGCCGTTTAGCAGGGCTTCACCCATACTGCGCATCTTGTTGGCAAAAATGCCCTTGAAGATGGCAGCAGCCAGGTTATTATTAAACATGGTATGAGTTCCGCTCGTGGCCATCCCGATCGCGGTGACAGCACCGGCAGGATTGGCTTCAGTACCCAAACGGACAAAGGTCTCAGTGGTGGCTGTACCATCAAAATTACCCGTGCCACAGGTTAGAATCACAGCATGGGGAAAGCGGGGATTATTGGCCAACGATGATCCCGGATTCCAACTACTCATTCCGATGTAGCCGCGGTAAGAGAAGAAGTTTACACCCTGATTGATCCCGCTGTTGATGGTGGTAGGGTAACCACCGTCATAATCCTCGATGAAGCTGTAATCTGGATTGACCGTTTGGGCCAATTCTTTGATGTATTTGCTGGTATAAACGCAGGATATCCCGGAAGTACTGGGATCGCCAATCAGCAACATCCGGTTTACCCACGCCGCAGCCACCGGATCAATATAGATATCCCGTTCATACATGTAAATCTTTTTCATCATAACGGCCATTTGCTCCACTGTGGATACAGAAATGCGGCCGATCATCACATCCCCAAGGTTATCACTACCGCTCAGATAGGTGTAAGGATAATCACCCTCTCCACTGTATCCGGACAGAGTTTCATAGAAAGTGGGTATCTGCCCCACATCACCGATCAGGATGATGTGATCAGGACGTGTGGCGGGATCGTTGTACTGAGTTTGGATGTAATTTTTTATAGCAGAGCTTGAGGTCCCGGCAATCTGGGTGCTGACAGCGTTAACTTCATGTCCCTTCTGACGTTTCCAGGATATAAAATCTTTCAGCTTGGTTTGGAAAACCGTGTTTGAGTTATTCCAATGGATAATCAGTAGTCGGCCGGCATCAAGACCCTGATTGAGATCGCGATACTCATCGAAATTCAGGAGATTGGCTTCATAGAGATTTCTGAAAGCCGGAGAATAGCTCTGATACTGGGCTACCTCATTCTTCCCGGGGATAGTGTTAAAATTTATCTCAATCTCCATTTCTGTGCAGTGAATCAGCTTTCCGGTCGCGGCATCCCAGGCTACAGGGCTGATGGCAAGCTGCAGAACCCGGAAATCACGCAGAACCGATATTCCGGCATCCAGAACCTTGGGTTCACTGTGGTATGATGTATAGGCCTCGACCAGGTAATCCTCCCCGGCCTTCTCATCCTTGCTTTGCACGGGATAAGGCTTTATATCGGAATACACTCTTTGCGCAAGATTGCGTACAGTGATCTCATAGGAGCCCGTAGGGGGCAGGATCACAGTGCCGCTGTACAGGGGCAAATCCGGAGCGCCGGTGGCAGCGGATGAGCTGGCGCCGTCCAGACTGAGACGCTGGAATTCTTCAGCTCTGAAGCTGCTGTTTTCAATCTTCAAAACTGGGCTTTGCAGACGCAGGACCAGGCCCGCAGAACTGCTGGATACCTTTTGCAGGGGTGTTTCGGCCGCAAAAACCGCGCCCAGAAACACTAGCAGGAAGAGAAGTACGAAGCTCTTAGCTTTCATAGAGATTGTTTCCTTTTTCCTAATGTAAAACCTGGAGCGAACCCCAGGTTTGTATGAATACTGTTTGTTGATATCGATCTACTCATCAGTCTATGTCGTAGAAGAGGATGCCTTCATCCCGGGATGCAATAACAAGCTGATTATCTACAAAAGCAACTGTATTGGCATAGCCGCACTCAGTAATGCGTTGAACAAGCTTGGGATTTGCAGGGTCTGTCACATCAAAGAAGTACACTCCACCGCTCCCGGAACTGACAGCTAACTTACCATCATGGTATGCCAGATCGCTGGCGTAACCAGTGGTATCAAAACTTGATAAATGGCTGGGATTCTGCGGATTGCTAACGTCAAGAATCTGGATACCACTTTGACGGGAGGCAAAATAGGCTATACCATCGTGAACTACGATCTTCTGCGCTTCACCGGGAAAGGAGGTTTCCGAAATCAGCTGAGGATGATCAGACCGTTCATATACAAACAGACCTCTCTGTTGAGCGGCGGCATAGATGTATTGTTCATCCATATCCAATCCAGTAATCGAAGCAGGAGCTTCAATGCTAAAATCACTGCCAATCCATATATTGCCATTAAATCTGCCGTAGTTTATAAAAATACCATTGCAGTAGATAATCTCTACAAGATTGTCGTCAGGATCATCCACCAGATTCCTGCAGATCATATCCTGGATATCCTGAGAAGCTCCTGTGATGGAATCAAAGGGATCCAGTGAGTCCGGATTTGCTGTATCGATAATGCGGATCAGATCCGTCCCTTGAATCTCGTTTAAGAACATCAGGTTCCTTTCGGGAACCACTCCCACCTTACGAATTCTTAGCAGGTTTACTACGCTACCATCTGCAGCCCTCAAACTGGTAAACGATTTTAGATGGTGTGTCTGCGGATCTATAATGCCCAAACCACCCTGGTCCATTGCCACATAAAGCTTTCCACCCACATAGTTCAGATGATAGGGGTCACCTACCACAGGTATGGTGTAAGCAAGGCTAAGCTTACCTCCGTCCTGGTATGCGGTATTACGTTTTGCACAGCTAACCGTAAGCATGAGTAGAAGCAGCATAATACTGACTAACAGTGTTCTGGACATCAAAACCTCCAATATCCAATCAGTTCATTTTCTGATTACCATGCAGTTGCAAGAAGCATTCCGAAACATAAAAAAAGGGGCGGATAACCGTCCCTTTTTGTGAATTTACTTTTGATATCTATGCCAGCATAGCTGCGATATCATCATCGGGATTGGTGGTTTGTGTCAACCCAAAGGTGTCGATGATCACCTTGGCCACATTCGGAGAGAGGAAGCCCGGCAGGGTCGGCCCGATCTGGATGTTTTTGAAGCCCAGATAGAGCAGAGCCAGGAGTACTGCCACAGCCTTCTGTTCGTACCAGCCAAGATCGAAAGAGATGGGAAGATCGTTCACATCTTCCAGCCCAAAAGCTTCCTTTAGCTTCAGTGCGATTACAGCCAGGGAATAGGAGTCGTTGCATTGTCCGGCATCCAGGATGCGGGGAATGCCCCCGATATCGCCCAAATTGAGCTTGATATAGCGGTATTTGGCGCACCCGGCAGTGAGGATTACAGTATCTTTCGGCAGCTTTTCCGCCACTTCAGTGAAGTATTTGCGGGACGGCATGCGACCATCGCAGCCCGCCATCACCACAAAGCGTTTGATCGCTCCGGATTTGACGGCATCAATCACCTTATCCGCAAGCGAAAGCACTGTGGCATGGGCAAATCCACCCACGATCTCTCCGGTTTCAATCTCTTTGGGAGGCTGGCATTTCAGCGCACGCTCGATCAAAGAACTGAAATCCTTGGTTTTGCCGTCCTTACGATCGGCGATGTGCACTGCCCCGGGATATCCCGCCATCCCCGTGGTGAACATTCTATCCAGATAAGTGTTTTCTTTGCGCAGTGGAACGATGCAGTTTGTGGTCATCAGGATTGCGCCATTGAAGTTCTCAAAATCTTCAAGTTGATGCCACCAGGATGAACCGTAATTGCCATGAAAGTGTTTGAACTTCTTGAAGGCAGGATAGTAGTTCGCGGGCAACATCTCGCTATGAGTATAGATATCCACACCCTTGCCTTCGGTCTGAATCAAGAGTTCCTCAAAATCCTTGAGGTCATGGCCGGAGACCAGAATGCCTGGATTGGTACCCACCCCCAGGTCCACATGCGTGGGTTCAGGATTGCCGTAGGTAGTGGTATTGGCTTCATCCAGCTTGGCCATCACTTTTACAGCATTCTCACCGGTCTTCAATACCATGGCCACCAGATCGTCAGCACTCAAGCTATCATCGATGGTGGAGGCCAGGCCTTCCATAATGAACTTGTTTACGTCATCGTCCATGAAACCCAGCATAGCAGCGTGATCGCCGTAGGCAGAGATGCCTTTTAGGCCGTAGGTGATTGTTTCGCGCAAGGAACGCACATCTTCGTTCTCGGTTCTAAGCACACCTATCCTGGTGGCAAACTCGGCATACTGATCTTTGGAGACCGTGAAAGTGGCAGCTTCTGGGCAGCTACCGCATTTATCGCCGATGATGCCGCAGAGTTCGTCTTTGCGTTTATCGCGAAGGGCGATGGCTCTGTCGATCAGACCGGTGATCACGGTTTCATCAAAGTTGGCATTGGTGATGGTGGTAAACAGTCCCTGCATCACAAAGATGGCATCTTCGGGGTAGTACTTACCGTTTTGAATCAGTTTATGGGATACGTGGGCAAGGCCGCGCAGACTGTAAATAAGCAGATCCATAAGGTTCGCAAGCGTATCCGGCTTTCCGCATACTCCGCGCATGGTGCAGCCCAAGTTCCGGGCTGTTTCCTGACATTGGTAACAAAACATACTCATTGTTTTTCTCCTTTATATAGTTATGGTTTAGGCATTTTGATCACGAGGATGCGCATCACGCTATCACCCTCGTTGGTTACGGCATGAGGGATATCTTTGGGGCTGTCGATGATCGTACCGGGAGCAAAGCTTTGCTTCTCTTCTCCAATGGTAAGGGTAGCTGTCCCTTCCAGCACGAAAAACGCTACGTTAACGGGTGTTTTATGGGCTTTCAAATAAGCTCCGGGTTCAAACTCAATGTGCACCACTTCGCCTTCCGGCTGGCTGTAGATCTTGGTGCCAATCATGCCATTGACGTTCAGGACGGGAGTGATATCTTTGAAATACCTGCTTTCCATTC
>JAGOKK010000102.1 GCA_017994635.1 Candidatus Cloacimonadota bacterium | reverse complement strand
ACCGGAAGCTTCGTGACCTCTTTGGCAACGCCATCAGCCTGCTGTGCAACAAGGCATCCTGCCACGCCAAGCATTGCGGTCAGACATATCAAAGCTTTGAGTTGCTTCATCGTTCCTCCTGTTTTTGGCATATTGGTTGACGAATCCAAGAAAAATGATACGGGTAGGGTTTGTCAAGAAATAGTCATGCTCGATGGCAGGAGTTCTGGGTACAAAGTGACAGCGAAAACTGCATACTGTCGCATTATAGCTCATCCTTTCCAAGACCCCTTTAGGTAGTTTTTAACAGGCTTTCTGCAACTCAGATCACCGAAAACTTCAAATTCTGACAGGAAATCTGCAACCGCCAGACTTAGAAATTGTGTTCGGCGACGGAAGAATCAGATAATACGAATAATACGAAGTTGTTGCTTATTAATTTTTGGACTCGCTCAGCATAATTGGCATTATTCTGCATTGCTGCTACGTTAAGTCCTGACTGGGTATCGAGTAACTTGGACGCCATATCCAGCCTGGGATTCTGGGTGTGCTGAAGAAGTATTCGGGGATGAGACATCCGTATGCAATGAAAAAGTGAGGATGCTTGTGACCGTACCCCCAAAAATTGTACCAGTATCAAATGGACTTTTCAAAGCTAACGCGCCCTCAGGACAAGTTAACACTTGTTCGCTAGCTCTCAAGTATTAACTTGTCCTGAGGCAATAAGAAAAGAAGCAGGAATAATGAAAGGAAAACGATTTGCCCCCACTCAGATCATCAAGATACTGAAAGAACACGAAGCCGGTACGGAAGTGACGGAACTCATCCGCAAGTATGGCATAGCCAGAAACACATTCTACATCTGGAAGAGCAAGTACGGTGGCATGGAGAACAACCAGATTCAAAAGCTCAAAGACCTGGAATCGGAGAACTCCAAGCTCAAGAAGCTCTTGGCTGAAAGATGCTTGGAGATAGAGGCTCTCAAGGACGTACTATCAAAAAAATGGTAGAGCCCCGGCAGAAACGTGAAGCTGTCGGGGTGGCGATGTCTCACGGACTTAGCGAACGCCATGCCTGTAGAGTGATAGCCGTTAACCGTAATACATTGCGCTATCAGGCAATCATCAAAGAGGAGAATGTTGCCATAGAGAAGTTCTTGCGTGAGAAGGTGGTCGCTCCGAGGTCACAAAGCTATGGTTTGCCGAGGCTGGTAGTCTTGGTAAGAAAGAAGTTCGGTGAGGTCAATCACAAGCGGGTGGAACGTATCTACAAAGCTGCTAGCCTGCAGCTTGCCAAGCGTCCCAAGAAGTATATCAAACGAGATCCGGTACCTTTGGAAAAGGCTACTGAGCCAAACCAGATCTGGGCAATGGACTTCATGACCAATACCCTGGAGAATGGGAGAAAGTTCAGAGTTTTCAACCTGATCGACACCTTCACTAAAGAGAGTGTTCTCCAGATCATCGACAACTCCCTTCAGGGAAGCAGGCTTGTTCGCGAGCTTAGCCAGCTTGCTGAACTACGTGGACTTCCCAAAGCAATTAAATGTGATAACGGTCCTGAGTTTACCAGCAAAGTGATGCTCAAATGGGCAGACGAGACTGGAGTTCAGCTGGGTTTTATAGCTAAAGGAAAGCCAACGCAGAATGGCTTTATCGAGAGTTTCAATGGTAAAATGAGGAAGGAATGTCTTGACAGGCATATCTTCCGCAATTTAGTTGAAGCAAAGGAACTTATTATGAATTGGGTAAGTCACTACAATGAAGAACGGCCGCATCGGTCTCTGAATTACATGGCTCCCTACGAGTTATTAATGCCTATAACGTCAAAGCGAATTCACCATTACAGATTGGTCTATAAAATGGGGTATGGTCACGTAGTCCCCATACTTATCTCTAAATCACTTTCTGGTTTGCCCAATATTAGTTCAGAATTATCCGCCCAATTATTATCTAAGATAGCGTCAAAAAATCCAGACACCGTAAACAAACACTTGCTTGGCGATGGAGTAATTGACAAGTTACTTAAGATCAAACACTTCATGATTAGGCAGCACTACATTGATATACTACAGACCCTTGGACGGAGTTCTCCAAAAGCTATAGATGTTTATCGGCAGTTGATATCACGCATACCAAGTAAGGTCGTATTGACCAGTTCTTTTCAGTTTGAATCAAGTGTCAGCAAATCAAGCCATATCCTACTTATGAGGCTTAATCAAATCAACCTACTTAAACCAGATTTGATAGATAATATCGAAGCATGATGAATCTGCGCAGTACTTTACTGAGGTGAGATCCCACTATGAGAAGAATTTTTGTAACACTATGCATCTTGTTCTGCCTAACGCGGCTAAGCTCAGTTCCCGTCGCGCCTGTAGCGCCCGAACATCCGGACACCTTATTGATTCACGGCACCATGATGATCGATCCCTGGGCATGGATGAAGGATCGTGAGCATCCCGGCTTGCGTAAGCATCTGAAAGCTGAAGCAAGATACGCAAAGAAAGTGCTGAAGCAATCACGGGCGTTGGCGAATACTCTGTATCGGGAGTTCGAGGAAGGCATAACCGATTTTGAACAAAGCTATCCCAGGTACGACAAGGGATTCTATTACTACACCGAAAGCTCCAGGGCTGATCTATATCCGCGCTACTACCGAAAGGCCGGTGATCTTGCCGCCCCGGCATCCCTGGTGCTGGATCAGAATAAACTGGCTCGGGGAGAGGATTACTTTGAACTCGGCGTATATTCCATATCCCCCGACCAGCGCTATCTGGCCTACTCGGTAGACCTTAGTGGCAATGAAGATTACCGGCTTTACATCAGGGATTTAGAGGAGGGCAGCACTTCCGACATGGGGCTGAATGCCGTTGGTGATTTCTGCTGGTATGCGGATAGCGAACACTTTCTGGTGGTGCGCAGCAATGAGCGCTGGCAAAACAATACCTGTTATCGGGGCTCAAGGAAAGACCGGGAACTGCGCTTGCTTTATACAGAAGAGAATCCGGAATTTGATCTTTCTGTGTACAAGGGCACGGACGACAGCAAGATATTCCTTCTGTCATACAACAAATCAAGCACCGAAGTATTTGAGACCGATGCAGCGATTCCGGAAGGCAGCTTCCGTTCCTTTGCCGGAAGACAGCCCAATCACACCTACTATCCAGACTACCTGGATGGCAGGTATTACATTCAATCCAATCATATTCATCGCGAAAGCCCCATCTATACCTGCGAGGAAAGCGACATTGCCATCGCCTCCTGGCAGGAACTGATCGGCACTACAGATACCGGGCCGATTGAGGAATACCTGGCGATGCAGGATTATCTGGTTTTACTCCATCGGGATAATGGCTTCGATGCCATCAGCATCTATGATCGCCTAAGTGGCAAAGAACTGGCACAATACAAGCCCCGGCAGGTTTCTGACCTGGCCTTCTGGCACAATCCGGACCCCGATACTAAGAGCTTCACCTTTACCATGGAAAACGCCCTGTCTCCGCTCTCCATCTACTCATACTACATTCCGGACGCTGAGCTGAAGTTGCTACATCAATATCCGGAGAATATCCCTCGCAATTATAATGATTACACGAGTAAAACTCTTTGGGTAAGTGCCTCAGACGGCAGCATGATTCCCCTCAGTCTGGTATATAAAAATACCATCAAACCCGGCCCTGCTCCCTTGTGGCTAAATGCATACGGAGCCTACGGCAGCTCGGAAGACCCCTATTTCTCTCACAGCTTGTTTTCCTTGCTGGATCGGGGAGTAATCTATGCCGTGGCACATGTGCGCGGTGGGGGAGAGCTTGGCGCGTCCTGGTATGATGCGGGGAAAAAGCAGCATAAAATGAATAGCTTCACAGATCTCATCGCCTGCATGGATTATCTGATCGATGAAGGCTATACCACGGCCGGACAAATGGTGATCGAAGGTGGTAGCGCCGGGGGTCTTTTGGTGGGAGCTGTGGCAAATATGGCAGCCGACAAGTGTGCCGTGGTGATTGCCGACGTCCCCTTCGTGGATATGATCAACACCATGCTGGACGACAGCCTGCCCCTAACCGTTCAGGAGTATGAAGAATGGGGCAATCCTCAGGATGTGGAAGCCTTCGAATATATGCTCAGTTACAGTCCTTACGACAATGTGCGTCCTCAAAGCTACCCCGCCTTCTTGATTTCCGCTGGCTGGAATGACACCAGAGTGGGCTATTGGGAAGCGCTGAAATGGGCTCAGAAATTACGCAAAAACACTTTGAGAAACAATCCCATCGTCTTTCGCCTCAGCTACAATGAAGGACACCTGGGAACTACAGATCGCTTTGCGAGTCTGCGTCAGTATGCAGAATCAATGGCTTTTGCCCTGGACCTTATACTTCCTGCAAAGGCAGTGAAAGAGTAAGCTGGAAACGAGGCATGGATGTTTGTGCCTTCTGTGATGACTTTCCCTGTGCCACGCTGAAAATCCTTACAAATGCCTACCCCTTTATTCTGAAGAACAATGGGCGCATCAGAGAGATCGGCATCGAAGCTTGGCTACGGGAACAGGACGAACATGTAGCAAATGGGGTTACGCATAGAAGCTTAAAACAATCCTGATTGGATCAGAGTTCCCAGCGCCCATCCTTGTTCCGGAAATTTCCGGAGCCCAGCACTTCAAATTTCAGGTTTGAGATCAGCCAATCCTGATGTCCGTGGTCAATGGCGTTTGATCTCTGCATGGCCTGAGTAGTCTGAGCCGTATATATACACATTCCCAGCTTCTGATTCAGCGGATTGGGCAGGCAAAGCGCGATCCTTAGGTCTGTTCCGGTGTATGTCTTATCAGCGACAATCCTATCCGGATAAATCTCAATCGGGACCTCCTGTCGGTAACGATCCAGGATCAGATTTGTCCCCCAGGCTCCAAACAGCACTAGCGACTTATTGCTAAGATCCATGTCCAGCGCGGTCTGATCGGATACGGCCTGAAAACCCTTGTTAAGAACCATCCATTCGACCGTGGGCATGATGTTTACCGTTACTCCGACCACACGCTCCGGATCCGGATAAATGACGAGGACATCACCCAAATAGACATTATTGATGGGACCTGTGAAGCGTTGCAAGAGTCTGATATCCTCCTCGGAGATATCAGTTCTATCCATAAAGAAACGGGCGATAGTGGTAAAATGCCCAGCATAATCTATCCCCTTGCTCTGATGCTCTTCTTCATATTGCCGTATAGCATCATAGGCTGCCCGGATGAATATGAAACCAGAATCTACTTCGCTTTGTAGTGCCCGGCCGGGTTCCAAATTGAAATACAACTCCCCGAGACGGTGATCGTTGACGCGTACCAGATGCTCAGCTACCACTACCCACCACGAACTGTAGGCATGATACATCTTGTCTTGCAGGAGTTCATAAATATCCTCGCCACTTTCAAACATGTCCCAGTGCTTATCCACCAGGGAATTGACATAGGAGTGGGAAAACTCGTGAAAGAGCCAGCTGGAGACTTGTCGTAGCTTAGTTTCATCGAAATCGCTGCAGTTAATATCCGCAACGCAGAAAGCATGGATTCCGCCCTCTGCATCAACCATCGCGGGGCCGTAGCCTCCGTCTGCCAATGGGGATATGACAAGGTTGTATGAAGTGTGACTGTAGCCATACCAGGCCACCATGTGAGCTATCATATCCGGATATTGGTTCAACGCGTTTGCTGCTTCGTCCACTCTCCGCTGGAAGTATTCTCTTTGGGAGGCATAAAAACCGGCAAAATCGCTCTTCAGAGCAAAATCTCGAACCAAGTCATAAAACTCCTCCAAAGGTCCGGTTTGCGAAACGCACTCCAGTCTTTTCAGATTCATCGTTTCCATGGTGGAGTCCCAGTTGAAGCTAATCTTCTGTAAAGCGCAATCTTCAAAACGGAGAAAACAGCTCACCGGAAGGTCGTACACATATCCGCACTCTTCCATATCCCGCAGTCTCTGCATCACCGGGTGATTCTGATATTCTGCAAACCATTCCCCGATTGCCCCAGCGTATGATCCACCACGGTGGGCCATTTTGCTGCCGGAGGTATATTGGATGACTGCCAGCAGTTCTATGCGTGGATCAATCGAGATCCGCAGCATCCCCGATTCGCGACTGATGGCCGAAGGTGCAGCAGCAGAGTGAGGTTCCTCTGATGTGGCAAAGACTGATAGAACGCTAAACAGCATGATCAACAGAGGCGATAGCACGAGTAAGTGGTGTAACATTATCATTATCTCCTTATCAAGCGGCATTTTGATATTGATTAATTCCATTTGACGTGTGAATTTAATCCATATAATAGATCGCCCTGATAGGGTCTATCTGCGCGGCTTTGATGGCAGGATAGAGGCCAGAGACCACTCCCACCAGCAGAGAGAAGAAGGTGCCCAATCCCACCCCCGCGA
>JAGOKK010000013.1 GCA_017994635.1 Candidatus Cloacimonadota bacterium | reverse complement strand
GGCGGATCGCCCACATCGCCGTAGTGAGGGATCATTTTCGGAGTATCAGGTGGTCTGGTGTCCTTATTTTCTTCATCTTCACCTGAACAGGACATAATGCTGATCAGACAGAAGGCCAGCGCAAGATATGTAAGGCATTTCATTTCATCCTCCTAAAATGATACTCTCAAGCCCACCCGGTTGCTGATGCCGATGGGATTGGTGATCAAAGCGTAATCCAGGTTTACGCCATAGAGTTTGACGCCGGCACCACAGCTGAAGTTTGCATTATAATAGCCCAAACGTAGATTAGCTTTATTATCATATGACCAATCTACACCGTAATGGCTGGTGCCTTTGTACACATAGTCATAATCATAAGCCAGGGTGAAGGTACTCTTCCACTTGTCAATGGGTTGCACTATCGCAGTACCCACCTTGGTGTTAAATAGTATCTCATCTTTGATCTCGCTATCGGTATCCCAGCTTACTGTCGTTCCAGCAATATCCTGAAAGTTCAATCCGAAGTGCAGATCACCCAGCTCGTCCACGTCCATGATCACAGCCAGATCGGTTCTGAGTTTCAACCCCACGTCCAATCCTGTTCCCGATCCCAGATTATCCATGATCTTCCGTTTTATGAATTTCACGTTCCCCCCCAAACCGAGCTCAAAGGGGACTTCAAAGAATTGCCAGCCCATATTAACGCCAAACTTGATATTCTTAGCAAAGGCAAATTGATAGAGGTCATCAGTGGAGCGGAAATGTCCGTCGGGAATCCCCGGCAGATGACTTGCGCTGTCATTTATCCTTTGATCCACATTGGTACCGATTAGATGACTCTCATCAAAGCGCGGGATCTCGTTTACGGTAAGCCGGGTAACGTTAAAAGCAATGGACACATCATTGGGCAGTGGCTGCACATAGCTCAGGTGATCGTAGCTTGCCAGATTGCCATACAGAAAGGCATGCATGGCCGAGACTTCGGAATCCTTGATCTGAGCCAGTCCACCACTATTCCAATATATGGCCGAACCGTCATCAGCCAGGGCTGCAAATGCTCCGCCCATGCTGAGGGCTCTTACTCCAGCACCGATCATCATAAAATCACCGGCATATCTGCCTGCCAGGAGGGGCAGGGTAAGCAGCGACAGGATTGCGACTAAAATGCTTATCTTTTTCATGATATCCTCCCTATCTCAGAATGGCCATTTTCATAATCTTCTCGATCTTCTTGTCACCTCGACGGGCAACAACACGGTAGAAATAGGTCCCGTTTGCCAGGGGGAAGCCTTGTTCATCTTTACAATCCCAGGCATAAACTGTGCGTGGATACTCATGGTAACCCACCCCGGTTGGCAGGTTTCGGAAGGTCTTTACCAGACGCCCGCTGATGGTATAGACTTTGATATACACTTCATCGGCGGTATCAGTGAGAATGTAGGTAAACCTGGTCCTGCCATCATTTCTGGGATCTTGCGCCTGACCAAGCACGGGATTGGGATAATTACCGATATTGCTGATATTGAATTTGTCATTTACCACAAATTGCACTTCCCGAGTCATGTAGTTACCATTCAGATCCCGGCAGTCAACTTTCAATTCGTGGTTTCCGCGCCCCAGGGCAAGCTGGTACTTGATCGGTATGCGGTTGATGTTTTCCTTGTTCACGCTTATCACATAGTCGCTTTGAGGTACTTCGACCCCATTCATAAAGAGGATAATGGAATTATCGATCACATCAATCCCATTGGCATCGCTTAAGAGTAAGGATATCACACCATTACCTGCTACATAACCGCCCACTGTAAACTCTTGATCCTGGACGTTTACGTCCACCGATGGGGCTTTGACATCACAATTTCGGAATAGGCTGTAGATGCCGGCACGAGTTACTTCAAAGCTTACCAGATCTCCGGCTGGTACCACATGCCCACCCAAGAGAATCCACTTTTGAAAATCTGCATTGTAGCGATAGATCTTGAAGCTGTTTTCACCTTCATGGGCAATATTATCTGTATCCTGGCCATCATATCTAAGGCTGAGGTTCATGCGCATGCCATTTGTAAATACTCCCAGGGAGTCTGTCATTGAGGCATCAAGCAGCTTGATCTCGTATGGGATTGATTGTTGATTCCCGTAGAAAGCATCAGCACTCTGAAGCCGTATGCCTTCCACGTCTGGTTGATTTAGAGGGGGTAGTGCGGACATGGTGTTGATTGCCATCAGGAAACTGCCACTGCCGGCAAAGGAAGCTGGCACTGTGCAGGACATGTTATTATCCACACTGTTATACACTCCTCCAGCCGCATCCACATTGAAGTAATTGTAAGGCATGGTCAACGAAATGTAGTTATTTGTGTTGATAAAGAAATCCCATTCCGGGAAGGTTCTATTGGCATTTACTCTGGCTTCGAAAGTGAGATTGGCGCTGGGGACATTATCCAGATATATGGTATCCCAGCGCTCCTCATTCACCTCAAGGGGGGCAAATGGCTGCGTGGACGCCAGTAGTTGATTGGAATCCCCGATTTTGTAATATAGGCGCAAATCGGTTTGGGGGGCTACCATATTTCCGATGTTTGTAGAGAAAACCTTGAGCTTTGGAGTTCCATCAGCTACATCAAACACCATATCTTTCAGGAAAATATCAGGACCTGGGATGACCAGTGATTGCAGTGCTGTTTCCAGCCTCTGCCCTTCTGAAGTGGTAAAGCGATACTTGAAGGGCAGTTCCTTCCCTGGTCCATACTTCTGCAGCTTCTGAGTACTCTGCCAAATCGTAGAATCTTGCTCGCTTTCCTGCATCGGCAATGATTTCCAGACAATGTGCCATTCATCATCCACAAAAGTACTATCCGTCCTCACATAACAATCCATTGAAGCTATCCCGACAGGACTAAGCACTTTGGCAGAAAACGCTACCGAGTCCGCATAGCTGGGATTGGCCGGTATATATTCATGATGATTTACCAAAGGAATTCCCACTGAAAAGGAACTGTGGCCTACGTATTCTTTGGTGTCTGAATACCCCGCCACCAAGACCTTGTAAGCCATCTGATCATTGGCTTCCGTGATATTGTATGTGGTCTGAAGAATTCCATCCACTACCGGCAGATCGTAAGGCACATTGATTACTTTTTCGGTACTTTTCATCACATACAAACGAGCCGCATTTACCTCTGATGGGAATTCTGCCCGTACTTCCAACTGCTCTGAGGGCTGAAGGTTAGGGCTATTAATCGTTACTGGGATATCAGAAACAGGTTTGTTTAATCTGATCAACGGGTCTCCCAACATAGCTGAGCCATAGGTGAGGGCATATCTGGCCGTGGAGGAGGACACCGTGGTAAAGAATCTTGCCAAACCGAAGAGATAAGCCTCCCCCAGGGTGTCAAAACTGTGTTGAAACACTGCTTCATTGTACGCCAGACCCCATGGTTCATCATGATCCAGGTAGCCCAAACCGGTAAATCCCAGAGTAACTATCGCCCCTTTATCGGGCTGCAAGATCAAAGCTTCGGATATGGATGATGCTCCATTTGTGTCAAAAGCCGAACAGTAACATGCCAGAGACAGAACCACTGGGTAAGTCTGATTGTTCAGGGTAGCCACATCGTCAAAGTTGAAGAGGTTGTAGTCTGCCCAGATCCGGCCGCCCCCATGCCCCATGAATTGCACAAACTGAGTTCCGCTATTGAGGGCATCTCTCAAGTTGAAAGTACCGCCGTGGTAGTCGGGGCTTACCGTTTGGTATGAAGTATAGACCCGGCTGACCCGGTAATCACGGGGGATCACCCGGCTGCGAATCCTCTCGGATTGCTGAGAGAAAGTATCTGTGGCATCATCAAGCTTCCCGCCAGAACTTAGGGTAATGTGATTGTTCCAAAGCCTATTGGTATGCAGGTCGTTGCGATAGCTTACAGCTTTGGCAGCATAATCCAGGATCTGCTGATGAGTCCAGATACTCAGACGAGAAATCGTGATATCCGGCACTGGATCTGTGCCTACGAGACATCCGTACCAGGTATCGCTGGCAGTTGCTCCATGCTTGTAAGTCCAGGTTTTTTTCACTGGAATCAAGTTGTATTTACGGCTGGGGCTATTGTCTCTAGTATCATCGATCCCCTCGCCCAAGAGCATTACATGGGAAAGCTGTGGACTATTCCAATTGTTATAGGCATGCTTCAGGAAATCACGGATGGACTCTGCCGAGACAATCCCAAAATTAAACTCGTCATAAATATCCTGAAGATCCACTATCTTTACTACGTGACCTTCGCTTTCCCAGAGAGCTTTCAGCTGCAGCGTACCCTCAGACTCCATAAACCCATAAGGGCTGATCACGATCACATTGGCAGCATTCATAGGATTCTTCAGGTCGGAAGGGATATTCAGGCGCAGGGCTTTCGGAGATTTCTTAGTGTTCTCTTCCACTGCATAATACCTGACAGCCTGGGAACTTACGCTATCCTGAAAACTCACGGTCCAGGGTGCAGCCCCATCGATATTGAAAGGTTCTATCTGCATATTGCTAAACACACTGGAGCCAATCTTGTAAACGGTAACATTAGGGCTGGAAAAGCCCTGTACGTCGAACTGGAAGAGTCCACCAGGTCGGTTGGAAGGTTTCTCAAACTTGATGTAATCGCGATCCGTCTTGTATTCTCGCCAATACTTCAGCTTGATGTAATCCAGTAAAACAAGTTCGCGATTACCCATTTCAGTATTACCGGATAGACTGATATAGAGTTGGTTGGTCCCATGTCTGAGGAAGGAATTAGCAATGTCTGCCTGAGGGTGAAACACCTTTTCTGTCTGCCCAATCCAGGTATGAGTATTGATCATGGCTGAGTTCAGCCTGATAGTGGCTTCGTGATCCACCTGTCCGGGCAACAGGTCCTCCTTATATGTGAGGCCGCGCAGGGAGATTTCTGCATCCACATAAAGTGTTGATCTATCCAGAGGGTACTCGAGTTCCAAAGGGATGATCTCCAGATTCGGTGCTGATATTCTTTTCCAATACCAGTTGTCTTCAAGAAAGAATTCTGGATCGCTGAACGACCAACCCCGGCCAAGTTTATCGCTCATCAGTTGTTCTTCAAAATGCACTGATTCTTCGAAGCCGTCGGCCCGGGTGAAATACATGGGATTATTCTGGATGAGGCCGCCATTCTCCACCACCATGCGTGCTCCAAAGCGGTCAAGCAACTTCAGAGTATATACATTTTCTGCGGTGAAATCATCGAAATGCCTTTGATCTCCATAGTGACGATCCCCGTAAAACTCAAAATAGTCGGAGCTGTTAAAATGCCCGTCCTCCTCGCCGGGGAAATGGATAGGCACCTGCCCAAATTCATCGTAAAGCTCCAAATTCCTGGGGTCAATATCATCTATGTCCCATGCCATATCCATACCCAGGGAATCGGTCATTTCCCCGATGAATTGCTTCAGATAGCTGTAACCGACCTTGTAAATACCTTCAGAATCCACCACCAACTGGATTTCCGAGATCTGCGAGAGTGAGTTCTTTGGCGATTCATAAGACTCAGCTTTCTGTTTGGCTTTACGCCATTTTTGGGAGCTGGCATTGTTGATAAAGAAACTGTCGGCTGCCAGATCAATCGGATTTTCACTAATCTGCCAATTTGGGTTGGGGCTTTTGCTACCGCTGATGGACACGGTAATCTCCAGTTCTGTATGAACTATCAATGATCTGTGTTTCGCATCATACTGAAAGGGGTACACTTGCAGAGCCACAAACCGGCGATCGCCGATGAAGGCGGCCTCACCGAGACTCCACACCGTATCCGGGTATAACGTTGCGCTGTTATATGCTTTAAAATCTGGCTGATAAATGGCGTTGGGCTTACCATCATCAATGCTGATGGTGGCCGCTGGCGCAATATCCACATCGGGTATGCTAATACTCTTTTTGGAAATGATGTTCACTGAGGCAAAGCCATCAATGGGTAAACCTATCGCGGTGGAAAATGCCAGTAGCTTGGGATATCCTTCCTCGGCAAGAGATGTTCCCTCTTCACACACGATTTGGTGGTACTTTTTCCCCTCTATCACTGTTTCGCTCAGACTATATTCAGGTAAGCGAAACGATAGTCCAAGTAGCTCAGGACTCTCACTATTTAGCGTGATTGCCGCACCGAAGATGAGGATTGGCAGCGACATGATCAGAGTCAAAAAAGCTGATTTCATTGGTGCTCCATTATCTAAGAGTGTTTTCCCGAAGCCCGATATCTCTGCGGCAGATCAATTCCTTGCCAGGCATTGAGTCCACATCGTGGTATACAAGTGCCCGTGCCGTTGCGAGATCACTGGCTTTGGCTACCAAAGCCATGACCCTGCCTCCATTACTGACCAGGGAATCGTTTTCCGATGCTACACCGGCAAAATATGGACGGCTATGCAGTTCATGCAAGTTAAGCTTGATTCCTTTGACATAGGATCCAGGATAGCCTTCAGCGGCAAGAACAACTGCCAGACACACTTGGTCCTCCCATGAAAGGCTAAGTTTTGCTACTTCATGATCCGTCACCGCTCTGCATACCTCAGCAAAATCCGTAACTAAAAGTGGTAGCAGGGCTTGTGTCTCCGGATCTCCGAAACGGCAGTTAAATTCGATTACTTTCGGACCCTCCATGGTTATCATCAACCCCATGTAGAGAACTCCTGTATAGGGGCAGCCTTCTTCACACATTGCCGTTAAAACGGGCTCCAGGATATCCCTTTCAATGGCTCCGCGGTAGGCCTCTGCCTCATCAACCGGACAATACGCTCCCATACCCCCAGTGTTGGGGCCCAGATCATGGTCACAGAGTTGCTTATGATCTTGTGCGAAAAGCGTTGTTTGGTAATCTTTTCCATCGGTAATAGCAAATAACGAGACTTCCCACCCTTTTAAGTATTCTTCTGCCAGGACTCCTTTACTGCCGCTTTTTTGTGACAGCAAGTCCCGGCATACCGTTGTGGCTTCCGAATAGCTGCTCGCGATTACCACACCCTTGCCGGCAGCCAGCCCATCGGCTTTGAGGACTACCGGGAAAGCGAAATCTTGCAGCACATCTTCTATTTCTTCCGGCGCATGGATCATTTGGTAGCGCGCGGTAGGCACGGAGTAACGAGTCATCAGTTCTTTAGCAAAAGCCTTGGATGTCTCCAATCTGGCCGCCGCCCGAGAGGGTGCAAATACTTTTATACTCCTGGCCCGCAAGAAATCCGATAGTCCGGCGGCAATTGGCTGTTCCGGACCGATAAAAACCAGATCGATGTCTTCGCTCTGACAGTGAGCAAGAATCTTTTCGTCGGAGTCGAGATTGAGACATTTGAACTCTCGCGCGATACCGGCATTACCGGGACTTACCCAGATGCTGGTGACAATCTTGCTGCGTGAAAAAGCATCCGCAATCGCGTGCTCCCGACCACCGCTGCCGATGATAAGTACGTTCATGCGTCTTGTGCTCCTTTCAAGGTATTGTACAGCAGCAAAATCGCTGCTTCGGCAGCCTTGTGACGGATACTCTCACGATCTCCAAAGAGCAGCTTGTATTCCGTGAAACTCTTACCTGCTACGCAAAAACCGAAGTACACTGTTCCCACAGGCTTTTCCGGGCTTCCTCCATCAGGACCGGCAATCCCGGTGACCGAGATCGTAACGCGTGAACCAAATAGTCTCTCAGCTCCCTCTGCCATCGCCTGGGCACACTCTGCCGAGACAGCGCCATATTGGTCGATGATCGCCGGGTCAACCTTAAGTAAGCTGATCTTGGCCTCATTGCTGTAGCTCACGACTCCACCAAGAAATACCTCTGAAACTCCAGCCACATCGCTAAGATATTTTTGCAGTAATCCGCCTGTGCAGGATTCAGCGATGGCGATGGTTAGCTTCCGTTCTTTGAGTAACCTCACCAGACATTGTGGAGGATCGTCCTGATCCACACCCCAGATGAATTTACCGGCTTTTTTGCGAACAATTGTCTCAGCTTCATCCAAAACCCGCATATCACTACCGTAAATCCTCAAGTCCACTCTTCCGGTTTGAGGCAGCCAGGCCAGAGTGAGGTTTTGAGGGAGCTCTGCTTCGTGCACGATCTCCGCCAGGGCTGATTCCCCAATGTTGAAGGTATGCAGATCGCGCTGAAATACTTCTTCTGCTTCCGGATATGCTTCAGCTAGAATGTCGGCAATCTGAGTGGAAAAAATGTGCTTCATTTCGGAGGGGACACCTTGTAGGGCAAAAAAATGCTTATTCCCTTCGCTGTAATGCAAACCAGGAGCAGTGCCACGTTCATTTTGCAATACGCTGAATCCAGATGGCACCATGGCCTGAACCCGGTTTGAAGCCGGCATTTTCATCCCGCGACGAGAAAACATATCTCCGATGTATTGCCAGAGTTCTTCATTGAAGATTAGTTTTTTACCGAAAAAGTCTGCCACAGATGCCCTGGTTATATCGTCCTTTGTGGGACCCAAACCACCGGTGGTTATCACTACATCGGCGTCCTGCCAGGCTTCTTTAAGCGCTCTGTAAATTTCGTCTGCTTCATCCTTTATACAGATGCAGCGGTGAATGGGTATTCCCAGACGGGATAATTCCCCACCCAAAAAGGCCAGATTGCCATTCAGCGTTCTGCCCAATAATATCTCATTACCGATGCTGATTACTATGCTGCGCACATTCATTTTAATACGACTTCGCGAAAATCACGCGGCGGCTGGAAGCTTTCCCGCAGCAGACGCAAGCTCCCTCTTCCGGATGAGCATCAAATGGAATGCAGCGGATGGTGACCTTTAGGTCATTTTTGATCTTCTCTTCGCAGGCCGCATCGCCGCACCAGTGCGCGTTGGCAAATCCCCCATGAATCTCCGGTTGATTTTGGTTGAGGGGAGTAAAGTAAGCATAAAACTCTTTTGGATCATCGATATTGATCGTATTTTCCAATCTAAACTGCAAAGCCCGCTGATAGTACCCTTCCTGCATGTCGGTCAATGCATTGATCACGGCTTGATGCAGATCTGCCATAGGTACGCTTTGCTTATCCCGAGGTTCTTGATCGCGGCGAGCCAGCATTACCGATCCCGATGCCACATCTCGCGGTCCGATTTCCACCCGCAGGGGAATTCCCTTTTTGATCCAATACCAGTTTCTCTCGCTACCGGTGAGATCCCGGTCGTCCAATTCGGTATAGATGCGGATGTCCTCAAAATTCTGACGATGGAACATGTTTTCCACTTCATGGCACATGGTCAGGACTTGTTGCTTTTCTTCTTCATCACGATAGATGGGAACGATCGCGATATGCGCGGGAGCGATTTTGGGAGGCAAACACAGGCCGTTATCATCGCTGTGTGCCATGATCAATGCTCCGATCAAGCGTGTGGAGACGCCCCAGGAGGTTGTCCAGGCGTAGTCAATCTCTCCATTTCGACCCTGGAACTTGATCCCTGAAGCCATGGCAAAATTCTGACCCAAAAAATGCGAGGTTCCGGATTGTAAGGCCTTCTTATCCTGCATCATAGCTTCTATGCAATATGTATTCACCGCACCAGGGAACTTTTCGCTCTCGGTTTTCTCGCCAGTAATCACCGGAATCGCAAGATACTCAGATGCAAATCGGGCATATACATCCAGCATTTTTCTGGTTTCCAACATGGCATCTTCTGAGCTTTCATGCACTGTGTGTCCTTCCTGCCAAAGAAACTCGGCAGTGCGCAAAAAAAGACGGGTTCGCATCTCCCAGCGAACGATGTTTGCCCACTGATTGATCAAAAGGGGTAGATCCCGATAGCTATTTACCCATTTGGCAAAGGATGCTCCGATGATGGTCTCGCTGGTGGGGCGAACAATATACGGCTCGGTAAGTTCCCCGGCCACTTTTAATCCGCCGTTACCGTCGTCTTCCAGTCTGGAATGGGTTACCACGGCACATTCTTTGGCAAAGCCTTCCACATGCTCAGCTTCTTTTTCAAAGTAGCTCTTGGGAATAAAGATTGGAAAGTATGCGTTACGATGCCCCGTCTCCCGAAACATACCGTCCAGTACCCTCTGAATATTTTCCCAAATCGCATAGCCCCAGGGTTTGATGACCATGCATCCCCGGACATCGCTGTTTTCCGCTAGATCGGCAGCTTTGATTACTTGTTGATACCACTCAGCATAGTTCTGTTCCCGAGTCGGTTCTATGGCTGTTTTCTTCTGTTTGCTCATCTGATCTCCATGAAAATTACCTATTGTCCACATTTGAAGCACCCCCGCAATCTGTCAATGAACTTTCAGCGTAGAATCCAGCTTTTCTTCCTACTCTTTACCAGTATCAACAGCCCTGCTAGAGTGCGGCATTGTCCATCTGACACTTAATCAATCAGTTACGCCTGGTGGCGCTTGTTGCCCATTTTCCTCATGTTCTGCAGCTATCATTCTCCATTCAAAGGCGAGTCTTTGCCGGGTATATACACCTCTAATCCTATTATGCGCCGCCCAAACATCTCCTTCTATACTGAGAGCATCTTAGCCAAAATCCTGCCCCCTGGCCACCCGAATACATGCTGAAGTCATGCTAAACACATCCCAAACCCCGTTCAAGTGGAGTTCAGGAGACCTATGAATTGGGTTGAGGCCAGAAGAGGGCGGGATGAGCACAGAGACGGTTATTGCGAGAGAAACTGAAAGACCGGTCTTGCGGCCGGTCTTTCATCTATACTAGTTTGGGATTATAGAACTTCGCTAAGGATCCTATTCATCATGGCCTTGGTCTGAAGTGGCTTCATGTGTGAGAGCGGGAAACTGAATGTATATGCCTTTCCGCCTGATTCCGTTACGTTTCTAATGGCAACTGTTTTCCCATTGTAGAGATCATACTCGGCTTGAGTAGGCGGGAAGGTGGGATAATCTACAGGTTTACACCCGAAGGTATAGATCGGAGTACCAGTACCCAGTTCGTTGAAGTAGGATATTTTAGCCATACCGTGCCTTAAGTTCACAAGAGCATTCAAGGCAGGCGGATCACCGTATTGCAGATTTACATCGGGATAATCTCCCACGCCATCCGCATATTGGAAGAAGGGTCTGATAATCCAGCTATTGCTGAGTACCCCCAGTTTTGGGATGTCTGGCAGCCCCAGATGTCGCATGAGAGTGGTACGCATATTCGCGTGTTGCAGTTCATCAATCACCGATGAAAGAGCTGAATTATGAGATATGATGAGATTTCCCCCATTGCTCATAAACAGTGTAAGGCCATCGGATTCGGCATCCAGATTTCCACGTTCGTCGGGATTGTCCTGATGATACACCACGACCTTATACTTCATGAGATCACTGAAGGCAAAATGTCTGCTGCGGCTGTCACCATAGGTGTTGTGCTGGGTTCCATTGCTGCGGTTGATATAGGTAACATCACTGGCGTGTTCGGAAAAGATTGTTTCATAGGCCTGGGTTACCTGGGCATTGGCAGCATACGGGGCAGCTCCGTTTCCTTCGTCATCAATCACCAGAATGCCATTTCTATTTGCGGGATCGATGTAGGGAACTACATCAAATTCCATTACAGCGGGGATGGGATCCCATTCATCCTGCAGGTCCACACAACGCACTTCGAACTTGTGATGGCCTATGCTGAGCTGTTGACCAGTGAGCACGATCGATTGCAGGAGCGGAGAATTGACAGGAACTTTCAGCCAACGTTCACCAGTATCAGGATCAGTATGGATGGAATTGGCAAATGGCGGGAAGTTATAGGGTTCGCCATCGTAACGAAGGTGAAAATGAGTAATCTCACTGAAGTAATTCGTGCGAGTGTTACGGTCCAAAACCACATCTACTTTTTTGCCGTAAGGATCATCATATTCGTAAGATGATCCCCCAGTAGAGACAGTAGCGTATTCTCCATACCAGCCCCAGCGAATATAAGCTTTCAGATTGTGACTGTGAACTATAGTGTGCACACCCTTGGCATTTTTGAAGAAGGGAGTGGCGAACCGCTGCTCGCCGGCTATGATGCTGTAGGGAAGCACTTCGGGAGTGGTGTCATCGCCCCAATCCTCATAATGATAATCGCCCACTGCCAGCACTTTACGGGTGTATAGCTGAGTATGAGGACGGAATCCGGGCTTCACCTTAAACTCCAAAGCCAAGGAATCAGCAATATTGGATAACACTCCAGCCATATCGGTAACTCTGGCGAGGATTTTTGTGGTGGAGAGTTCTGCACCTGAGACTACATCAAAATCGTAGGTAAGAGCGGGACTGGTGTATCTGGTGAGTCTGTATTCGTTGATGGTTTCTTCATTGTCGGTACTGATCCAATCAGTTTCACTACCTTCCACCACATTACCCGCGGGATCAAGCTTCATCATTTTAAACTCGTATTTGTAAGGGATGGGAGAGATGAAGGGATCGGTATCATCCATGGTAAAATGCAGCTTCAATCCGCTGCCGACTTCGCCACCATCGGGATTACCCTTGGTCGTGCTAACTCTGCAGGTAGGTCGATCGGATTCAGTGCGAAATTTGCGCCATGCCGGTAACTCTGTGATACCGCCACGATTGTCGATGGCGATCACTTCGAAATAGGACATGGTGGGTGTCGGATTGCCGAACTCGTCAGCTGAGGGGAAATTGATCACAGCGTACTTCTGCGAAGTCCAGATCGAGCGTCTGGCAAGGGGATCGTCCAGAGGGATGCTCTGATCTGCGCCCGGAAGATAATGGATTACCCAGCCGTTGCCGAACTTATTCAGAATCTCCTGGGACGTAAGCCCATCGTCGAGGCTAATATACTGATAACCAGGGCTGGCTATCGGATTGCGGTTCTCATCCAAAACTCTGAAGGCATATCCCGTGATTACGCCATCGGTATCGATGGCATGCCAATAAATACGCTGTTGAAAAGTGTAACTGTGAGTAAGCGTATCCACATTGGCAGGAACAGACTCATCCGTCCATCCCTCATAGGAAGTGATTTCGATGGTTGGCAACACGTTCGCGAAGCGGTTTCCGGATTTGCCACAACCAGTAAGCGCAAGCGCACTTACTACGAGTATTAAGATGACTGCCAAGAGTTTAGAACTCTTAATGTTCATCGGTCCTCCCAAACATCAGGTTATAATATCTTATGGTTCTCACTAAAAATGATGTCAATATATTCGTCAATACTTTTATTTAACCCGTGAGCAAGCAGACAAGCCTTCACTAGGTTCAGATATAGCAATGAAGTGGTGATCCTGCCGATCCCGCCAGGTACAGGAGTAATGGCTAATGATATGTCGTATAAAGCGTTATAATCCATATCGCCCACATATGTTACCTTGCCCGTGGCATCAGTGACTTCATTTATCCCCACATCAAGTAGGATGGCGTTTTCTTTCACCATGCTGGCAGTAACGAAATTGGCTACACCGATAGCCGAAATTAAAATGTCCGCTTCACGGCAAATCTCTGCCAAGTCCCTGGTACGGCTGTGACAAACCGTCACTGTGGCATTCATCTTCTTCCACAGCAGCATATTGGCCAAAGGTTTTCCCACCACGTTCGAGCGTCCCAGGATTACCAATTTCTGGCCTTGGGGATCGATGCCGTAGTACTTCATGGTATAGTAAACTGCCGCAGGAGTGCAGGGAAGAAAGCCATCGCTTTCCATCATGATCTTGCCCAGATTCAACGGATTTATCGCGTCCAAATCTTTTCCTGGATCCACCCGTTGGCTGATCATGGTATCATTGAAGCTCTTTGGCAGAGGTTTCTGGATCATGATCCCATGGACGGCAGGGTCAGTATTGGCAGTAGCAATCGCGGAAAGTAGATCACTCTCTATAGCACTTGCCGGCAAGGACATCAGTTCGGCTTCACATCCGAGTTTACCAGCATTAGTGATAATGCTCTGTACGTAGTAGGAACTGGCGGGATCCTCCCCAACCTGGATTAAGAGCATTTTGGGACGAAGGTTATGCTCTGCGATCAGAGCCTTGGAGACCTTGTTGATCGCACCTGCTATGGGTTTACCACTGAGTATTTTTTCCATTACTAAAGCTCCTGTTTACGTCTGATACTATGGATATTGAGAGCTTTGCCGGTTTGATTGCAAATCTCGACAAGAACTGCGTTGATCATCATACCGCGATCAGATGTCTCAAATCTGTGGGGAACACAAGTGTAAAACTTATCCAGGACAATGTGCTTCTTTACTCCAATCACGCTGTCGTGAGCCCCAGTCATACCTACATCAGTAATGTATGCGCTACCCTGGGGCAGGATTTCCGGATCGGCAGTCTGAATATGTGTATGCGTACCTAGAATCGCAGCCACTCTGCCATCCAAATGCCACGCGAACGCCCTCTTTTCCGCAGTGGATTCAGCGTGAAAATCTACGATAACTGGCACATCCGGATTGGGTCGGGACGCCAGAAAAAGATCCACAGCATGAAATGGAGAATCGCAAGGAGGCATAAAAATCTGCCCCGTCAGACAGATCAGATCCAGCTTGAGATCATCCTTACGTAGCCGGTAAACTGCGTTACCGGGCGCATTCGTGGGGTAATTCAATGGTTTGACGAGGCGTTGCTCCTTCGTGATATAATCCAGCGCTTCCTCCCTGTCCCAGAGATGATTACCACTGCTCATCGCGTCCACGCCAGCTTGCCACAAGGGCTTTGCCACTTTTTCGGTGATGCCACGTCCATCAGCCAGATTTTCCGCGTTGATGATGATAAAATCGGCCTCAAATTCTCGGCGTAAACCGCCCAAATCCTGCATCAGCAGTTCTCGGGCGGGCTTTCCGAATACATCGCCGAAAAAAAGCAACTTCATTATTTTGCCATGGCTATCTGTCTGGTTTCCCTGATCACGGTAACCTTGATTTGGCCTGGGTACTGCACTTGCTTCTCGATGTTTGCCGCTATCTCGGTGGCCAAAAGAGGGGTCTGGCTTTCTTCGATCACGCTTGGCTCCACTATGATGCGGAGTTCGCGGCCAGCTTGAATGGCGTATGATTTATTCACACCCTCCACTCCATTGGCAATTTCTTCCAGCTTGGCCAGACGCTGCATATAAGTCTCTAGCATTTCTCTGCGTGCACCGGGACGAGCTCCAGATATGGCATCGGAAGCTTGTACCAGGGCTGCGTAAACTGATGTGGCTTCCACTTCTTCATGGTGAGCTTCGATGGCATTCACTATGATCTTGCCTTCTCCGTTTTTGCGCGCGAGATTGGCACCAATGATGGCGTGAGTGCCGTCGTATTCATGATCCACGGCTTTACCGATGTCGTGTAATAACCCGGCTCTACGTGCTACTTCCTGATCCAGATTGATTTCCGTGGCTAAAATGCCGCAGATCCAAGCCGCCTCTATGGAATGCTGCAACACATTTTGGCCGTATGATGTACGATAGTGCAGACGCCCCAAAACCTTGATCAGATTGGGGGAGATATTATGGATATTGGTTTCCAGCACCGCTTTTTCTCCGATCTTGATCAGGTTCTCGTCCATTTCCTTGGTGGTTTTGGCGATTACTTCTTCAATGCGCCCAGGATGGATACGACCATCGGAGATCAGTTTCTCCAGAGAAAGCCTGGCAATCTCACGGCGGACGGGATCGAAGCAGGACAGCACGACGGCTTCTGGGGTATCATCAATGATCAGATCCACTCCGGAGGCCTTTTCAAAGGTGCGGATATTGCGTCCTTCGCGGCCAATAATGCGTCCCTTCATTTCATCTGAAGGCAGTGATACCACGGATACCGTGGTCTCGGACACGTGATCTACAGCCATGCGCTGGATCGCAGTAGAAAGAATTTCCGTGGCCTTTTTGCCAGCATCCAGTTTGATCTGCTCGATGCTGATTTTTGCGTCGTTTGCCGCCACCTGACGAGCCGTGCTGATCAGTTCCACACGGAGTCTCTCCAAGGCTTCTTCACGAGTAAGCCCGGCCACTTCTGCCAGCTTGGTCTTCTGTTCACTCAGGATTTCTTCGTACTCTTTTTTCTTGTCCTGCAGTTCATCTTCTTTGCTTTTCAGCTTTCGTTCCTGCTCGGAAAGACTATTTTCCTTTTTGTCCAGTGAATCAAGACGTTTATCAAGGCTGCTGAGCCGTTCGTTGTATTTCTTTTCCTGAGCGCGCAGTTCACGCTGGCGTTCTTTTACTTCTTCATCCAGAATGCGTTTCTGTTTGAACCACTCTTCCCGGGCTTCCAGAAGGGCTTCTTTTTTGAGGGTCTCAGCTTCATTTTTGCCGTCACGTTTGATGTTCTCTGCTATTTCATCGGCCTGAGAAACCAGTTTGAATGAGCTGTTACGCTTGATAAAATACAGTATCAAAGCGATAACGAAGCCCAGCACAAGGCCCAGGACTCCCAGAATATATGGGTTGTTCATTGCTTCACTTCCTTAATCTATTTACGCTATCTCCGGCATGCCCTGAGAAGCGGGATTATAAGCCCGCGTGAACCGTGTATGCTTGACTATACAAAGCCAAGGTTGCATGAGTGGGAATCTACCTGATGAGCTTTATGTATCCGGAACCAGCCGGCACGCATGCCACTCACGGCCCGACTCCCCATTATTCTTATGGCTTTTTGCAAATCATATCACGAATTCCGCAGGCAAAGATCATACAGATACGATTTTCTCGATCATTTGATTCATGCGTTCCAGCTCTGCTCTAATGCGCTCATTGTCCTCCAGTACCAGCTGAAGATCCTCCTGCTGTTTGAAACATGCAAGGAGCAGAAGCCGGGCAAAATCGAGCTGTTCATTCGCTTCGTAAATATCATGTAGCTGCTTTGACAAATCAGCAGCTATCTTCATGGTGCGGGTGGGATCATCGCTCCGAAGGCGAAAACGCCGCCCGAATATCTCCACCTCTACCGATTGCATAGATTAATCTCCTTCCTCTAAGAGGGGAAATATGTTGTCGATTTTCTTGATGGCGTCGTCGGCAAAAGTTTCAATGCCAGAGAACATCTTTTCCAGTTCGTCGTACTTGCTCTTCAGCGACTTGTTCTCTTCCTGTATAGACTTCAGGTTACTCTCATAATCGCTGCATTGCTTGGTGTATTCCTCGATCTGGGCAAAGAGCTGAACGTTCTCCTCGCTGAGCTGGGCATATTGTTTTTTCAGCTCCTCCATCTCCTTTTTATCTCTGGTGTATTGATCGATCAGTTTCTGCAGGCGCTCCTGCAGATTCAGTATGGGACTTTCCATTCTCACCTCATTCGAATACTGTAGTTTTCTATAAGTGTTTTTTGCACTGAGTTCATCAGCCGTTCAACGCGTTCATCTGTCAATGTTTTTTCTTGGTCTTGCAGCACAATGTGCAGACTCAGACTGCGACAACCTTCAGGAATCTGCTGGGAAAGGTATTCGTCGAATACCTGTACATCAGCTACCAAAGTCTCATCCAGACTGGTGATGGCGCGTTTCAGTTCTTCATAGGTATGCTTCTGGGGAGCAAGGAAAGAGATATCTCTAACCACAGCGGGATAACGAGATATGGCACAATAGCTTATGTTGATATTTCGGCTGAGAGCCACGAGAGTGTCAACACTGTATTCTATTATCCACACATCTTGTTTGATGGTACTGCTATCGATGCCCCACTTTGCAAGAACTGAGGGTTTCACACGGCCAAAGGATCCGAAAATGGTGCCGTTGCAACTACAGCTGAACGCCTCACCCGGCGCCAAATACGGTACCGTGACCGGGCTAAGTGTGTAGCTCAAACCCAGCGAGGTGGGCAAACCCTCAAAACAGCCTTTGATCCATGTAAGATCAATCGGCTGAGCCTTGGATTGCCAGTGTTCTAAAGTGCGCGAACCAGTGAAGACAGCCGCAAGCTGCGTGGGCTCAACGTGCTCGGTGCCCCGCTTCTGATACACTTTTGCCTGCTCAAATAGCTTCACGTCCCTTTCCGCATGATTCAGATTATAAGCAAGGTTGGTGAGCAATTGGGGCACTAGCGAGACTCGCATCACCGATTGATTGGAGCTTTGCGGATTGATCAGCGAAATCAGGGGGAGTTCTTCCAGTTCCAATCCCAGATCCTGCATTTGGCGCGGATCGCAAAAGCTATAATTCAAAGTTTCATAGCAGCCCCATTGCACCATCCAATCCATCACTTTGTTACGGATGCGGTATGCATGACGGTCCATTACCTGTTGGGGAGCTGTTTTCTGCGGGACCTTATCGTAGCCTGCCAGACGAGCCAGTTCTTCCAGAATATCCGCTTCCCGTCCCATATCTTTACGATAGGACGGAACCCGGTAATAATGCGCGTATACAGCAGTGCTGAGCTTGGAAGCAGCATCTTCGGTCAACAGCTCGTTCACCGTCGTCTGCGTGCCCTTGATATAGCGACCTGCCCCCATGTATGTAAAATGCAGATTTGCCATGTATGATCTGATCTCGCTTTCCGGCAGTTCAAAGCCAATCAGGTGTGTAAACCGGGCCGGACGCAGAGCTAGATACTGCTCAGATTCAGGATTGGGATAATCGTCCAGTAAGGCTCCACATACTTCACCGCCTGCGAGATCCTGGATCAGGTTTGTGGCACGAATGCTCACATCCTGCGCATATTCGGCGGATAAATGACGTTCAAAGCGATAGGAGGAGTCCGAACTCAACTTCAGCTTGTATGATGTCCTGCGTATACTACCAGGATGAAAAGCGGCACTCTCCAAAACGATGGTCTTGGTTTCAGCAGTGATGCTGGAATGCTCCAAACCCATCACCCCAGCGATGGCAGAAGCCTTTTGCCCATCGGCAATCACCAATTCATCACCATCGAGGGTATATTTCCGCCCGTCCAGAGCGAGAACTTCCTCCTGGGGATATGCTTTACGGATCACGATATCGGGATGAGAGCTCATCGGATCTTTGCCCACGAGCTTCGCGTAATCAAAAGCATGCAAGGGATGGCCTGTCTCCATCATTACGTAATTGGTGATATCCACGATGTTGTTGATCGGGCGTAGACCGCTCTTGATCAGAGCTGATTTCAGCCACAGCGGAGATTCGGTCACCTGGACCCCATGAATCACTCTGGCTGTATAACGAGGGCAAAGCTCCGGTTCTTCATTGTAGAGACCCAACTGAGGTCCATCATTGGTAAACCGGACATCTTTCAAGGCTGGCTCACGCATGGGACGATTAAGCTTGGCGCTGAGATCCCGGGCGATGCCTTTGTAACCCAAAAGGTCACTGCGATTGGGAGTAATCTCCAATTCAAACACTGTGTCGGGAAGCTCATAAAGTTCATTCACCGAGGTGCCGATTACTGTTTGATCAGGCAGTCTAACGATACCTGCATGATTCTCAGAAATGCCCAATTCCCGTTCAGAACAAAGCATCCCATTGGATACAATGCCTCTGATTTTGGCAGTCTTGATCTCCAGATCACCCAATACGGAACCCGGCAGAGCCAGAATAGCCATCATCCCCGCCTGACAGTTTGGCGCTCCACAAATAACCTGCAGAGTATTGTCTTCCGCCTTGGCTGCGAAGGCATAATCGCCGATATCCACCTGGCAAAGCTTGAGATGATCGGTCTTCGGAACCGGCTCAGCGCTAACAACACGCGCCGCTATCACAGATGAAGGCAGAGCGCCGATACTGGTGATGCCTTCCACCTCGATACCAGCAAAGGTCAGCAGATTGGATAGCTCATCTACACTTTCATTGATATCCAGATACTTCGTCAGCCATGATAAGGTGATTTTCATTATAACTCCCCTTTGAATTGTTTCAGCATGCGCAGATCGTTCTCAAACAGGATCCGCATGTCGGGTATGTTATACTTCAACATGGCGATGCGTTCGATACCCAAACCAAAAGCAAATCCAGTGTAAAGCTCGGAATCTATCCCCAGAATATCAAAGACATTGGGATCTACCATGCCGGCTCCACCCATTTCCAGCCAACCAGACTGTTTGCATACTCTGCAGCCGCTACCGCCACAGACTACGCAGGATATATCCATCTCAGCCGATGGTTCTGTGAAGGGGAAGAAATGAGGACGAATGCGGCTGCGTACCTTGGTGCCAAACATAATAGAGGCAAAGTTTTGCAAGGTATCAGTGAGGTCACTCATGCTGATCCCTTTGTCCACCACCAGGGCTTCCACCTGATGAAACACTGGCGAGTGCGAGGGATCCGGCTTGTCATTGCGATAGCATCTGCCCGGAGAGATGATCCTGATCGGCGGAGCATACTTTTCCATCGTGCGGATTTGAACCGTGGAGGTTTGTGTTCTTAAGAGTTTCCCGCCTTCCACGTAGAAGGTATCGGCCAGATTACGCGAGGGGTGATCCGCTGGAGTATTCAACGCATCAAAATTGTGGAATTCATCATCGATGTCCGGACCCTCGGCGATTTCAAAACCAAGGCTCATAAAAACTTCGTCGATCTGGCGACGGACGATGGATAGGGGGTGATACCCTCCCCGCTGATTGGGGATCCCGGGCATGGAATAATCGATGCCAGCATTGTCTTTGTGCCAGCCTTGTTCCTTGATGGCGCTGGCTTTGGCGTTCAGTAGGGTTTCTATTCTCTGACGAGCTTCGTTTAGAAGATTGCCAAACGCGGGACGTTCGGAGGCATCCAGATCCTTCATCCTACCGTATAGGCTATTGAGTAAGCTTTTCTTGCCCAGGTATTTGGCTTTGGTGTTGAGGATATCGTTTGCGCCGGAGCAGGCTTCGATTTCCCGGGCTGCTTCCTCGAGCATGGTTGCAAGCTGATTCTGCAATGTACTATCCTTGAAATGGCTTTAGTAGTTCTAGATAAATAAAAACACAGGCGGATAAATCTGCCCGTGCGGGATACGACTGTAAAGAGGAAGCAGAGCTCACCCGAAGGCAGGCTCTGCGCTCTAAATGCTTCAGTGATTTTTGGCGATTTCTACCAAACGGGCAAAGGCCGGAGCGTCATGCCAGGCCAGATGAGCCAAAGTCTTACGGTTAATTTCGATGTTTGATTTATGTAAACCGTTGATAAACTTGCTGTAGCTCATATCATTCAATCTGCAGGCAGCATTGATGCGAGTGATCCACAGGCTGCGGAACTGACGCTTCTTGAGCTTGCGGTGGGCAAAGGAGAAAGCCATGGCGCGTTCGACGGTTTGTCTGGCAACGCGATAAGTCTTGCTTCTGCGGCCAAAGTAACCTCTGGCAGCCAACATATATCTCTTTCTTCTGCGGTGTGCGGCAACATTGTTAGTAGTTCTTGGCATCTTTATTCTCCTTTACATTCCCAGCATGCGGTAGATTCTGTTTTCATCGGATTTACGCACGATAGCGCTGGTACGAAGGTTACGTTTCAATTTCGGTGATTTCTTGGTCTTGATATGGGCACTTTTTGCGTGGTGACGCACGATCTTTCCGGTGCCGGTGAGCTTAAATCGCTTGGCGGCAGATCGATTGGTTTTGATCTTCGGCATTTTATTTCTCCTTAGCTTTATTCAGTTTATATCCTCGGTGCCTGGATTCAGCAGGCAGGAGGCAGATTTATTCTTCTTCAGGGGTCTCAGTAATCGGGGCTGGCACTTCGGCCGCGGCGTCAACTGGGGCTGTCTCGGCAGCAGGAGTACTTTCCTTGGCCAGGATGCGATCTATATCTTTTTTGGGGTTAACCGTAATGGACAGCAGGTTACGATCTGCTACTGGCTCTTGATCTACATCAGCAATATAGGCCAAATCCTCTTTCAGCTTGTCCAATACCCGGTATCCCAATTCCTTGTGAGCCATCTGACGTCCCCGGAAACGAACCGTGAACTTCACTTTGTTGTGCTGTTTTAAGAACTTGATAGCGTTGTTTTTCTTGAAGTTATAGTCGTGTTCTTCGGTATTGGGGCCAAACTTGATCTCTTTGACCTCCACCTCGTGCTGTTTCTTCTTGGCTTCTCTGGCCTTCTTTTCTTTCTGAAAATAGTATTTGCTAAAGTCCAATATACGGCACACCGGAGGATCGATATTTGGAGAAATCTCCACCAGATCCAATTCCGCTTCTTCCGCCCTGCGCAAAGCTTCACGCAGCGATACGACACCGACCTGCTTGCCATCAGAACCGATCAGGCGAACCTTGTCTGAAGTGATCTGATGGTTGATCCTTTCCTTTGGCACGACTTCTTTCGTCTTTGCCTTGTAACGCTTAATCCGGATTATAAGAACCTCCTTCTTACCGGAAAAAATGAAGCAGGCGAAGAACTCGGTAAGAACCGAAAACTCCGCCTGCTTCACAGTAATTTATGTATTGACTTTGTCTTATCCTTTGGCCTTACATGCACATTCAAGCAGTAAGGCAGAAGCAAGCGGCTTCATTTTGTACCACACTTTCATGAGGCAGGATCGTGTCAATGTATTTTTCTTTGGCAAAACCTGCCGGAGATACCTAAATCCCCTTCGTCATTAGCTTTTCCCAGGGTTTTTGCAAGGTGTAACTCATTACCCGGCGCTTCTTTCCATGCAAGCCATCAGGGACCATATCCACGTATTCATCAAGCACCAGGTACTCTTTGAAGATCAGGCCTTTACTATCTGCAGCTTGTTGAACCTCACGGATGCCATCTTCCACCAGTTTCTGATCGGTAAACTCCATCAGATTGGTATTGCAGATGAGCTCCGTCACTTGAAGTTTGGAGGCAAATTCCAGCATATCGATCATCGCGACTATCTCTTCGGCATTGGTGGTAAAAGGACGGGAAGTATTCACCACCAGACGCAGGATATAGCCCCGCTCTTTGATGTAATCCACAAAGCGCCCCAAGGTCCGGCAACCCGCAGGATCACCACCCACATCCAGGATCACAGTCCTATCCAGGTTCTCGATCGCACCTTTGATGCGGGGTGATATCATGGGCAAATCGGCATGGGAAAACTCGCCATCAGGTGCAATCACTTCAATCCCCTCTGCGGCAAAAGTATCGCGCACATCACGGGTTCGGAAATAGGGATTCACCACATCCATATCCGCCAGGGCCACATCCTGGCCCATAGCCTTCAGACTTCTCGCCAGATGGATGCTGTACTCGCTTTTCCCGCTGCCATATGCGCCGATGGTAATGTATAAATTCATATATTGACTTCCCTTCTTTGTAATTCCCTGGACAATTCCGCATAGTCAGCTACAAAGACATCCGCCAATACTTTGATCTGCTCCAGTTGTTCAAAGCTATCGGGATCGTCGATAGCGATCACATGCATGCCGGCAGCCTTTCCAGCTTGAACCCCGGTGAGAGTATCCTCCACCACGATGCAGTGTCTGGGGCCGATGGCAAGCCGTTCCGCACATTTGAGAAAGATATCGGGGTAGGGCTTCCCTCTCAAGTGCATATCTCCACTTACCACCACGTCAAACAGATCCCATACTTTGTTGAATGTGAGAGATAACTCAGCCAATCGCCATGAATTGCTGGTACCTAATCCGATCTTGATCCCTGCTCCCTTCAAGCGTCTCAGCAGGTTTGCCGCTCCCGGCTTCAGTTGCACCGATTGAGCATACTGTCTGCTCACCATATCGGTCCAGATAAACATGATCTCTTCCACACTTTCACTGAGATCGAAGCGATCCTTGAAGTACTGAGCAGTGTTTATGAAACTGTTGCCTTGCGGGAGATGGTCAAAAAGGTCCCCGGGGACTTCAATTCCTCGTTGTGTGAGAAAATCCTCGTCCACCTGACGCCAGAGGCCCATGGAATCTATCAGCGTCCCATCCAAGTCGAATATTATAGCTTTTATCATCATAAAAAAATGGAGCGGGAAACGGGGCTCGAACCCGCGACATCAACCTTGGCAAGGTTGCGCTCTACCACTGAGCTATTCCCGCTTATATATGGTACCAGAGGCCGGACTTGAACCGGCACGGGCTTAACACCCGAGGGATTTTAAGTCCCTTGTGTCTACCTGTTCCACCACTCCGGCACTATGCTTGCCGGGCAAGCACCCTAAACACTTATTCTGTATCAATCTATGATGGAGGCGACACCCGGATTTGAACCGGGGATGGAGATTTTGCAGACCTCTGCCTTACCACTTGGCTATGTCGCCTCAAAAATCTGGAGCGGGAAACGGGGCTCGAACCCGCGACATCAACCTTGGCAAGGTTGCGCTCTACCACTGAGCTATTCCCGCTCGACCATGTGAGAAACCATAAGTGATGCATGGCTATTTTTGTCAATGAAAAAATGCGCCTGGGTGTACGACTGGCTTCCACTTTCATCCTTAGTAGCATCGCTTTCCTACATAGCATAGTAAGTGATGAAATCAAGACTTTGTGGATTACAGGGTTCCCAGTTCAGAGTTTTTTTTATCTGCTTCGCGGCACCCCAGCTCCCCTCGTGGCTTTTGTCACGTCCTTACCAAGCTCTATCAAGCATGAACAATAACGGCTTGGTAAGTGCTTGATCGATCCCGTCAAATGGCAAAGAGATGATCATGATGGACTATTCTTCCCCAAAGATCTCCGCGCTGAAGCGGTAAAGTCTGGCTTCCTTATCCATCCAGGATTTATTGGGCAGCGATGCCTTACGGCACAGCTGGACCAGAAAAGTATCCCTGTCCCAACCCAACTCTGTGGCAACCTGAGGCAGTAGCAATCCCGATGAATAGGGATGTTCCAGGTACAGGCCATCCCGGCCGATCGTGATATCTGCGATATCGTCCACGGGGATCATCGGACTTAAGATCGATATTTCCAGGCGAATATCAGGCAATTCATCTGCCCTTAGCGGAGGAAACCGGGGATCCCTGAAAGCTGCCGACAAGGCCATCTCCTGTACGCTATCGACGATATTTCTGTAACCCCGGACATAGCCTATGCAGCCGCGCAGCTCGCCATGCTTATGGATGGAGACAAAAACACCGCGGAGTTCAGCATATGCCATATCGGAGGGAGTGAGGCAAGGAGTCCCCTGTAGTTGGCGGATAATTACAGCACGGGCAAAGGCCAGTAGTTCACTGCGCATCTTATCACTTAGCATCTTCTCACTCCCTTATAGATTCACTTTGGCAGCCAGATAACCCACCACCTGGCTGTTGTTTCCAGAGCTTTCTCCAGAATGAGTATAATGAATAACTCTCGCTGTGGGCGAAGTATAACGCTGAGCCATCATGAGCAGGGACATGATGCCCCCAATCCCGCAGGCTTCCAGTTGACCGTGCTGGTCATCCTTCCAGAGCGCCCCAGCATCCAAAGCCAAAAAGTGCCGGGCAACTTTTTGATCCATTTCCTCGGCCCGTTTTGCCGGATGATAATGCGATAGATCGCTGGAGACCAGGATCATGATGCGTCGGGCCGATCTATACACAAGGTCATATAGAGTGGCGGCCAGATCAGATGCTACAGCAGGGATCTGGTTGCCGATCATCACTGGGCAGATCTTTGCCTCAGGGAAAAAGTAGCGGATAAGGGGAAGCTGTATCTCCATGGAATGCTCCAGAGCGTGATAATCCAGCGCTATACTCTGTTGAGCACAAGGGCTAAGAGCCTTGTAGAGATCAGCATCCAGTGCCAGGTTACCCAGGGGAGTTTCGTACTCCAGATACGGGGAAAGGCTAAAATCGAAGTGCATCCCCTGATGACTGGGATGCAGGATGATGAAGCTATCCACGTTTTCATGGGCGATTGATGCCATGCCCCAGGTGGCGCATTTACCGCTATAAATGTAGCCTGCGTGTGGCAGTAGCAAACCCAGGCAGCGCTCTGAATGATTGGCAGCAGGAGCTTCATCGGTCCATTTAACCAGCAAGCTTGTGATCTGATCCGCAAAACGCGGGTAAAAAGTACCAGCATGCGCTGTCTTTCTAAGCATTGTCATCCCCCTGTCTGTGTCGATTCATAATGAATCTTTCTGATAGCATCACTTTCACTGGCATCAATCCTCCCTGATAAAAATTAAGCGTCCCATCGCTTGGTAACCAATCAAAAAATCTTCGAATGCCGCTAAGCTCTCTTCCGGCACGTTTACATTCAAACATACTCTCTGGGTATAATCGGAGGTGATCTCCAGGGCACCAAACGCGGCCATTTGATGGCGTAAACCATCCACAAATGCATAGTCTGTCGTGATTGTAAAGCCATGATAGAGGATCAACGGGATCCTTTCACTGGCATCAATGGCGGCTTGTGCGCTTTGGGTATATGCCTCGATCAAACCTTTCACACCCAGCTTTATCCCCCCGAAATAGCGCGTAACTATGATGAGTACTCCGGAAAGCTCGTTGCGCAGGATGCTGTTCAGGATAGGCTTCCCGGCTGTACCGCTGGGCTCTCCAGCATCGGAGTAATACTGTGTTTCTTGCGAGTAACCCAGTACATAGGCATAGCAATTGTGAGTTGCATTGGCATAGGTGTTTTGGTGTTCCTTCAGGATTTCCTGCACACTTTCAGAGCTCTTCACCGGAAAAATGAAGGAAAGGAACTCGCTGCGCTGGATTTTAAGCTGCTCGCATTGGGCTGTTTGTATGGACTGTAACATTATTTCACCTTGGGTATATCGTTCCAGGAAGTTGTGAAGCGTGGACTGAGCCTGGTTCTGCGCATTTCCCATTCTTTATCGATCCCGCTACTGGCGATGTAAACTGTATCTCTACCGTGGGCTTTATTGATGCGATCAATTGCTTTCATCAGTCTCGCTCTGCCGTCGTCCAAGTAGTTCGTCTCGATAAAACTTAGCGGCACATCGTCTTCATGCATGATATCAGCCAGCATCACTCCAGCTTTTTTATATTCAAAGCCTTCCAGATATAGTTCTTCAAGTAGTTTCAAAGCTACGCGGATCATATCTGGAGTGTAGGCAGTAGGGGGAAAAAGCGTAGTGGAGATGGAGTTGTTGTACTGCGGGCCTTCTTTGAAACGGTTTGTGCAAAGAAAGACCATCATGTGGCCCGCCACAGATTTCTGAGCGCGCAATTTCTCGGCGCTGCGGGTAACGTAGGTGGACACGGCTTCTGCCAGCTCGGCGATCTCCGATACCTGTCGGCCAAAGGATTTAGAGGTTACTATGCTCTTTTTGCTCTGGGGTGCATCATCGATGCCGATGCAGGAATAACCCCGAAGTTCGAGAATGGTTTTGTGCCCCACCATGGTCATGTAATGATCGATGAACTTGTCGTCTGCCTCTCGAAGCTGCAAGGCATTCTCAATGCCATTTTGCTTGAGAAACTTCTGATACTGCCTGCCAATGCCCCAAATGTCACCTACATCGATGCGAGCCAGGGCTTTCTGACCGCGGTCTTCGTCCAATAGAGCCAGCGAACCCCTGAACGCGGGAACTCGCTTGGCATGATGATTGGCGATCTTGGCAAGGGTCTTGGAACGAGAAATACCTACCGATACGGGTATTCCCGTCCAACGATATACGGTGCGTTTGAGCTGCCTGCCCCATTCTTCGTAGTCATTGATCAGCAGCCCGGTAAGGTTCAAAAAAGCCTCATCGATGGAATATATCTCCACTTCGGGAGTATAGCTAGATAGCACTTCCATCACCCGCGCACTCATATCGCCATAGAGAGCGTAGTTTGAGGAAAGGAGTAATCCGCCATGTTTCTTGAGATAAGCTTCGTGCTTAAACCCCGGCGCACCCATGGGGATTTTGAGCGCTTTCACCTCATTACTGCGGGAGATGATGCAGCCATCGTTATTTGATAGTACAGCTACAGGGACTTTATGCAGCTTGGGATTGAATACCCGTTCACAGGATACGTAGAAGTTATTGCAATCCACCAAGGCAATAATCTCTTTGTCTGAAAGTCCAGTGCTGTCCATGATTCTCCTTTTTGGATGCATGTTGTAGATGTGGGCAGCTTTGTCAAGCAGGCAATGGTGGTAGAGCGAAAAAAAGCGCTTGCCAACGGGGATGATGGCAAGCGCGGATGGATGTGTATCGGGTTTTCTTATGGGGCTTGATAAATAAATTCGTCGTTCCTGAACCCATCAAGATCGGCGTACCAATCGGGGTAGGAGCTGCCACTGCTTTGAGCCCAGTCTTTGAACTTCTGATAGGCTTTGGTAATTTCAGCATGTTCGATCGGGTAATCCCAAGGCTGGGGAATATTCACTCCCCAAGGCAGATTATCAACGGATTTATACCAGTTTCCAGGAGTGCTGGCGTCACCACCGGTGCCGAACAATGACATGTTCATCCGGGGGGTAGGAGCATATCCAGAAAGGTGGATTTCATGGCTTCGCACTTCATTTACAAAGATGAAGGGATTGTAGGGAGGAGCTTGAGGAATGATAGATAGAGCTACCGGTGAATGCAGCATAAAGCTTACACTGAATTCCACAGGTGTTCTGAAAGGACTGCCGGGAACAGTATTTACGAGTACATCTGAAGGGATGAGGTCATTGGTATTTTCAAAGAAACGAAGCACAGCTTTATCTCCAGTCTCGTGCTCAAAGAATTGAGGCAGGCTGGCATTCACATTGTAGATCTGCGCGCTGCTAAATGGAAGCTCCACGGCAAAACCATTTTCTTTATTCGCGCCAATTGCCCGTAGCTTGTAGCTCATTTCTACTTTCTTCACTTCATTTGAGGCATTGGTGATCTGATTTACGTTGTAGTCGATCACCATATCGTTAAAGTCATAGTCGCCTACTTCAGGCCAGAGGTCTTCAAAAGCCAGGGTGCCCAGGGCATCTTCCGGGTAAACTGGATTATTGAAAGCCAACAAGCCATCTTCGGGATAATCGTCGTCTATATCGGCAATACCATCACCATCCAGATCCGTCACTCCGCCCATTGACACGACATTTGACATATCTACGGCTGAGAGTGGAACAACGGTGATGTAAAACACCAAATCATTGAAGTCATCATCGCTATCAACTTCCCGGTTTAAATCCTCAAAGCCAATCACGAATTTTTCGGATTGCTCATCGAATACCATAACGCTATGTTGTTTTTCGCTTAGCTCAGGATTAAGGTTTTTGCTGGAGTAATAAACCGGCTCATCATCACTGATGTAAGGACCTCCAGAACCCTGTCTATAACCATTGGCGACCAAAAACCAGCCCAAAGTAGTCCCACCATCAAACTCGCCTAGATAAACCTTGTTACCCGAGCTTAAATAGCCGCCACTGCCATAAAGAGAGGCGTTTGGGAACAGAACGTTGTGATACCGAATATCTTTAACCTTTTTAGGAGGATTACTGCTGGGATATGTATGATAACCAAGGGTATTCTTATAACCGGCACCCTCAGTAACGAAAGTAACCCATACCTGTGCATCCTGATTGATCTTTATGTTTTGCTGATTGGTGTTTACAAGGTATTCAGGGTGGCTATTCTGGATGGGTGTTCCCTCGGGTAGGGCAGCATTTACTCTGGCGAGGAAATCCGCGTTTATTGCGTCATTCGTCATGGGCGAAGGGGTGCCCCAGTAGGAAGTGCTCAATCCAGGTGCCATTCTAAAATCAACACCTTTTCCGTCCAATGAGGTCAAACCGCTCTTATCTTCGACCTGAGTATTGCCATAGGTGTAGACTGCGCGATCAGCTACTACTGATATCTCAGTGGTAGACATAAAGCCACGAGCCCAAACACTCCTCACTCCTGTGGGTAACGAAATGTTGGTGTGATATTTACCATCCGCCCCAGTAACGCCTTTCCCCATCGGCGTACTGTAGAGATCAGGTTTCTTGGGAAAAAGCTCAAAAACGATACCGGGAACGGGTTCTGCAGTATTGGTAAGGACTTGCAGTTCTACCTCAACCGGTCGTGTAGTTTGCCAATTAAAATCAGGGGATACAGTTAGATCGGAAACTGGGACATAAGCGTTATCCCCGTTATCCGAGCAAGCAGAGATCGCTAGAGCAATCAGTGCAAGACTAATCAGTAGTCTGAAAAAGCGATTCATATCCAACCTCACGGACCTTTTATACTAAATAATGATGACAAGATAATCGGTGGCGTATTGCAGTCAAGTACTTTTTTCACTTTTGCAATTTTCAGCCATTGCGCCAGAGCCGGATGAAGGCCCTCACGCCGCTTGAGACGTGGTATCGGAGCTCCTTGTAGATGCTATGATACACTGCCCTTTTATACTCTTTTTCCTGGTTTTGGGGTTTGAATGATTCTGGAAAAGGAGGCAGCATATATCCCTGAGCGGCAGCCCACTCAAGAATCTGATGAATGTATGGATAGATCTCAAATGCCTGCAGAGTCCAGTGTTGCCAGGGCTTTGGTTTCAGCCCAAAGTGGATACACAGAGCTTCAGGATCTTTATCCATCAAATACTCAGAGGTGGCAGGGGCGGCAGATGAATAGGCCAATAGGGAGTTTATCACAGATTCATCGGTCATGGAATAGGCTTTGCTCTTGGGATTGTACACACCAGCTGTACCCTCGGGGATCACTTTCTCCATCTGCACTTGCCACTGATTGATAAAGGGAAGATGACTGCGGTTCAAGACAAAGCAATTGGTCTGGAAAGTGGATTTGATACGGCTTTTGGGCAGGTCCCCCACGTCGTCCATCCAAATCTTCAATACTGCGGAGGGAATACTCCCATGGACATCTGCGCGTGCATAGTAATTCCGGAAAACTGTGGCGTTTTCCTCTGTACCCCGGATCCTGATCTGAATGCTGTTATTGGGGCAGATGAAGTATTTTTCCAGATTCCCGCTCACCACGCAATCTGCATCCATCCAGACAATGATCTCGGTCTCAGCACTGGCGATGGCCATAGGCTTCTGCGTACAGATACTACGGGTACTTCTTTTTTTGGTGGGAAATACTCTGGTATTGGGAATGCTCTTTAGTATGCGGACATCCTCCGCTGGAAGATCGTAGGCAAGAACGTGAAAGGGGCAGTCCATGCCCTGATAGCGCATGGAAATTCCCAAAAGGAGCGCTCCCCACAGAAATTCGTGGTCGCAAGCAGTAACAACGGTATGTCTGGGCTGATCAGCCACACTTCACTCCGCGCTTCTGCGGGTAGGGGTCTGCATTATGTATTCCTGCCATTCGTTCTTCATTTCTCCACATTCTGATTCCAGCAAATTCAAGCCCCTAAGACAGGTCAAGAGAAAAAACCACCCCGCGAGGCTATTTTTTTAGTAATCGACCAGATTTTGTTGCATTTGTGCAACAGATTGAGTGAAGCCATCATCTGGGT